>NZ_CP157390.1:0-313362 GCF_040050925.1 Leifsonia sp. NPDC080035 | reverse complement strand
GGCCCGCGACCCGCTGCTGCGGCTGCGCACCTGGCTGCGCGCGAACGCCGGGCTCACCGACGGCGACGACGCCGAACTGCACGCGCACGCCGAGCGGGTCGCCGCCGGCCTCCGCGCCGCGATCACCGAGGAGGCGGCGCCGCACCCAGAGGACCTCTTCTCCTTCGTCTACGCCACCCCCACCCCGCAGCTGCGCGAGCAGGCCGCGCAGCTCGCCGCCGAACAGGAGGCCGCCCGATGACGCTCATGCACGACGCCCCCGCCGACCGCTCCGCCGACGACGCCGCGCACAGCGCCGCGCCCGCCGTCGCGACCATGACCATGGCCCAGGCGCTCAACCGCGCGCTGGCCGACGCCCTCGAGGCCGACCCCGCCGTGCTCGTCTTCGGCGAGGACGTCGGGACGCTCGGCGGCGTCTTCCGCATCACCGACGGCCTGACCGCCCGCTTCGGCGAGAACCGCTGCTTCGACACCCCGCTCGCCGAGTCCGGCATCGTCGGCACCGCGGTCGGCATGGCGATGAACGGGATGCGTCCCGTCGTCGAGATGCAGTTCGACGCGTTCGCCTACCCCGCGTTCGAGCAGATCGTCGACCACGTCGCCAAGATGGGGAACCGCACGCGCGGGGCGGTGCGGCTGCCGATGGTGATCCGCATCCCGTTCGCCGGCGGGATCGGGGGAGTGGAGCACCACTCCGACTCGTCCGAGGCGTACTACGCGCACACCCCGGGGCTGACGGTCGTCTCCCCGGCCACCCCGCAGGACGCTTACGGCTTGCTGCGCGCGGCGATCGCGCATCCCGACCCCGTGGTCTTCCTGGAGCCGAAGAAGCTGTACTGGTCGACCGGCGAGGTGGACACCGCGGCGCCGCTGCCGGAGATCGGCCGCGCCCGCGTCGCCAGGGAGGGCACCGACGCGACGCTCATCGCGTACGGCCCGACCGTCCCTGTCGCGCTCGCCGCTGCCGAGGCCGCCGCCGAGGACGGCCGCAGCCTCGCCGTCGTCGACCTGCGCAGCATCGTCCCGTTCGACGACGAGACCGTGTGCGCGGCCGTCCGCGCCACCGGCAGGGCCGTCGTCGTGGCCGAGGCGCCCGGCTTCGCGAGCGTCGCGGCCGAGATCGCCGCCCGGGTGTCGGAGCGCTGCTTCCACTATCTGGAGGCGCCGGTGCGCCGGGTGACCGGGTTCGACACCCCGTTCGCCCCGCCCAAGCTGGAGAGGTTCTACCTGCCCAACGTGGACCGCGTGCTCGATGCGGTCGACTCGCTGCAGTGGGAGGACGCGTGAGCCCCCGGGTGTTCGCGCTCCCCGACCTCGGCGAGGGGCTGACGGACGCCGGACTGGTCCGCTGGCTGGTCGCCGTCGGCGACGTGGTGACGGTGGATCAGCCGATCGCAGAGGTGGAGACCGCCAAGTCGGTCGTGGAGGTGCCGACGCCGTTCGCCGGCGTGGTGGCGGCGCTGCACGGCGAGGAGGGCGAGACGGTGCTCGTCGGCGCCCCGCTGATCGAGGTGGGCGATGACGCGCCGGCGGTAGCGCCCGAGGGTCCGCCCGCACCGATGGATGCGCCCGCGCCCGCACCGGACGGCGGCTCCGGCCAGGTGCTCGTCGGCTACGGCACCACCGATCACGCCACGGTGCGGCGTCGCTCCCGCACCACCGCCTCCTCGACCATCACGGCGCCCGCCCCCGGCCGGGTGGTGCCGGTCGTGTCGCCCGTGGTGCGCGCGCTCGCGCACCGGAACGGCGTCGACATCGCCGCGCTGCGCCCGAGCGGCGAGGGCGGCGTCGTGACCAGGCGCGACGTGGAGGCGGCGATCTTCCCCGCGGCGCCGGCGCCCACCGAGCCCGCGACAGCACCCGCCCCCACCGCGGCGACCTCCGGGCCCACGGCCGAACCAGCGGTCGCGCCCGAGCCCGCCGTCCGCCCCGAGCCCGCGCCCACGCCCGCGGCGACCCCCGCCGTCGACCCGCGCACCGGCCTCGCGCTCGCCGCGACCACCCCGTTCTCGCGGTTCCGCCGCACCGTCGCCGACGCGATGGTGCGCAGCCGCAGCGAGATCCCCGAGGCGACCGTCTGGGTGGACGCCGACGCGACGGAGCTGTGGGATGCGCGGCGCCGGCTCGCCTCCGCAGCCTCCGGTGGCCGCGCTCCCTCCCTGCTCGCCTTCATCGGCCGCTTCGCGCTCGCGTCGCTCGTCCGGCATCCCGAGCTCGGCGGCCGGGTGAGCGCGGACGGCACGGCGCTGGAGACCTTCAATGGCGTCAATCTCGGCGTCGCGGCGGACACCCCGCGCGGCCTCGTCGTCCCGGTCGTGCGCCGCGCCGACCGGATGAGCGTCCTCGACCTCGACGCCGCCATCGGCGCGCTGGCGGCCGCCGCGCGCGAGGGCACGCTGCCTCCTGCCGACCTCACCGGCTCCACCTTCACCGTCAACAACTACGGCAGCCTCGGCGTCGACGGCAGCGCCGCGATCATCAACCATCCCGAGGTCGCGATCCTCGGTGTCGGCAGGATGATCGAGCGGCCGTGGGTGGTCGACGGCGCCGTCGTCCCGCGCCGGATCGTGCAGCTCTCGCTGGTCTTCGACCACCGCGTCACCGACGGCGGGGTCGCAGCCGGGTTCCTGCGCGAGGTCGCGGACGCGGTCGAGTCGCCGTTCGCCTTCCTGGCCGCCGAGGCCCCGGGTACGGTGTGAGCATGACGGACAAGAAGAAGGACGACGACGACTACGACCTCGAGACGGAGAAGGAGGTGGCGCCCGAGGAGAACAGCCCCTGGCTGCCGCATCCCGAGCCCAGCGACGGCGAGGCCCCCGCGCCCTGACCGGCGCCCCTGACCCCGTAGGGTTGGGGGAGTGACCGCGCGTAGCTTCCCCCTCTGGCTGGCGCTCGTCCTCGCCATCGTGTGCGGGGCGGGCGTCGCCCTGCAGTCCCGCATCAACGGTGAGCTCGGCCACCGACTCGGCGACGGCTTCACGGCCGCCGCGATCTCGTTCGGCTCCGGCCTCATCATCCTGATCGTCGCGCTCGCGATCGCGCCAGCCGGGCGCCGCGGCCTCCGTCGCGTCGGCGGTGCGCTGCGCGGCGGCGAGCTGCGCTGGTGGTACGTGATGGGAGGCGCCGCCGGCTCGTTCCTGGTGCTCTCCCAGGGGATCGCCGCCGCGGCTCTGGGCGTCGCACTGTTCACCGTCTCCGTCGTCGCCGGTCAGACGGTCAGCGGCCTGGTGCTCGACCGCATCGGCCTCGGCCCCGGCGGCCGCCGGCCGCTCACCCCGGCACGGTTGGCCGGCGCGATCGTCGCGCTGATCGCGGTGGCCTGGGCGGTCTCGGCCGAGTTCGGCGGCAGCGTCCCCGTGTGGATGATGCTGCTCCCACTCATCGCGGGTCTCGGCATGGGCTGGCAGCAGGCCGTCAACGGGCAGGTGCGCGTCCTCGCGGAGAGCGCCCTGACCGCCACGTTCATCAACTTCCTCGTCGGCACCGTCGTGCTGCTCGTCCTGATGTTCGTCGACTGGGCATTCGCCGGCCTGCCGAACCCGCTCCCGACCGAGCCGTGGCTCTACATCGGCGGCGCCATCGGCTGCGTCTTCATCGGCGCCTCTGCCCTGCTGGTGCGGATCACCGGCGTCCTGCTGCTGGGCCTTGCCACCATCGCGGGCCAGCTGGTCACCGCACTGCTGCTGGATGTGTTCGCGCCGACCACGGGCGGCCCCATCCCGTTCTCGACGATCGGTGGAACCGCCCTCGCGCTCGTCGCGGTCGCCGTCGCCAGCATCCGCTGGGGCTCCCGCCGCGCCGACCGCGTCGACGCCTGAGCGGCGCTACTCCAGCACGCTGAGGAAGCGGGAGGGGTCGATCGTCTTGCGGTGACCCTCCTTGCTGTCCTCGGGGATGCCGCCCACGTACAACCAGCCGAGCAGCCGCTCGTTGCTCGCCAGGCCGTGCATCTTATGGACCGCCTTGGATCGGGTGTGGTGGCCGGTACGCCAGATCACGCCCCAGCCCGCGTCGTGCAGCAGCAGGCTCAGGATGTGCGCGACGCCCGACGCGACCGCGTCCTGCTCCCAGCCCGGCACCTTCTCGCTCTTCGTCCGCACCGAGACGACCGCGAGGAGGAGGGAGGAGCGCAGCGGCTTGGCGGCGAGCTTCTCCGCGGCCTCGCCGCTCAGCTTCGCGTCCTTCGCGAACGCGCGGCCGAGCCGCACCCGGGCGTCGCCGCGCAGTTCGATGAGCCGCCACGGGTGCAGCGCGGAGTGGTCGGCCACCCGGCCGGCCGCGGCGACCAGGGGCAGCAGCTCCTCGTGCGTCGGGGCGTCCGGGGTCACCCGCGAGTACGAGCGGCGGGCCGCGACGCGGGAGACCAGATCGCCGGCCACCCCTCGCTCCCGATCAGGCATCCGGCGTGAAATTCAGCGAGATCGAGTTCATGCAGTAGCGGTCGCCGGTCGGCGTCCCGAAGCCGTCGGGGAAGACGTGGCCGAGGTGCGAGCCGCAGCTTGCGCAGCGGACCTCGGTGCGCACCATGCCGAGGCTGGTGTCCTCGAGCAGCTCCACCGCCTCCGGGCGGACGGACTCGTAGAAGCTCGGCCAGCCGCAGCCGCTGTCGAACTTGGTGCCCGACTTGAACAGCTCCGCGCCGCAGGCGGCACAGGTATAGAGGCCGGCGCGGCCCTCGTCGAGCAGCTCACCGGTCCAGGGACGCTCGGTCGCGGCCTCGCGCAGCACCGCGTACTGCTCGGGGCTCAGCTCCCGGCGCCACTCGTCGTCCGACTTGGTGACGTCGTAGTTCTCCTGGGCAGCGTCCATCACGCGTTTCCTTTCGTCGTTTCCCCAGCCTAAACGGGTGGGGCGCGCCGTCTGTTCCCTGTTTCCTCGCGCGACGTGCCGCGCCCAAACGGGCAACACACAGGAGGCCGCCTCTAGGATGATGCGCGAGCGCAGGGCAGGTCGGCTCGAGGACGGCGAGGGAAGGCGGTGCGCGTGGCGGACGCTGCGAACCACCACCGATCCGAGCCGGAGCCGGACGGCCTGAGTGGTCGTGACGCCGCGATCCTCGCGTTCGAGCGCCAGTGGTGGCGGCACGCCGGCGCCAAGGAGCAGGCCATCCGCGAGGAGTTCGGTCTCTCGGCGGCCCGGTACTATCAGCTCCTCGGTGCGCTGATCGACCGCCCGGAGGCGCTCCAGCACGACCCCATGCTCGTCAAGCGCCTGCTCCGGCTGCGTGAGAGCCGGCTCGCCGCTCGGCAGGCCAGGATGCTCCCGCCCGCCGACTGACCCGCGAGGAAACCCCCACCAGATGGCACAGAGATACCCCAGAGACCGGTTCGACGAGATCCCCGACGACCTGCACCGCGTCGGCGCGCACCGGGCTCCGCGGCCGAAGGGGCGGGGCTGGATCGCGGTCGGCTGGGCGGCTCTCGCCACGGTGGTGCTCATCGGCGCCGGCGTCTTCGGCCTCTCGCTGGTGAGCGGCTCGATCAGCTTCCACGCGTCGCCCAACTCGAAGGGCGGCCCGAGCTCCGCCACCGCGACCGCCACCTCGACGCCGACCCCGACGGTCACGCCGACGGTCGACCCGTCGCTGTCGGTCAACATCCTGAACGGCACGGCGACCGAGGGACTCGGCGCGAAGGCTTCGGATGTGCTGACGAAGGCGGGCTGGAAGATCGGCGCGATCGCCAACGCCGACAACACCAACGTCGCGAAGACCGTCGTCTACTACGCGGACCCGGCCAAACAGGCGGCCGCGCTCGGCGTCGCGGCGTCCCTGCCCGGCGCCACCGTCCAGCAGACGCAGGACTTCGCCGACACGGGCGCCGACCTCACCGTCGTGCTCGGGAGCAACTACACCGGCTGAGCCCCGCCGCCCGCGATTGTTTCGCGTGTGTTTAACTTCCGCCGTTTTGGTAACGGATTGGCGAAAAGACTGGCGAATACCTGCATACCAAGCATTAGGATCGGGATTCAACGCGCGGCGCTGGACCGTGCGAGCGACACAGCAATGGGAGTAATGCATGGCGAACGGGACCGTGAAGTGGTTCAACGCTGAGAAGGGCTACGGATTCATCACCGTCGAAGGTGGGGGACAGGACGTTTTCGTTCATTACTCCGCAATTGACATGAACGGCTACAAGGTTCTCGAAGAGGGCCAGCAGGTGCAGTTCGAGGTCGGCTCGGGCAACAAGGGCCCGCAGGCCGAGTCTGTGCGTCCGGTGTAGTACGCAAGCGTCAGAACGACCACGAGAGCGCCGCCCGATCGGGCGGCGCTCTCTCGTGTTCCCGGTCCTCTTTTTCTGGTGACCCCGGCGCCGAGTGGTGACATGATGTCGCCACTCGGCCAGGAATTCCACCGCTTCTCACCATTCGCGGCCCGGAGCTCTGCGGAGCCGGTTCCCGTCGTCGAACCGGGCTGATGGACGGGCTGCAGGACTTCGACCTGGTCGACTCCGAGCGCTCCGGGGGCCGCCTCCTCCTCCACTATCGACGACGCCGCTGACCTCGCCCCCTCCCGGGCGTCCGCCACGCGCGGACCCGTCTTGCACTCCACCGCCGCGAGTGCCAGAATCGCTTTAGCACTCCATCTGATCGAGTGCTAATCAACGGAATCTTTCGCAGACGTCCGGGAGGGACGAGTAACACATGGCAAAGATCATTGCTTTCGACGAGGACGCGCGCCGCGGCCTCGAGCGCGGCCTGAACATCCTGGCCGACACGGTCAAGGTGACGCTGGGCCCGCGTGGCCGCAACGTCGTCCTGGAGAAGAAGTGGGGCGCCCCGACCATCACCAACGATGGCGTCTCCATCGCGAAGGAGATCGAGCTCGACGACCCGTACGAGAAGATCGGTGCGGAGCTCGTCAAGGAGGTCGCGAAGAAGACCGACGACGTCGCCGGTGACGGCACCACCACGGCCACCGTTCTGGCCCAGGCGCTCGTCAAGGAGGGCCTCCGCAACGTGGCCGCCGGCGCCGACCCCATCACGCTGAAGCGCGGCATCGAGAAGGCCGTCGCGGCCGTGACCGACGAGCTCGTCTCCAGCGCCAAGGAGGTCGAGACCAAGGCCGAGATCGCGGCGACCGCGTCCATCTCCGCCGGTGACACCACCATCGGCGAGATCATCGCCGAGGCGATCGACAAGGTCGGCAAGGAGGGCGTCGTCACCGTCGAGGAGTCGAACACCTTCGGCACCGAGCTCGAGCTGACCGAAGGCATGCGCTTCGACAAGGGCTTCCTGTCGCAGTACTTCGTCACCGACCAGGACCGCCAGGAGGCGGTGTTCGAGGACCCGTACATCCTCATCGCCAACCAGAAGATCTCCTCGATCAAGGACCTGCTCCCGATCGTCGACAAGGTCATCCAGGCCAACAAGCAGCTCCTCATCATCGCTGAGGACGTCGACGGCGAGGCCCTGGCGACCCTGATCGTCAACAAGATCCGCGGCATCTTCAAGTCCGTCGCCGTCAAGGCTCCGGGCTTCGGTGACCGCCGCAAGGCCATGCTGCAGGACATCGCGATCCTCACCGGCGGCCAGGTCATCTCCGAGGAGGTCGGCCTCAAGCTCGAGAACGTGACCCTCGACCTGCTCGGCCAGGCCCGCAAGGTCGTCATCACCAAGGACGAGACCACCATCGTCGAGGGCGCGGGCGACCCCGAGGCCATCGCCGGTCGCGTGGCCCAGATCCGTGGCGAGATCGAGAACACCGACTCGGACTACGACCGCGAGAAGCTGCAGGAGCGCCTCGCCAAGCTCGCCGGCGGCGTCGCCGTCATCAAGGCGGGCGCGGCCACCGAGGTCGAGCTCAAGGAGCGCAAGCACCGCATCGAGGACGCCGTCCGCAACGCGAAGGCCGCCGTCGAGGAGGGCATCGTCGCCGGTGGTGGCGTTGCGCTCATCCAGGCCGGCAAGACCGCGTTCGAGAAGCTCGCCCTCGAGGGCGACGAGGCGACCGGCGCGAACATCGTCAAGGTCGCCATCGAGGCTCCGCTCAAGCAGATCGCGATCAACGCGGGCCTCGAGGCCGGCGTCGTCGTGGCCAAGGTCCGCGAGCTCCCGGTGGGTCACGGCCTGAACGCCGCCTCCGGCGAGTACGTCGACATGCTGGCCGCCGGCATCAACGACCCGGTGAAGGTCACCCGCTCGGCGCTGCAGAACGCGGCGTCCATCGCGGGCCTGTTCCTCACCACCGAGGCCGTCGTCGCCGACAAGCCGGAGAAGTCCGCTCCGGTCCCGGCCGACCCGACCGGTGGCATGGACTTCTGAGTCCGTCCGCTTCACGCTGACAGAGGGCGTCTCCTTCGGGAGGCGCCCTCTTTCGCGTCACACGCACCGTCGAGGGGCACGTCGTTGTCACTTTCGAGCGCCGAAAGCGACAACAATGTGCCCCTCGGCGGTCGAAGGGGCCGCGACTACGGCGCGAGCGGCTTGGGCGCGGCGACGGAGGCGGCCAGCGGCAGGGAGACGCGGAACGTCGCTCCGCCGCCCTCGGTGTCCACGACGTCCACCGTGCCGTTGTGCGCCGCGACGATCGACGACACGATCGCGAGGCCCAGCCCGCTGCCGCCGGTCTCCCGCGCGCGCGAGGTGTCGGCGCGCCAGAACCGCTGGAAGATCTTCTCCCGGATCTGCGGCGGGATGCCCTCGCCGTGGTCGCGCACCTCGAGGATCGCGCGCTCGGTGCGGTGGTCCACCTGCACGGCGATCTCGATCGGGCTGTCCTCCGGCGTGTAGCGCTGCGCGTTCCCCATCAGGTTGGTGACCACCTGGCGGAGCTTGTTCTCCTCGGCGAGCACGATCGCGGGCTCCGCGGGCGGTGCCTCGGCCAGGCCGACGCGCTCGGTCGTCGTGATCGGCACCGGGCCCGTCGTGCCGCGACGGCCGCGGCCGCGCCGGAGCCGCGCCAGCGTTGCCCCGGCGAACGCGATCGGACCCGTCGCGTTGGAGACCTTGGCGTTGTCGGGGAGCGGCATCGGCACCGTGTCCAGCGTCGGCTCCTCGGGGTCGGCTTCGGGATCCGGTGCGATCGACTGCGGGGTGAGCACCGTGACCGTGCGGTTCGGGGAGCCCGCCATCGCGTCCATCGCGGCGTCGCGCGCGATCGTCACCAGGTCGACCGGGCGCAGGTCCAGCGGCTTCGTCTCGTCGAGGCGGGCGAGCTCCAGGAGGTCCTCGACCAGGATGCCCATCCTGATCGCCTCCTTCTCGATGCGGTCCATCGCCTGGGCGACGTCCTCCGGCGTCTGCAGCGCGCCCATCCGGTACAGCTCGGCGTAGCCGCGCACGGAGACCAGCGGCGTGCGCAGCTCGTGGGAGGCGTCGCCGACGAAGCGGCGCATCTGGTCGATGGTGCGCGCCCTGTCCTTGAACGCGCGGTCGATCCTGTTCAGCATCGTGTTCAGCGACCGGTTCAGCCGGCCGACCTCGGTGTTCGGCGTCGCTCCGCCGAGCCGCTGGCTGAAGTCGCCGTCCGCGATCTCGGCCGCGGTCTGCTCCACCTCACGCAGCGGGGCGAACGTGGTCGTCACCAGCATCCTGGTGAGACCCGCGCCCACGATGATGACGATCACGCCGAAGCCGAGGAAGATCGCGAGGAAGCTCGCCATCACCGTGTCGATCTGGCTGGTCGTCGTGGCGACGATCGCGGTGCCGAGCGCGCCCTCGGGGTTCGTCAGCGTGACCGTCTGGGCTATCGCGCGGTAGGTGGTGTGACCGTCGTTGCTCGGCAGGAAGTATCCGCCGGTCGGCAGCGCCTTGCCCTGCGCGACCGTCAGGCTGCCCGGGATCGCCGGACGGTGCGAGTATGGGATGTTCGACCAGTTCGTGCGAACCAGGTTGCCCTCGGAGTCGTACAGCGCCGCGAAGTAGTCCGACGGACTCGCGTCCGTGGCGATCTGCTCCTTGTCCGACGACGTGCCGAACAGGTAGGTGTTCAGATACGACGCGCCGGAGGCTGCCGACAGCTGCGCATCCAGCTGGGTCAGCAGGATCGGCTTCAGCATCGACATCGTGCCGATGCCGGTCACGAGCAGCCCGAGCGTCAGCATGAGCACGGTCACCCCGGTGATCTTCGTCCGGAGGGAGATCGCGTTCCAGCGGTCGAGCAGGCGTGAGTGCATCAGGCCGTCAGTCTACGTAAGGCTTGCTGTGCCACGCATGTGCGCGGCGGCTCACGCCTTCGCGGCTTTGAGCATGTACCCGAAGCCGCGCTTGGTCTGGATGAGCGGCTCGCTGGAGTGCGCATCCACCTTGCGCCGCAGGTACGAGATGTACGACTCCACGATGCCCGCGTCGCCGTTGAAGTCGTACTCCCAGACGTGGTCGAGGATCTGCGCCTTCGAGAGCACGCGGTTCGGGTTCAGCATCAGGTAGCGCAGCAGCTTGAACTCGGTGGGGGAGAGCTCGATCGGGGTGTCGCCGACGAAGACCTCGTGCGTGTCCTGGTCCATCGTCAGCTCGCCGGCGCGGATGACCGCGTCCTCGTCCGCCTGCATCGTGCGGCGCAGGATGGCCTTGATGCGGGCGACTATCTCGTCGAGGCTGAACGGCTTGGTGACGTAGTCGTCGCCGCCGACCGTGAGGCCGGTGATCTTGTCCTCGGTGTCGTCCTTGGCGGTGAGGAACAGGATCGGCGCGGTGTACCCCGCGCCGCGGAGTCGCTTGGTGACGCCGAACCCGTTCATGTCGGGGAGCATCACGTCCAGGATGATGAGGTCTGGCTCCTCTTCGAGGACCGCGGAGATCGCCTGTGCGCCGTTGCCGACCGCGCGCACGGCGAACCCGGCGAAGCGGAGGCTGGTGGTGAGGAGATCGCGGATGTTCGGCTCGTCGTCGACGATGAGAATGCGGGGTCCGGCGTTCATGGCAAACAGTATCTGCGCGTCCGCTGAATTCTACCTGTGAGCGCTCGGTGCGCCGTGCGTGTGAGGGGCTGGCGCGCGCAGTGTGAACAGTGGATGCTGAGCACGACAGCACGATCGAGGAGCCCACGCATGTCGAAACCCACCGTCGTGATCGCCGGCGCCGGCCTGGCCGGGGCCACCACCGCCGAGGAGCTGCGCGAGCGCGGCTTCGACGGACGCATCCTGCTGCTCGGCGCCGAGGAGGAGCGTCCGTACATCCGGCCGCCGCTCTCGAAGGAGTACCTGAAGGGCGACGCCCCCATCGAGGACGCGTTCGTGCATCCCGAGGAGTGGTACGCCGACAACGCCGTGGAGTTCGTCGGCGGCACCGAGGCCGGTTCGTTCGACCCCGCTGCGCACGAGCTCTTCGTCGCCGGCGGCGGCCGCATCACCTACGACAGCCTGGTGATCGCGACCGGCGCGCACGCGAACCCGCTCGGCGTCCCCGGCAGCGGTCACGGCGCCGTGTTCCAGCTGCGCACGATGGCGGACAGCCGGTGGCTGCGCAGCGCGCTGGAGGTGGGCGGCCGCCGGATCGTGGTCGTCGGCTCCGGCTGGATCGGGATGGAGGTCGCCGCGGCCGCGCGCGGCTACGGCAACGACGTGACCGTGCTCGGCCGCGCGGAGGTGCCGCTCAGCGCGGCGATCGGCCGGCGCATGGGCGAGGTGTTCGCTCGGGCGCACCGGGACAACGGCGTCGACCTCCGCGGCGGCGCGCACGTCGTCGGGGTGGAGGGCGGCGAGGAGCAGGCCGTCGTGCTGGCGTCGGGCGAGCGCATCCCCGCTGACGTCGTGATCGCGGGCGTCGGCGCGACCCCGAACATCCTGGTCGGGGAGCGCTCGGGCCTGCGGATCGCGAACGGCATCCTCACCGACAAGGCGATGCGCACCGGCGTCGAGGACGTCTACGCCGTCGGGGACGTCGCCAACCCGTTCCTCCCGGCGATCGGGATGCACCTGCGCAACGAGCACTGGGCGAACGCGATCGCGGGCGGGAAGGTCGCGGCGCACGCCATCGTGGGCGACCGCGCGAGCTACGACGACGTCCCGTACTTCTACTCCGACCAATACGATCTGGGCATGGAGTATTCGGGATACGGCCCGCTCGCCGCGGGCGCCGAGGTAGTCGTGCGCGGCGACGAGGAGGGCCGCGAGTTCATCGCGTTCTGGCTGCGCGGCGACCGGGTCGTCGCCGGGATGAACGTGAACGTCTGGGATGTGCAGGAGCACATCCAGCGGCTGATCCGCCGCGGCGACCGGATCGACCCCGCCCGCCTCACCGACGAGAGCGTGGACCTTGCCACGCTCTGAGATGTACCTGCCGCCCCTCCGCATCCCCGTCCGCACCATCGGCGCCCGCACCTTCGACTTCTCCCGCCGCGTCGCCGTGATGGCCGTTGTCAACCGCACCCCCGACTCCTTCTTCGACCAGGGCCGCACCTTCGCCTTCGACCGCGCCGTCGACGCGTGCTTCGAGGCGGTCGCGCTCGGCGCCGACTGGGTGGACATCGGCGGCGCGCCGTTCGCGCCGGGCGAGCCGATCCCCGTCGAGGACGAGGTGGAGCGGGTGGTGCCGGTGGTCGCCGCGCTGCGGGCCGGATCCGACGTGGTGATCTCGGTGGACACGTTCCACTCCGAGGTCGCCCGTCGCGCGATCGAGGCGGGGGCGACCGTCATCAACGACACCACCGGGCTCAGCGACCCCGACCTCGCCCCCGTCGTCGCAGGCAGCGAGGCGACGCTGGTGCTGACGCACAGCCTCGCCGCCCCGCGCACGGCCTACCCGCGGCCGCACTACGACGACATCGCGGCCGAGGTGGCCGCCTTCCTGCTCGACCGCGTCGACCGCGCCGTCGCGGCGGGCGTGCCGGAGGAGCGCATCATCCTCGACCCCGGCCACGACCTGAACAAGAACACGCTGCAGTCGCTGGAGCTCACGCGGCGGCTCCGCGAGATCGCCGACCTCGGCTTCCCGACGCTCGCCGCGGTCTCGAACAAGGACTTCATCGGCGAGACGCTCGACGCCCCGCGCGAGGCCCGCGGCACCGGGTCGATCGCGGCGGCCGTCGTCTCGATCGTCAACGGCGCGCGCATCATCCGGATGCACGACGTGCGCGCTTCCGTCGACGCGGCCCGGATGACGGAGGCGATCGTGGGGCTGCGCGAGCCCGCCTACCTGAAGCACAACATGGGGGATGTCAATGACTGAGCCGTCGATCGCCCGGCTGTTCCCGCTGCCCTCCGAGGAGGGCCTCGGCGACGGGCAGCTGCTCGCCCTCTACGGCGACGTGCCGCGGACCCCGTGGCTGCGCGTCAACTTCGTGAGCAGCCTCGACGGCGCCGCCACCCAGCAGGGGCTCTCCGGCGGCCTGTCCGACGCCGCAGACCGACGGGTGTTCGACCTGCTGCGCCGGCTCTGCGACGTTGTCGTCGTCGGTGCGGGAACCGTGCGGGCCGAGGGCTACGGCGCGATGCGCGTGGACGAGGCGTCGCAGCGGGCGCGCAGCGGGGCCGGCCTGACCGCGCATCCCGTGTTCGCCATCGTCTCGGCGAGCCTGGACCTCGACCCGGCGAGCCCGCTGTTCCGCGAGGCGCCGGAGCGGCCGATCGTGGTCACCACCGAGATCGCGCGTGCGGACACGAAGGAGGCACTGGCCGAGGTTGCCGACGTGGTGATCTGCGGCCGGGACCGCGTGGAGCCGGAGCGCCTGGTGCGGCTGCTCGCCGACCGCGGGCTCACGCGCATCCACTGCGAGGGCGGCCCGCACCTGTTCGGAGACCTGATCGCGGCGGGGGCCGTGGACGAGCTGTGCCTGACCCTCAGCGCGCGGCTGGAGGCGGGGTCGTCGGTGCGCATCGCCGCCGGAGCGTCGCCGATCGTGCCGCCCGAGCTCGCGCTCGCCCACGTGCTGCGGTCGGACGACACGCTGCTGCTGCGGTATGTCCGGCGCTGAACCCGGCGCCGAGCGCAGTGCCGAGCCCGAGGTCCGTCCGGCCATCGACACCGGGCTCGTGCGGCGGCTGGTGGACGCGCAGTTCCCGCGCTGGCGCGACCTGCCCATCCGTCCCGTCGAACACGACGGCTGGGACAACCGCACCTTCCGGCTGGGCGACGAGCTGAGCGTGCGGCTGCCGAGCGCCGCCGGCTACCGCGAGCAGGTCGCGAAGGAGCAGCGCTGGCTGCCGCGCCTGGCCCCGCTGCTGCCGCTGCCCATCCCGGAGCCGGTGGCCGAGGGGGCGCCGGCCGAGGGGTATCCGTGGCCGTGGTCGGTCTACCGCTGGCTGCCCGGAAGGCCGGTGGTGCTGCTCGGCGACGTGTCGCGGGATGCGGCGCTCGCGGAGGCGATCGGCGCGTTCCTCGTCGCGCTGCGGGCGGCTCCCGCGGCCGGGGGCCCTGCTCCCGGGACGCACAACTTCTTCCGCGGCGCCCCGCCCGCCGTCTACGGGGAGGAGGCGCTCGCCGCGTTCCCGGTGCTCGGCGCTGACGCCGGCCGCGCCGCCGCGCTCTGGGCCGATGCGACGTCCTCCCGCTGGCGGGGCGACCCGGTCTGGTTCCACGGCGACGTCGCGCCGGGCAACCTGCTGACGACCGACGGACGGCTCTCGGCCGTGATCGACTTCGGGACGTCCGGCGTCGGCGACCCCGCGTGCGACCTCGTCCCGGCGTGGACGATGTTCGACGGCGCGGCCCGCGACGCGTTCCGCGCGATCGTGGGCCTCGACGAGGACACCTGGGCGCGGGCGCGCGGCTGGGCGCTCTGGAAGGCGGCGATCACGATGCGCGACCGCCCCGACGACGCCGAGGCCCGCGCCACGCTGGAGCGCATCCTGCGCTGATCCCTGCGAACATTTGCGCCAAATCACGGCTTCGAGGCGCTCGGAGCCACTATTCGGCGCAAATCGTGCCGAGCTACGCGGCGGCCTCCAGCGCGTGCGCGTCCAGGATCGTGTACGAGTAGCCCTGCTCGGCGAGGAAGCGCTGCCGGTTCTGCGCGAAGTCCTGGTCCACCGTGTCGCGGGAGACCAGCGTGTAGAAGTTCGCGGACAGCCCGGACTCCTTCGGGCGCAGCAGCCGGCCGAGGCGCTGCGCCTCCTCCTGCCGCGACCCGTACGAGCCGGAGACCTGGATGGCCACCGTCGCCTCGGGCAGGTCGACCGAGAAGTTGGCGACCTTGCTCACCACCAGCACCGGCGTCACGCCGTCGCGGAACTCCTGGTACAGCCGCTCGCGCTCGTCCACGGGCGTGGCGCCCGTCAGTTGCGGCGCCCCCAGGGCCTGCGCCAGCTCGTCGATCTGGTCGAGGTACTGGCCGATCACCAGGATGCGCTCGCCCGCGTGCCGCTGCACCAGCTGGCGCACCACATCCAGCTTCGCCGGCGCCGTGGCGGCCAGCCGGTAGCGCTCGTCGTCGGGCGCGGCCGCGTAGCTCAGCCGGTCGGAGGCGGGCAGGTCGATGCGCACCTCGTAACAGGCGGCTGGGGAGATGAAGCCCTGCGACTCGATCTCCTTCCACGGCGCGTCGAAGCGCTTCGGCCCGATCAGACTGAACACGTCACCCTCGCGGCCGTCCTCGCGCACCAGCGTGGCGGTGAGGCCGAGCCGGCGGCGGGCCTGCAGCTCGGCGGTCAGCTTGAACACCGGCGCGGGAAGCAGGTGCACCTCGTCGTAGACCACGAGCCCCCAGTCCAGCGCATCCAGCAGAGCCAGGTGCGCGTACTCGCCCTTCCTCTTGGCGGTGAGGATCTGGTACGTCGCGATCGTGACCGGCTTGACCTCCTTCACCTGCCCGGAGTACTCGCCGATCTCCTCCGCGGTCAGCGTCGTGCGCTTCAGTAGCTCGTCCCGCCACTGCCGCGCTGACACCGTGTTGGTCACCAGGATGAGCGTCGTCGTCTTCGCGGTCGCCATCGCGCCGGCGCCGACGAGCGTCTTGCCCGCACCGCACGGCAGCACCACAACGCCCGAGCCGCCGTCGAAGAAGTTCGTGACGGCCTTGCGCTGGTAGTCGCGCAGCGCCCAGCCGTCCTCCTGCAACCCGATCTCGTGCGGGGTGCCCGGCGTGTAGCCGGCAAGGTCCTCGGCCGGCCAGCCGAGCTTCACCAGCTCCTGCTTCAGCTGCCCGCGCGCCCACGCCTGCACGGCGAAGGTCTCGTCGTCGCGGCGCTCCAGCAGCAGCGGGGCGATGCGCTTGGCGCTCGCGACCTCCGTGAGCACCGGCATGTCGGAGGAGCGCAGCACCAGCTCGCCCTCCTCGTCGCGCTCGATGACCAGGCGGCCGTAGCGGGCGACCGTCTCGGACACATCCACCGACACCGTCTGCGGGATGGGGAACTTGGAGTAGCGCTCCAGCGTCCCCAGCATGTCCTCGGCCGTGTGCCCGGCGGCGCGGGCGTTCCACAGCCCGAGGCGGGTGATGCGGTACGTGTGGATGTGCTCGGGCGCGCGCTCCAGCTCGGCGAAGACCGCTAGGTCGTGGCGGGCGTCCTCGGCGGCGGGATGCGCCACCTCGAGGAGCACGGTGCGGTCGCTCTGGACGATCAGGGGGCCATCGGACATGACCGCTCAGTCTACGCTGCGCAGCCCCTTGACGCTGGAGAGCGGCAGGGTGCGCTCGATGTCGGCCGCCCGATCACGGCCGCGCAGGCGCCCGCCGCCGACGCCGGTGGGCTCGAGGACGTAGTCCACCAGCCGGCCGTCGGGCATCTGCACCTCCACGATCACCGGCTGCCGTGCGCGCACCGCCGCATCCAGCTGGCGCGCCAGCCACTGCTCGGCGTCGTGCTCGCCCGCGTCGTCGCCCGCACCGCCGTCGGTCTCGCGCAGCCGGGCGACCAGCTCCGCGTCCTGGTCGCGTCCGGTCGGGGCGGAGGGCCGCGCCGTGCGCAGGCGGCGGAGCGCCACCGGCTCGCCCTCTGCGTCTTCGGCCACCACCGGGTAGCGCGCGTCGCTCAGCGCCCAGAACACCACGTCCCGCGGGAACCGGCTGGCGAGCGCGTCGTCGGCGACGCGGGTGAGGCGCAGCGAGGCGAGGGACTGGTCGACCTGGATGGTGCGCAGCAGCGTCGCGTCGGTGGAGTGCACGACGGAGCGCACACCGCCGGCTCCCTCGCCCGTCCCGTCGCCCTCGCCCTCGGCGTCGCGCACGCGCACCCGGCCGTGGCGCTCGGTGGCGTCCGCGATCAGGTAGTCGAGCGGCTGCGGGATCCCCGTCAGCGACACCTCCGTGAGGAACGACCGGATGCTCTCCGCCGTCTCGCCCGCGGTGATCGCCCGGTCGAGGGAGGCGCCGGAGAACCGGAACGTGGAGGCGAGCGCGCGGCTCTCGAGGTCCGCCATCCCGCGCAGCCGCGACTCGACCTCCGGCGCCAGCGGGCCCGGCGAGACGACGGACAGGTCGTGCTGCAGGTAGACCCGCTCGACCTCCGCCGGGAATTGGCCGGCGACGATCTCCGCGGCGGCCTCCGCGTCGTGCTCGACCAGGGCCGTTCCCGCGCCGCTGGGCGCCTGCCGGGCGGTGATGCCGAGCCACTCGGCGTCCCTGGTGTGCGCATCCACGCGCTCCTCGGCGGTCTCCACCGCCGCCGGATACAGCCAGGCGACGTGCTGGCGGAGGCTCTCGCCCCAGGCGGCACGGCTGCGGCCGGCCAGCAGCGCGCGCAGGTCGTCGGGCAGCGCCGCCTTCCACGCCGCGGCGAGGGCTCGCCAGCGGTCGGAGGTGGGGGAGTGCTGCCAGGCCCAGGCCGACTCCGTCGGCAGCCACATCCCGTCGGCGACGGCGACCAGCCCTGCCCGCGCCGCGACGGACAGCACCGTTGGCACCGTCGCCGGGTCGATCGCGAGCGTCGCGGCAAGCCGCTTGGTCGCGGGCAGCGCGAGGCCGCCCTTCTGCAGCTCGCGCGCACCCTCGCGGCTCAGCTCCGCCAGCAGCTCCGACACCGCGGCAACGGCCTCGAACGCGCGCTCGGCGGCGAGGCGGTCGGTGAACCGTCGCTCGGTGTCCGGCACGGGCGCGAGCGCGGGTGGTGCCGGCGTGGCGAGCAGTTCGGCCGGGGACGGCAGACCGGACTCGTCCCACGCCTCGAGCCGCGCGGTCACGGCGTCGTAGACCGTGTACCCGCCCTCGGCGGGATGCGCGAGCAGCGCGGCGGCGACGGCCTGGAGCGCGGCGTCGGCGTCCGCCTCGCTCGCCTCCGCCGTCGCGGGCTCCGCGGCGAGCTCGCGGGCCAGCTGCGCCGCATCCCGCGGTCCGCCCGGGCGACTGAGCACGATCAGCGACGCCAGGCGCACCCGGTCGAGCGCGGCGAGGGCGCGCTGCAGCGAGTCGGGGTCGAGCAGCGCCTCGGCGAGGTCGAAGAAGTCGGAGACGCCCTGCCTGCGATAGCCGCGACCGTGCAGGGCGGCGATCAGCTCAGCGTCCGGCAGCGCCCGCAGCCGTGCGGCCAGTGCGAGCGTCGTCGTCATCGGTGCGGATCCGCCGCCGTCCTCAGCGTCGTCCCTTGGCCCCGGCGGCCGCCTGGGCCTGCTTCGCCGCCCGGCTGCGCTGGCGGCCGGTCACGACGATCAGCGTGACGAGCAGGATGAACGCGATCGGCAGCGCGATCAGTGGGAACAGGAACACCACGGGCCAGATGCCCTGGCCGGAACCCTGCTGCGGCATCCCGCCCACCGCGGAGCCGATCAGGATGGCCGCGATGCACACCAGCGACACCACGACGAGCGCGGCGACGATGTAGGAGAGGACACGCTGGAACCGCGAAGCCGGCGGCGGGGTCTGCTGGGTCACGAAATCAAGGATAATTGAGGTTGGTCATTCGATCCCCCATGTGAAGTGAGGTTCCCATGCCAACCGGCAAGGTCAAGTTCTACGACGACGAGAAAGGCTTCGGCTTCATCAGCTCCGATGACGGCCAGGAGGTCTTCTTGCACGCGTCGGCGCTGCCCGCGGGCGCGGTGGTGAAGGCTGGGACCCGTCTCGAGTTCGGCATCGCCGACGGCAAGCGCGGTGCGCAGGCGCTGTCGGTGCGCGTGCTCGAGGCGCCTCCGAGCCTGGTGAAGATGAAGCGCAAGTCGGCCGACGACATGGCGATCATCGTGGAGGATCTGGTCAAGCTCCTCGACGGCATCGGCGCCAACCTGCGCCGCGGCAAGTACCCGGACAAGGCGCACGGTGCGAAGATCGCCGCCGTGCTGCGACGCGTTGCGGACGACCTGGATGCCTGACGACGACATCCAGGACCTCATCGGCGCCGTCTCGCTCGCCCGCGAGGCGCTCGCGGAGATCACGCCGGTCTCCACCATCGGCGAGCCGGTCGGCCACGTGGTCGAGGGCGACGGGGTCGTGTCCCTGCTGTTCGAGTCCCGCCTGGCCGGCTACCCCGGCTGGCGGTGGACCGTGACGGTCGGCCGCGCGGACGACGACGCGGCCCCCACCGTGCTCGAGGCCGAGCTGATGCCCGGTGACGACGCGCTGCTCGCGCCCGACTGGGTGCCGTGGTCGGAGCGCCTGGCCGAGTACCAGGCTGCCCAGGAGGCGCTCGCCGCCGAGGCCGCAGCCCGGGCGGAGGCAGAGGGCGCAGGCGACGAGCCGGATGAGTCCGACGACGACTCCGATGAGGACGCGGACTACGACGGGGATGCCTCGGACGACGACGACGAGGACGACGACGACGACCTCGACGTCGATGACGACGAGGACGACCACGACATCCACGACCTGCACGGCGACGACGACGTCGACGGCGTCGACATCGACAGTGTGGACGTCGCCTATGACGAGGACACTGACGTCGACGGCGAGCTCGACCTCGCGGCCGAGGAGGCGGCGGCGCTGGCCGACGCGGACGACGCCGAGGCGGACGCCGATGACGCCTCAGTGCCTGCGGAGGCGCTTGAGGCTGAGGTAGCCGAGCCCGAGGACGCCGAGCACGATGCCGACGACGACCGTCCAGAGCCACCAGCTGCCGCCGGCGGCGTCGATGGGGCCGAGGAAGACGAGCGTCGGGATCAGGGCGAGCACCCAGAGGACTAGGCCGACGAGCACGGCCCGCCGGTCGTCCGTCTTCACGGGGACCGGGTCGGGCCGGCGCTCGTCGTCGCGCAGCCAGAGCCGCATGATGGTCAGCCCAGCCGCTCGACCACGTACTCGACGCAGCCGATCAGCGCGCGGACGTCCGCCGGCTCGATGGCCGTGAACGTCGCGATGCGCAGCTGGTTGCGGCCGAGCTTGCGGTAGGGCTCGGTGTCGACGATGCCGTTGGCGCGCAGCGTCTTGGCGATCGCGGACGCGTCGATGCTGTCGTCGAAGTCGATCGTGACGACGACCTGCGAGCGGTGGTCCGGGTCGGCGACGAACGGCGTCGCGTAGTCGACGCCTTCTGCCCACGCGTACAGCGCGTCCGAGGACTCGCGGGTGCGGGCGTCGGCCCAGGCGAGACCGCCGTTGCCGTTCATCCACTCGATCTGGTTCTCGAGCAGCACCAGCGTCGCCACCGCGGGGGTGTTCAGCGTCTGGTTGAGGCGCGAGTTGTCGATCGCGTTCTTGATGCTGAGGAATTCGGGGATGTAGCGGTCGCTCGCCGCGATCCGCTCCACGCGCTCGATGGCGGCGGGGGAGAAGAGGGCGAGCCACAGGCCGCCGTCGGAGGCGAAGTTCTTCTGCGGAGCGAAGTAGTAGACGTCGGTCTCGCTGACATCGAACGCGGCGCCGCCTGCGGCGCTGGTGGCGTCGATCACTGTGAGCGCTCCGTCGTCGCCGTGGACGCGGCGGACCGGGGCCATGACGCCGGTGGACGTCTCGTTGTGCGGCCAGGCGTACACATCCACACCGGCGACGACCTCGGCCTCGGCGCGGGAGCCGGCCGGTGCTTCGATCACGTG
The DNA here is from genome assembly GCF_040050925.1 of Leifsonia sp. NPDC080035. NCBI lineage: Bacteria > Bacillati > Actinomycetota > Actinomycetes > Micrococcales > Microbacteriaceae > Leifsonia > Leifsonia sp. NPDC080035. The sequence continues at coordinate 292,587 of NZ_CP157390.1, read as the reverse complement.
CGGGGCCTGAAGCCACGGAGTCTTCGCCGCCTTGGCGAACTTGCCGCCGAACTCGCCGAAGACGAGGTTCTGGCTGCGGTTCTCGATGAGGGAGAACGCCGCGGCGTCCCAGAAGGCGGTCGAGCCGCCGTTGCCGATGACCACCTCGTAGCCCTCCGGCAGCTGGAACAGCTCGCCGAGGCCCTCGCGGACGCGGCCGACCAGGTTCTTCACCGGCGCCTGCCGGTGGGAGGTGCCGAGCAGCTCGGCGCCGGGGCCGGAGAGGTAGGCCACCTGCTCGGCGCGGACCTTGGACGGTCCGCAACCGAAACGTCCGTCGGCGGGCAGGAGGTCAGTGGGAATGGTCACATCCGGCATAACTGAAGTGTATTGGCTGTTGCATTCCCTGGCCGACCGGGGAGCCATCACCTCTCTGTCATCGGCAACAAGTAGGCTTCCGGAAGTAATAGCTGTGGGCGAATTCCGCGTGCCCTTAAGTGGAGGGGTCCATGACCGATCTGATCGACACGACCGAGATGTACCTTCGCACCATCCTGGAGCTGGAGGAGGACAACATCGTCCCCCTGCGTGCGCGCATCTCCGAGCGGCTCGGCCACTCCGGCCCGACCGTCTCCCAGACCGTCGGCCGCATGGAGCGCGACGGTCTCGTCGTCGTGTCCGGCGACCGCCACCTCGAGCTGACCGAGGACGGCCGCCGCAAGGCCGTGCACGTGATGCGCAAGCACCGCCTCGCCGAGCGCCTGCTCAGCGATGTGATCGAGCTGGAGTGGGAGTACGTCCACGAGGAGGCGTGCCGCTGGGAGCACGTGATGAGCGAGCAGGTGGAGCGCAAGCTCCTCACCATGCTCGGCCACCCCACCGAGTCGCCGTACGGCAACCCGATCCCCGGCCTCGTCGAGCTCGGCGCCGACGACACCGCATCCACCGAGAACCTCGTGAACCTGGTCGACGTCGTGCGCGGCGGTGACTCTGAGGTCATTGCCAGGATCCGGCGCCTCGGCGAGCCCGCCCAGGTGGATCCCGAGCTGCTGCTGCAGCTGAAGCAGGCGGGCGTTTTTCCCGGCTCGACCGGCTCTTTCACCGCGGCCGGGTCGTACGTCGCCGTGCAGATCCAGGGCTTCGAGTCGGGCCTCGAACTCCCGAACGAACTCGCAGCGCACATCTTCGTCGAGGCCTGATCGCCGTTACCGATTCGTTAAAAAGTGCGCAGAACGTGTGACAAATACGCTGTGCTCCCGTAGTCTCTTACGAGTCCGAACGGGCCAGAAGCCGGCCCACCAGGACCCCGATCGGGACGCTCCAACCCCCCTGAGACCCGTCTTCCGATCGGTGAAGCCGAAGCCAATCGCATCGGACGGGGGCAGCTCACCCTAGTGCTGCCGGAGCGCAGGAGGATGCACTTTGGCACACTCTGGTACGCCCGATCCCGCCGAGGACCGGACCCCTCAGGACCCGAGCTCCACTCTTTCGTCTCCCGCTTCCGATGTCGCGTCGCGCCGTTCGCTGCGCATCGGTCGCGCCTCCGCGCGGGTCGCGCGCCCGGCAGCGAAGCCGTCGACCGCCGTCGCCACCACCGCGTCCGGCTCCTCGTCGTCGAAGGCCGGTGCCGGTAAGAACGCCCGCAAGAAGGGCGGCTGGGTGCTGAACACCGTGGTCATCACCGTCGCCACCGGCATCGTGGCCACCATGTCCCTGCCGGCGTTCGCGATGAACCCGAGCGCCGAGTCCGGCGCGTTCGGCCCGAGCGCGGCGGACACCATGAAGAAGGCGCAGGCGCAGACCGTCGAGGTCGGCGCCGTCGCCTCCAGCTCCGTCACCCGGGACGCTGCGACCGCCACCAGCGAGCAGCAGCTCGAGGCGGAGAAGGCCGCGGCCGCCGCAGCGAAGGCGGCCGAGGAGGCGCGCCAGCAGGCCGCCGTGAGCCTCGCCAACTACGCGAGCAGCTACTCCGGCCCGTCGGTCTCCGACTTCCTGGCCAACCCGCCGTACCCCAGCTTCAGCCTGGCGCAGGTGTTCTCGGTCGCGCAGCAGTACATCGGCACCCCGTACGTGTACGGAGGCTCCACTCCGGCCGGCTTCGACTGCTCCGGCTACGTGATGTACGTCTACGCCCAGTTCGGCATCTCCCTCCCGCACTCCGTGTCGGGTCAGGCGGCCATGGGCAAGCGCATCTCGATCGCGGACGCGCAGCCGGGCGACATCGTGATCATGGACGGCCACGACGGCTTCTACGCCGGCAACGGCAACATCATGGACGCGCCGGACACCGGCCGCTCGATCTCGATCCGCCCGATCTGGACGAGCGACTACTACATCGTCCGCCTCGGCATCTGAGCGGAGTTTTCCGACCGTCGAACGCGCGGTGAACTCTGCGCATCCACGTTCAGGAGCGGCGTGCCACGAATAGGTGGCGCGCCGTTTCTGCGTTACTCTGATGCCCTGGCGCTGTGCTAGGAACCGCAGATCGGAGCCACCGATGCTTCACGCGACCCCCATCCGGTCACTCCCCGTGACCGTGAGGGTCGAGCGCGGCCTCCACGCGGGCACCGGCCCCGCGTCGAGGGGCCACGACTTCCTCGCCTGCCGCCACCACGTCGAGGCCTGCCACCGCCACCATGTGGTGTGCCACCACCATGCCGCTTCCTTCCAGGGCGCTGTCCGCACGGACAGTGCCCTTTTTGTTTGCCCATCGCTTGTTCGCCCATCGCTCCCGAAAGGTCGCAGATGAAGACTCTGGTGCTCAACGCCGGCTACGAGCCGCTCGCGGTCGTCTCGTTCAAACGGGCGATCGTGCTCGTCATGAATCAGAAGGCGACCGTGCTCGAGAGCGACCGCGACCACCCGGTGTGGAGCATCTCCGGCAGCTACGACCGCCCCTCGGTGATCCTGCTGACCCGCTACGTTCGCATCCCGCACGGCCGGGCCGTCCCGGTCAGCCGCAGGGGGGTCCTCCGCCGCGACCTGCACCGCTGCGCCTACTGCGGCAAGTCGGCCACGACGATCGACCACGTCCTGCCCCGCTCTCGCGGCGGCCGCGACAGCTGGGAGAACCTCGTCGCTTGCTGCCTGCGCTGCAACAACATGAAGGGTGACCGCACCCCGGCCGAGATGGGCTGGTCGCTGGCCTTCACCCCACGGGCGCCGCACGATACCTCGTGGGTCGTGCGTGGGACCGAGGGTGCGCTGGCGGAGTGGCGGGGGTACCTGGCGGCGTGAGGCTGCCTGCCTTCGTCCTCGTTTCGTCTCCGGTAGACTCGTCACGCTGGCCTCTGTAGCTCAATGGAAGAGCTGCTCCGTCCTAAGGAGAAGGTTGGGGGTTCGAGTCCCTCCAGGGGCACTGTCTTTAGCACCCACAGTGGCTTCCCCTGTCTTGTCATCCACTTCAGGGGGAGCTACTGAGGCTTCTGCCAGTACTGGGGCGAGATTTACGCGGATTCCGCCCTCTTCGGGCAAATAGTCAATCTGGACGCCCAGAGCGTCGTAAAGGCGGTTCAGACGCTGGTTTGACGCCCTGTCGAGTACTTCCTTGCGGGTCTCGGTTGCGAGCTGCCGCATGAGCTTCGTTACGCCATCCACATCCAGGTTCTGTGCGTTCAGCTTGGCAATCTCGTCATCGAATACCTTCGCTTCGGCAATGCGTAGGCGGTAACGCTCGATTGCTGTCTGGTCGCCCGATTCAACGAGGCTGAGGAGGTTGTACGCTGCCGTTCTCTTCTTCGTCCGCTCGACTTCTAGTTTCGCAATCTGGGTCTGCACCTTTGGTGCAGTCGCTTTGAGCTGCTTGATGAGCAATGGGAGGTTGCGGCGGGAGAGGCTCTCACTAAGCCACTGGTGTAGAGCTTCACTCACCTGCCAGTCATAGACAGCGACCCGTTCCACACCATCCCTGGCATTGGTGCGGTAGCGAACCTTCCCGTGGCGAGTCTTGTCCAGCGTCATCTTCTTGCCTTTGTAGAAGATGCGTCCACGCAAGGGCTCGGATTCACCCGTTCTTTGGACTGCCTTCTTACGGGGAGCGGTTAGAGTCCGCTTCGCCGTTCGGAGGTTGAAGACTTCCTTGAACTCTTCGTCACTGATGATCGAGGGATAGACCTTGGTGTGCGAGTAAACCATCGGCTCACCTAGACGGGTCTTCTTGGTCTCGGTTCCCAGTCGAGGATTTGACTCATCGAACGGCACGAGCTTCTTTCGCTGTTTGCCGTATACGCGATAGCCCGTGTAGGTGGCGTTATCGAGAATCGTGGACAGCGTTGCAATGTGCCATTCCGCCCTACCTGCAGGCGACGGGATGAGGTCTCGTGCTAGCCCTGCCGCAATCTCGCGAAGACTGCGACCGTTCAGGTACTCCTCAAAGATGCGTCGTGCCACAGGAGCGGTTTGCGGGTCAATCTGGAGCGTTTGAAGCGGAACCTTGACTCCACGCTTCTCCGCCTCGCGAAACGGGACGAGACGGTAACCGTACGGCGGGTTGCCGCCCAACCATCTCGGATCATCGCTGAGAGCGATTGCCGTCATGCTGTCACGAACTCGCCCGCTAACAGTTTCGCTCTCGACCTTGCCGATGATGCCTTCTAAGGCGAGGTGGAGCTTGTGGGAGAGGTTGGAGTCGTCATAGCGACCACCTACTTCAGGAATCCAAAGTTCGATTCCGCCTCTCTGGAGGAGGTAGAAAACGTCTTCTAGCTGACTGCCTGAGAACACACGCTTCGCTTCTCCTATGACGAGGGCGTTCCATTCGGGCTTGCCGTTCATAACGAGGTCGAGCAGCTCCGCACCCTTTGGGCGTCGAATGAGCGGAATTGTCCTGCTGTAGCCCTCATCGAAGTACTCAGCGACGATTTCGCCGTGACCCGCGATGATTTCGTTGGCACGTCGGAGCTGCCACGCACGCGAGTTCTCGCGGTCTTGAAGTCCTCGCTCGTCTTCGGTGGAGACCCTCCCATAGAAGGCGAACTGGAGGGTTTTAGGGCGGGTTACGACTGGTCGCTTGTCTACGATTGTCGAGCTGAGCGGATGAGGCTTAGGTGCGTCACTCATCGTCCGTATCCTCCGCGTTCTCGCGTTGAGCGTCATCCAGAATGTCCCAGAGGGCGGCTACGACGCCTGGACGGGTGATGACCTCGAAAGGCGTTGGGGCGTCTCCGACAATCTTGAGAGGCTCGACTCCACGAGCAATAGCTGATCGCTGCTCTTCGGGCTGGTTCTCGGACATAAAGGCTCCCCTCCAGGATCACATTAGCGGGGAGGCTGGAGGGGAGCAGCGGGAGGGAAGGGCGGGTTAGACGCTTGCGAGCCAGTGCGAGAGGTCGTCTCGTATCTCGGGAGCGGTGTTGGGGTGTTGGACGATAAGAGCGGCGAGCTGCTTCTCCGCGTACAGAGACTCCTCATCTCTGAGAGTGGCGATGAGCTGAATGACTAGGGTCGGCAGGTTCTCTCGGGTTAGAAGGGCACGGAGAATCCGAACGTCGTCAGGGTCGCCTACGTCGGCGTAGTCCAGGAACTGACCTACCATCCCTTCGTCTGTGGGATAGCCGTCGTCAGAGAGAGCGATTGGCAGGTTTTCGTTGCGAAAGGCGTTCGCTCGCACGTTCACTTCAGCATCTACGGCGAGGAGGTTGAGTATCCCCTCGCTCGATGAAGGGTTCGCTGCGAGTGTTGCACGCACAATTGGCTCTGGGCTGTTCGCCAATCGGTACTCTTCGTCGTCCTTCAGGTGCGGGGATTGTGCAAGCTCTAGGTCGCGGGCAAGGTCGTACGTGAACTGTTCGGGCACGTATGGCGTGCTAATTGACGCGGCTTCGGTGTAAGCCGGCTTGGCGGCGAAGAGGTTCTTGAATAGTGACATGGGGGTCTCCAATGTGTGGTTGAGAGACCGAGGTGCCCCTCAGCTTCCATATCGGAAGAAACGAGAAAGTCGGGGCGAGTGGACTTTCTTCCCGCACACAAAGACAGATCGCTTACAACTGCCAGATCAAAGAGAAAGCCACCACTTAGGACGCGGTGGCTTTCTGAACTCAGGAAGGTCTACTGGAGGTAAGCGACGGTCGCGTGCCGCTCAACACTGCTCCTGTCGTACTTCCGCAACGTAGCCATCGAGCTGTGGAGCGAGACTGCCGCTATGTCGGCTTCCGAGACGCCAGCTTGTGACGCGAGGGTGATGAACGTTGCCCTTAGGGAGTGGCTGGAATATGCGAAAGCCTGTGCGGGCGTAGCGATGGCAGCTTCAACGAGGCGGTTACGCAGAGTCTCGGTGATAGCAATGTTCGGGTTCAGCATCTTTGTCGCCTGGACAGCCTTCCTACCGCGAATTGCGGGGAACAGAGGGAAGTCAGGCGTGTTGTCCTTCGAGAACCCGAAAAGCCCCAGCACAGACAGCCACTCGTTGAGTGCACCTATCGGGTCAACACTGCGGCGAGGTGACTTGGCTACAGGAATGTAGTTGCCCTTGCCGAGCTGGTCGGTCTTACTGAAGCGGACTCTCACCACAACCCCGTCAATCGACACTGCTGGACTTACGTCACTAAGAGTCAGCTCGCCCAGGTTCTGCGAACGAAGAGCAGTCGCGATGCCGAGCGACAGCATCGCCCGATCCCGAATGTCCCGAGGCGTCCTGCCCTTACGCAGATAGGCATGGAGGGCTTCTACCTGGCTCAGTGTGAGGCTCTGTGCCTGCTTGGGCGTGTGGCTCTTGGTCTGGCGGGCGAGACCCTCCATGAACGCCCTAGTGGGCTTTGAAACGAGCACGGCGTATGCCCTGGCGTTCTCGTAGCCCGCGAAGTACTTGATTGCGGAGAGCGTCTTGTTCACCGTCGAGTACGTGCGTCCGCTTGAGACAAGGTTCTGGAGGTAGGAGAGAACCTGCTCCAGAAAACGTGCATCAACGAACTCGCCAGCGTCGTCCAGGGGGTACAGGTTCCAGCCCTGCGTCTCGTAGTAGCGGCGTAGAAGCTTCATCGCTTGCAGGTACGCCTTGCGGGTAGCAGGGGCAACCTCATCCGCAATCGTCGCCAAAACCTGCTCGCGGTTGGTGATAGTGAAGGCGGGAGATGCGACCGCAAGAACTTCGTTCATAGTTCGATGATGCCGTGCACTACCGACATTCTGACTAAGAGAACCAAGCCGAGAGAATGGCAGTTCTATGAGGTTGCCATACGGAAGTCAGGAGTGAGAGTGACAATGCTGATGTGGCTGAAGTAACGCTTCTGCATCCCCGCAAACGTTCCGACCCGCCTGAGTGGTCGGTAAGCATCGGGGGCACTGTTGTGGGCTTCATCAAACAGAGACGACTGGTTGCAGCATCCCGACCCTTTTACGAGGCGTATGTGATCCATCCCAATGGGCAGACATACTCCATTGAGCTTTCGACTGAGTTTGACGAACGAGTAGAGGCAATAGAGCTATTTGTTTCAAGCCCAGGGTCGTTCAACCAGCACTTCCCACCCCACGCTCGCTTCTAACGGAAGCATCCGCAAGGCAGAACGTCCTTATCCCGCGGGATGAAAGTCGTACATCGACGTAGGAAGACCCCGAGCACCTCCCAGGGTCGGGGTCTTCCTACGCTCTCCGATATGGCATCCCTATCCGACGAGACTCCATTGCCGGTTACAACTGCCAGTCTGCCTGTGCCCACCTGACCGACTTGATTTGAGCGATAGTCACAGTCGTTCCGCCTTGCTCTGGCTGATTTGACAATTCGTATCCGCCGCTCTTGGAGACTAGATAAAGCGGCACGGTGGGTGTCTGCGTAAGGGGAACCCCGAGCGGAGCTTGGGACAAGGCGGTGTAGAGGGCTTGAGGGGTTCCACCGTAGGTAGGGGAGGGGTCGAGCTTCAGCAGGTATGCTTCGGGCTTCGGGTCGTCCAACCACAAGTTGTCAACCGCCAGTTTTGTTGTCGGTTGTAGGGTTACTTCCCAGCCTGTGTCGCTGGTAGCTCTCACCTTCAAAAACGCCCAATAAGCATTTACCGCAACCTGTTCGGAAGGCGGAGCGTCCTTTCCATAGACGGTCTTGTATAGCGTCCACGTGTTCTCAACGTTCTTGTCGTACTCGCTCTGAGGTTGGGGCGACTGGGAAACGCTTGGGGTAGCCCGATTGCTTTGCTGGTTCGCGGCTTCGGCTTTTGCGTGCGGTTCGATGCTGGCAGTACATCCGCTCAGCGTGAGTGCGGCTATCAACGCAAGGGTCAGTAGCTTTGTCTTGGTGGTTCTCATGGTGTGTTCCTCTCTAGTCGAATGAGAATGCTCGGGTGTGAGCGGATTAGTTGAAAATCGGGTGACGCTTCATTGCTGGACTTTGCTCGTTGGCATGTGAGTCCTCTTTGGCGAGGGAAGTGCTGATGACAGCTCCGCGTAGGAACTCGATGTAGAACGTTCCCTTCTCGAACACGAACTCGCCAAGCTTGTATTCGAACCGTTTGTTCGCCTCCTCGTCGTCAATTACCAAGATGTTGTCTTTGAGGCTGGTTTGGGTTTTGAGCTTTTCAAAGACACGTTGCCAAGTCTCGTGCGTTAGCAGACGCTTGTGCTTGTCACTGACAGGTAGGAGTTTGCCTTCGGGGCTGGCATCTTCCTCGTAGCCGATGTAGCAGTTCGCAGTCGAGAAAGATGCATAGTCGGACTTGAACCGAGGCAGAAGTATGTTCTGTTGGTCAATCTCTTCGTTGCCTGTCTTTCGCCCTTTGTGGCGGAGCACACCAATTGGCTCATATAGGCAGTACTTGGTGCTTAGCCCAGCCAATTGGGTTCCGTGCAAGTCCTTCACTGCTTTGGTGAGCAGCTTTCGGAATGCGGCTGCTTGTGCCTTCTGTTCGTCTGATGCTTGACGTTCAACTTTGCCCATTGGTTTCTCCTTGTGTTTGTGGGGTCAGTATGAATATCGGCAGATTCGGCAGAAGTGGAGAAATTGGTTTTAGAGAAACAACCGATATATCCATCAAAGGCACCGAGCCTGACGAATGGAGAAACATGACTACAACGATGAGAGCGGTACACGAACGACTCGACAGCATCGCCCAAGAGGAAGGCGTGGACTTAGACGCTTGCTACGTCTTTCTGGACACCCCAGGAGAGATTGAGCTATTCATTCCTGAATGGGTCAGCGGTGCGGAAACCCCAGAAGAGACTGTTGCCCCAATAAAGTGGCTGCCTCGGAAGTTCGTTGAGCGAGTACGAAGTGACAGTTTGATAACTTCACTGGCACGCAGGGGTAGTACTGAGGAGTGCTTTGCTGAAGATGATTCACAGCTTTGCGGCATTGTCATTCCATACGATGCTGACTTGCTGGAGCTACCACAGGAGTGACTCGGAAGGCGATTCTGCCGACGCAGACATGACATGGTTACGACGGAAGCCCTCACATTTCTGAATGTGGGGGCTTCTGTCGTACGGCGATGCCGCAGGTCTCGTTGCTACTTCAGCGTCATCCGTTGTAGCCGTCTTGCACTGCTGCCTTGCAAAAAGCGGTTGCTTCGGTCTGGTTCGCGAAAGCGTAGGGAATGGTGTTTGCCCATCTGTTGCCGCAATAAGAGTCGGTGAAGTCAGTTAGGGACTGAGTTTCCTTGCCAGCCTGTTGGTCTGCTCGGAAACCCTCACCCACGTAGGAGTCTGCTAGCCACATTTCGCCACCCTTTGCTTTGCTCGCTTGGACAGCGTCTTGTACGGATTTCTTCCACTGGTTCAGGAACAGCTCGGAACAGGAGAAGGGTGCGTCCATAGATGGAGCAGGAGCGTTACCAACCCAAATCCCCTTGCCTGCGGCTGTTCCTTTGGTCGTCGCATCACCTAGAACGTCTGCTTCGGAAATGCCGTAGGACTGCCAGTCTTCTGGTGTGCAGGATTGCAACTGGTTCTTCACGATTTCGTTTAGAGCTGCATCGGAGCTGGAAGAAGTGGGGTCGCCGTTCGATTCGCATTCGCTGCTTTTCCCTGTGAGGGAGTCAAACATCCAACACCTGGGGTCGGCGTTGTCGTTCTTCGCTGTGATGGTATAGGCATCCCACGCTCCGCTAACGATGACCAGGTTGCCGTCGCTTTGAGTGACCTTTACGACCGCTGCCATGTCAGAGGGTCGGCTCTGCGTCTTCATCGAAGCGTCAAGTTGTGTACTTGCAACGTCGCTCTTGAGAGACGCTCCGACTGCCGCTCGCTGCTGTTGAGCAAAGATAGGTATGGCAATTGCTGCAAGGATGCCAATGATGACTACGACAATCATCAGCTCAATAAGCGTGAAGCCTTCTTCGTCGTGTCGGTCGATTCTCCTCAGTGTGTGGTGAAGCATGTTGTTTCCTTCTGTAGTACCTCCTCTCTGGAGGGCTACTAGGAATATCGGTAAATGTTGGAGAAACGAGCGAAGGTGTTCGTTTCTAACCCGACGCTGCTCTTACGACAGTGATGAGAGGGCTAGATGCTCCTTGAGGGCAGTTCGCTGAACCCTGAACCCACTCGTAATGCACTCCGCCTCCTATCGTGTCCTGCACGGGAAGCCACCAGTCCGCCGTGAACCCATAGGTTTGTGACCACGAGAAGGGCTGAGACGCTGAGTCCGACGCCCAGTAGAAGGCGATAGTGCCGTTCGGCTTGTATGCGATGGGGGCGTTCCAAGCCCATGAAGACTTGAAGAGCTGTGCTGGGTCATTCGGGTTTGTGCCATAGAACGGTGTGGAGCCGCTCTTGACGACGTTCTTCATAGTCCAATTGCGAGCGTTCGCTACCGTGGATGGAGCGGCGTCGAGACCTGGGGTCGGGTTGGTGACTTTGAGGGGGTCACCGTTTCGCATCACGGCGAATGGTTTGTCCAATCCGTTCACGGTTAGGTTTCCCTGAAGCTGGCATGTCCAAGATGGGTTACAACTGCTCGGGACGAACTTTGCTCCTGAAATGATGCCTGCCTGTAGCGGGGGATTGAGGTTACATGCGTAGGTATACGGACTAGCGGTTCGTTCGGTTCCTGCCTTACTGCAGTCGTAGCGGGCGGGGATTCCGAGCCACGCTGGGTATGCCCATTTCTCACATTGGCGGTAATCCAGAGTCCACTTGAGGCGGTAGTAGCTGTACATGGGCTGCCCGTTTCGTTTCGCGGTGGACGCCGTGAAGCTTGGCTGCCATGCCCCGACATACGCCTCGGGGCTGGCTAGGTTGACCCCACGGCTCACATAGCCGCTGCTCGAAGCAAGCAGACCGTCGCTGCTGTATTGGGAAGCTCCACCTGCGGTCGAGACGCTGTAGAAGTCGCCTTGCCCGCCCGTGTAGACCTTGCCGCTTCCAAGTAGGCGTTCGATTGGTGCGTACTCATCAGTCGGGTACAGGCAAACGTAGAAGGCGTAGGTCTCCTCATGCGACTTCGGGTCTCGGTAGAAGACGGTTAGTCGCCCGTTCGCGGCTCTGTCTGGACGCGGGTTACAGATGAAATAGACAATCCCCTTGTCGCCGTGGATTGCCCCTCCGTCCGCGAAGTTGCAGGAGTAGGAGCCGCTGTTCTTAGCGGGATATGAACTAGTCGAGGTGCCGCCACCTACAGGCAACCAGCCTGCGGTGCAGCCTTGGTAGTAAGTGACAAGGTTTGAGCTTCCGCTACCCCCTCCGCCGCTTGAGGAACCACCTGAACCCCCTGCGTTCGCAACCTCCCGCCAGTTGCTTTCGGAGTGAGCCGTCGAGTCAACGGAGCATTGGGCTTGGCTGCACGAGACTGCGTATGCACTCTGGGACGTGAAAGCTAAAGCAAATAGGGAGACGATTGCGAAGAGGACTCCTAATAGGGCTATATGTAGTTTGTTCATGGCATCCCGAATTACTTGCCCAATTGGTCAATCGTGCTCTGGTCGCCCTCGTCAAGCTTCACTTCTACCTGGGAGCTGACAACCTTGCCGTGGTCGTCCAGAAGCACCTTGACGTTGCTGTTAGGGGTGCAGCTGATTGTCTGGTCTCCGATTACCAGTGTGCCGCTGTTGTCACACGTATAGTTCTTGGCTGAGTTCATAGCATCGGCTGCGTCAGAAGCGTTGGGTGTAGGGGAAGCCGGCTTGGGCGAGGTGGTACTAGATGACGTGTGTGCGGGCGTTGGCGAAACAGGGCTCGTCGCTGTACAGCCAGTGATAGTCAAAGCAGCAATGAGGGAGCCTGCGATAAGCAAGTTTCGTTTGATGTTCATGGTTCTCCAGGGTTGATAAGTCTTCTACCTATAAGTATCGGTTGGTTTCTTAAACTTGCACAAGCATAGATGTGCGGGGTCGAGTGAGGAGCGAACCTTGCTATGCAAAAGGGGGGAGCTGGAGAACTCCCCCCTTCGGTTTCACACACCGAGTACCTCTTTCGATACTTAGGAGACGGGCTGTGCCGATTTGGTGGTCAGCCCTTCACTATTACATATCGGCAGAAGTAGAAGATTTGGATGGTGTGCGGCACTGTTTGCTTGTCTAACTCCACGCCTCTTTGTAGAAGGCGAGCAGAGCTTCAGGCGAGAACTCTTCTCCGTATTCTGCGAGTTCTGCTATCGAGAACGGCGTTGTGAGGCTACGTAGTCGTTGAAGCTGTTGTTCAACGCCAGCGTTCGGTTGTACGTCACGGAAGAGGTCTTCCATTGCTTCTTGGTATTCAGCCGTTCCTCTGGCTTCTCGGTTGTCAAATGATGCCTTCATGGTGTCTCCTTGGTCGATGTGCGTTCCGCGACTTGCGGTACTCCCTATATCGGTACTTTTGGAGAAACTAGGTGAGGGGCTGAACTCTGAAAGCTTCAGCCCCTCCCGACTACTTGCGTAGGGAGAAGCCACTACTCGTGTCCGCGACGCCCATTGAGTTCAACATGGTTTGCATCGCCTTCTCTTGACCCGCGTGGAAAGCCATGTGGTCAGCCATAGCCTCATCGAGCCAAGGAAGCGGTACTCGTAGGTGGGCGGTCTCCTCTACGAAGTCCTCAACAGTCTTTACGTCTCCGAAGGCTCTTTTCATCGCTTCGTCGTTGCCGTTGCGGATGTTTTCTTGTTCGATGCGGGTCGGAACGAAGGCGGAACGGAACTTGGTTCCCTTGGGGTCACCCTCGGTGGTCATGTACGCCAGACCCTTTACGTCGAGCGGCAGCTCGTGAGCGGGAAGAAACTCTTCCTTCTGGTCAAATACCATGACTGTTTCGGCTTGGTTGGCGGTGCGTACGGAGAGACGGTTCGCGTGGTTTCCAGTGAAGGAACGCGGAGTAAGGTCTGCGGACAATCGCTGGGTAGCACTAATGAGCATGATGGAAGTCTTGCGTGCTTCTGCAGCGAGCCTTCGGTAGTTGTTACGACGGGGCACGTCGTCGCCCTTACCGTCGTTCGCTGAGAGTACTGCCGCGAGTTCGTCCGTTTCTACCAGAATCCCTGGGTATGGGAACAACGCACCATTGGGAAGGGGGAGCATGCCCCATTCGTGTGGCTCGACTTTCTTGCGACCAGTCATGGCGAGCAACTGCATTCGAAGCTGCATCTGGGTCATCAGGGCATCGAGGAGTGGTTCGACGCAACACACGCCTTTTGTGATGAAGGAGTAGCGGTCTTTCCATAAGGCGAGTTCTGAAAGGTTCGGGTCGATTCCTATCATTGCGAGATTCTCGATGTGAGCTGCTCCGATGCGAACATTCTGCTGAAGAATGGACTTCCCAAACCCAGAGGTGCCTGCGATGAGACTGTGTACTTTCAAGCTGATGGTTGCAGTAGAGCCGTCAGGCTTGGTGCCGATGGGTAAGCGTTCAATGTCGTAGGTAGCCATGATTACAAGCTTCCTTCCGACTCGCGGTATGCCTGAAGGTCTTTGGTTGCGTCTACAGCCTTCTCTAGTGCGAGAGTGAATACGACGTTGCCTGGAGTGGGGTCTTCATCCTCAATATCCAAAGCGTGCATCCCCAGGTTGTTGGGCAACGTCTTCAGAATCTTCACGAGGTCGTCGTCTGTCTTGCCTACGACGTTGTTTCTGATTGCGACTTGGATTGCTTTGCCGCCGTCAACGTAGTCAATGAAGTAAATGTGGTCGGAAGCGGCTCGAAGTCTTGCTTTCTCATCTACTTCTGTCTTGCCGTCGCGGTTGGTCTTTTTGAACTGCGATGGTGGGGAGAAGTAGTCAACAGTACAGCGAGCAATTTCCTGCTTGATGGACTTCAAGTCGCGAGGTGTGTTGTCTCTGCTGGAGTGGTTGAGTCCCCAGTCAATGAGAAAGACAAGGAAGAAGTAGAGAGTCAACCAAAGGGCGGTCGCCACGCTCGCGAATATGAATAGGCTTGCAACGAAGGCTGCAAGTGTGTAGATGACCACGACAAAGCCAGCAGTGTGAAGAAGGCTGCGAAGTGCAGCGAAGAACCGACTGGTTCGTAACTCAATCTCACGAACAGTGAGGTTTGTTGAAGTTCTCGCGAGAACGATTGCCACTAGTACGGCGACCAGGAAGCCGAGAAGCAACCACGCCTTGAGCGTGATGGTAGGGGCGTACTGCGAGTTGTCCCAGTGCGAGAAGAATAGAACAAGGATGAGGGCGAACCCCCAAGTGGCGAACACGGCTAGTGGCGTTGCAACTAACCGCCACGTGTCTCTTACGGTGTGTGTGATGTGTTTCATCAGTTTCCTTTCGTGTCGATGAACAGTGAGCTGGAATGGTGCTCAGCTTCTATATCGGCATTTGTGAGGAAACTGGAGAAACGGGGTTACCTGCCGTATTGGGTAAGCGTGCGAACGCCTTCTGAATTGTTGAAGACGTACTGTTGCACGCCTGCCTGGTATGTGTGAGTGGCTTCTGTCAAGCCGCCTCCTGCCAGCCAGTGAACGATTGTGATAGTTGCGAAGAGGATGAATAGGGAAAGGTAGATGTGGTTTGCGATGAACTTGAACATGATGTGTCTCCAGGTGTGTGAATAGAGGCTGTTGTTGCCTCATAATTCATCCCTAACAACCCCGTTTCTTGAGATGCACACTTATGAGTGGTTTCGGCAGGCTTTCTCCAAACTCGTGCGGGGAGTTTGTCCTTTGCGTGCGGGAAGAAAAGGAGCACTCGCAGGGAGAAGCCCCCGCCTGGACTTAGGCGGGGGCTTCTCCCTGCATCCAGTCGCTTCGCTACTCCCAAATCACGCCTGTAGGCAGTGAAATGCCACTGGGTGGAGGTGTCGATTTGGGCGGCACAAGGACAGGTGGTAGGGGTGGCAGAGGCGGTAGTAGCTTCAACTCGGAGTTCCTCGGTGTTCCCGCTGACTCTCCTTGTGCTGCCATCGCCTTGAGCTGTCTTTCCATATCGTCGTTCTTCTTGATTTCCACTACTCGTGACTTGGAGCGTTTTGTTGCCCGCTCCTCCTTGCGTGCCTTCTTGTCTGCCTGAGCTTGGTCGAATGCTCGTTCCTCATCCTGAATGGACGGAAGGGTGGTGTGTTCATCTTCGGGTGACTGGCTCGCCTTCGCATAGCCGTAGATAAGCTGCTCGTGCTCCTGGAGGGGTCGCCCGCCGTTTGATTGTGGCTGGCTCTGGAGGTAGTCGAACATGGCGACGGTTGTCGACCAGCGATGTGGCAGACGGAGTGCTTCCCCCATCCCTAGTGCGTCGTGAACAAGCATCGAGAATGAGTATGGTGTCTCGGTGCCTCTTGAGAGCGGCGTTTCCATCAACCTGCCTATAACCGCCTTGAGTGCGGCTACCAGCTTCTGCGTATAGCTCGGGTCTTTCTGGGCGGCAGCCGTCGAGCGGAGAAACAGCCCAATATCGTGTGCGGCATGTGCCTCTCTGCGTAGGGCGTCGAAGTTAGCCAGTCGTTCACGCAACTCAGCGGAGTCTGCCCGCTCTTGGCGTGTAGCGTCCGACAGCTCCACGTAGCGTGCGATTAGCAGTTGGCGGCGAGCGTAACCGCGTCTCTCATCTGGAGTCGGTTCGTACCCCTGGAGAATCTTCTCTTGGTACTCCTCGTAATTCTTGCGTTCTGCATACCCAGTCTCGACGGCGAGGAGGTCGAAGGCTTTCTGATTTGCGAAGAACTCCTCTTTCGCCTTCTCAAGCTCGCCCGCTTTGCGTTGGCTTTCGGGTGTGTTCTTGATTCGCTCGTATTTAGCTTTCGATTTCTGGTAGTACGGGATGGTGTGGGTCTGGCATCTCAGCCCTGGTCTTGTGTTACACATGTGTCTCCTTCGGTTTCGATCTCTATATCGGAAGAAACCAAGGAGTTCGGTTGAGCATCTTTCTTGCCGCAACCAGCAGACACCTCCCAAACGGTGGTGCCCTCCTAAGTGGCTGGTCTTTGGAGGGCACTACTGTCTCTTAGCAGTTAGCTGCAAGGGCGTGTCTTATGAGGTCGTGACCGCCTCCCGACTTTGCAATTGCGTAGAGGGACTCGGTGTCGTCGTGGTCGAATAGCCACATCACCAGTTCTGCGGTCGGTGTGTACCCTGCTCGAAGCAGCTCCTCCATGTACGCGGCACGCGACTTGTATCGCTGGCTCTCCAAAGCGGCGGGTTCGATGTCGTGATAGCAAGCACTGAATTGGCGTTCCCATTGGTCGCCTGCCTGTCGGATTCGGTCGGGCTGTCTCATGCCGCCCGCCCTTGCACTTGAGCCAACGAGCAAGAGGAGCAGAGAAAGTCAGCCCATCCTGATTCAGCTTGGTACAGGCTGAGGTTTGCAGTTGAACCGCATTCATCGCAATTGCCGTAGGTGTGGAAGGTCATTTGGAATCGCCTCGCACCACTTTTAGAACAAGTCCAGTGATGTAGCAGGGTACTGGAATGAGTGTGATTGCTAGAGCAGCGGGAATTGCGGAGTCTGGGATTGTAAAGTTGATGCCCTGGACTACCATCGTCGTTCCAAGGAGGAGGCACACAACGCCTGCAAAGAGGTAGATGATGCGTGCCTCGGGGGAGAGCGACGACAAAGCGGAATCCAGGTATCTCGCCACTGGGTTAGCAGCCTTGGCGGGAGATGGGATTTGCTTGTATACCGCGTCCACTTGTTCGGTCGAACTGCCGTTTGGTGGGGTCGTGAGAATAGACATGATGTCTCCTATGTGTGTGAGTTATGAGGCGACCACCGCCTCATAATTCATCTCTAACAACCCCGTTTCTCGAGATGCACACTTTGCGGAGCAAAAGGTATGGCGGTACAAATAGCCCCCCGAGCGGTGACCACTCGGGGGGCTAATCGGTCGGATGCGGTGCTATGCAACGGTTTCTGCCTCCTCCACCGTCGAACCGTCAAAGACCCTTAGGCTGCCCAAATCCACACCGCCGTGTTCCGTCACATCTACGGACACCATCCCTGCGGGGGAGTCGAAGCCCCCAGCACGAGCGAACCAGTTAGAGCCAGCGTCCAAAGCCATGCCCTGAAGCCATGTGCGGGGAACTCCGCTCGCGGTTGTTCCTAACGAGGTGAAGAGAAGGTGGTGGTAATGCCCCGTCAGAAGAAGTTCAGTGTTGACTAGTTCCCCCGAAGCAGTCTTCTTGGCTAGCCAGCTTGCCATTCCCTGGCTGCCTGGGCGGGACTGGTCTCCGTGGTGGAGAGCGATTTCGTGCCCCCAGAGGTCTAGGGAGGCAATGTCATCCCACATGCTTGCGGGCGAGTGATAGCTGATTTGTAGACCGCCAGCCTTTGTCGTACGCTCCACGAGCTGGTGTACGGTCAGCCCCCAATCGTCGCCAACCCTCCCGAGCTGTTCTTTGCCGCGACGCCACCGAGAATGGTTGGAAGGGGTGACCATCACATCAAGTTCCTGGACGCCGCGATGCACTGTCGTGATTAGCTCGTGGAGCACTGCGGCGTAGATGTTCACGGCTTCTGGCTCCGAAACGTCACTGGTGAATAGCTGGCTTGTCTGCTGATTGACGCTCTCGATGCCGTCGCCGCCGTCTGCGACTACAGCCCTCTGCACAGGGCGAAGCTTCAAGTCGCGAGTGACTTCGGCTCGAATACGGTTCATGCGTTCTATGAACTCGGGTGTTCCACTCTGGACGCCGCGTCGCGAATCGACCTTGCCTATCTGGGGGTCGGTAAAGAGGTAGACCCGTGCTCGCCCTTTGGCAGTGGGCTTCTGCTGAAGGGGGCGAAGCTTGCGACCCTTCGTAGCCGTATAGAACAAGCTGAGGTCGATGTTGTCGATGGATGGTTCTGGCTCGTAATAGCGAACAGCCTCTCTCCATTCACCGCTTGGCGTCTGCCAGCGACTTCGGCGTACGCCGTTTGAGCCTTGTGGCACTTCTGTATTCATTAGAGATTCCTCCGTGTGTGAGCTGGACAGAAGTTGTCCAGTGGAGGGTTCCTAACGACTGCGTTTCCCGAAGTGCACACTTTTGGGTAGTGGACGGGATGAGGAGCAATTGCAAGAGCCTGTGCCCTCACGTTTGGTACTAGTGATATAAACAGTGAAGGCTTGAACAAGCACAAGTAACCCAAGTCCAGGAGGAAGAGCAATGGCTGAGGCAACCGTCGAGACCGTTTCTGTCAATGAAGCATCGAAGCTGACGGGGTACAGCCCGCAGCGACTGAAGAACCCCGAAGTTCGTGCGTTCCTCATCGAGCAAGGTGCAACCTTTGCCACTAAGAAGGGCGAGCAGAGCGTAATCCCGCGTACCGCCGTGGACGCCCTCGTGGACAAGTTCGGTGCTGCTCGCACTCGCTCCAGCTCGAAGGCTGCAGCGTCGGTTGCTGGCAGTGACGGCGAGCTGGCTCAGTTCAAGGCTGATATCGCCGCCCAGGAGAAGAAGGTCGCTAAGGCTCAGCAGCGGCTGGACGACGCAAAGGAGCGGCTCGCAGAGGAGAACAAGACGTTGACGAATCTCAACCGTGAGTTCAAGAGCCTCAAGCGGAAGAAGGAGCAGACGCTCGAAAAGCAGATTGCCGAGCACAAGGCAGCCATTGAAGCTCTCCTCGCTGAGAAGGAGATTGCCAGCGAGGACTAACCAGTCCTTACACAGAGAGAACCCCACCGCCTTACTTCTGGCGGTGGGGTTCTCTCTGTGTAGGGACTACTTGCGTTTGAAGCCGAACACCGAACGCTTGCTCTGCTGCTCACGGAGCGAGGCAAGCTCCGCCTCCAGCTCTGCAATTCGAAGCTCCGCACGCTCTAGGGCGGAAGGCTCGGGCACTGCACCCTTCGGGGGCTTGACGCCGATCCAACCAAGCTGTCGCAATGTGGAGTGGGGGATACGCCACCCTTCAGCATCGACCTTCGCTCCAGCCTCAATAAGGGCAGCCTTGTTGTAACGAAACTTGCCGAGTGAGAAGCCCGTAACGGTTGCCGCTTGTGCAAGTGAGTAAACACGTTCGGTGCTTCCCATTCTCGTTCTCCATTCTGTTGCCTCTTGTAGGGGGTAATACAAACGTAAGAGCTACGTCTGACATAGCTAGTACGTTCGCGACTGTGGGCAGTTCGCGAGGTTGAAGCGTCCAAATCGCTTCTCATTTGGGAAGCGAAAGTGCAAATGCCACCGAGAGGGCAAGAAACGCCCCTCTCGCAGACTTTCTTAGGAAACGAGGGTGAATGTGTCACTGGCGATGCTCAACGCCGTAAATGGCGAAAAGTGCCTGCGTTGGGAACTATGTCCTCTTAGTGCGGTAGGTAAGTCATGGCTGATGAAACGTGCTGTGGCGTTTGCAGGGGTAGGTGCAACGCATCAACCAACGCTTGTGTAGTCGCCTGTTACAGAGTCGTACATGTACGTGTAAAGCGAGCCTCGTGACTGTACGCCCGTGCTTCTTGCGATGAAGTGTTGGCCGTTACCTGTGGCGATGAAGCAGTAGTTCTCGGATACCGAGACGGACAGTCCTGGCTCCGAGTGCGTAGTGCCCCCGCATCCTTGGGAGCGAATGTCGATGGTTCGCTCTGGATTGTCAACTAGAAAGCTGGTGATAAGGGGGGCGTTGGTCTGCACGTCACTTCGAATGAGGAACGTACTCGATGCATCCAAAGCCGTGACTTGCGTGTTCACAACTGCGGTCATCACCACCAGCATCATGCTGAGCGAGACGATGGCTTCAAGAAGTGTGAAGCCCGTTTCTTTGCCCGTGCTTTTGGCTCGACTGCGTAGTTCATGGATTGCGTTCATGGGGTCTCCTCGTGTGTATCCACCTCCTATATCGGGCGTTTGACTGGAAGAAGCCGGCTTGGTCGTATCCGTCCGATTCGTGCGGGATGAATCTGCCGATATCACTCCTGACAGGTTGAACAGTTTGACCCGTCAGGAAGGTACGAGATGTGTTACTCAATCGCTGAGGGCGGACGAAGATGTTCGACAGGTAAGGCACTGCGAGACAAGCGAGCAGGAGCCAAAGAACGGCTGGAGACATGGAGCCGCCGATTGCATGAAGCAGAGAACAAACAAGAGTTCACCGCCCTGAACAATCGAGAGAAGGAAGTCGCCAAGCGGGGGATAGAAAGAGAGCAGAAGAAGCTCCAGGCACTGGACAATGCCATAGCTCAGCACGAGCAACTAGAGCAACGTAAGGCTCAAGAGAAGGCACAGCGAGCATACGCAGCTAAGAAACGTGTAAGGGAAACAGCTAGTGCGGCATTCACGGCTAGCGAGTGGCAGGAAATAGAAGACCGTGCCAAGGCGGAGGGAAAGTCCGTTGCCGAGTGGTTCAGGGATGCCAGTATCCGCTTACCTCAATTCACGAACCAGACTGCCGAGCACAGGCGTAGGAAGGTCGGCGGAGGAACTATGGGACGCCCAGCCTCTGAGACGAATGTAGACAGGCAGAGTGGAGACCACCTCAGGGTTTCCCGAACCATCAACGTTGACGCAGAGACCAAACAGCGGCTCTACGACGAGCGGGCACTATTCGGTGAAGCCGAGACGTACGACAAGCGTTCTGGCGAGGCACTAGGTAAGAAACCCTACATAAGTGAGAGTGACTACTTACATGCTCTTGCGTTCAACCAAGACCCAGCGGCGATTCGAGGACATGTAGCGGCGAAGAAGGCTGACGCTGTATACGACCATATGAGCAGGATGGAACGAGAGAACAACGTGGAGCAGGAAGACGTTGCTGCATTCTGGACTGCTCGCATTCTGGAGGTACGAGCCAAGCATGGGCTGCCGACTCTTGAATAGGCGTCATCCAACTGACCCCCGCTGAACTCAATTCAGTGGGGGTCAGTTGCGTTATTGAGGGGGAAATGCGGCAAGTGTCTGGCTCGCCGCAACTGCAATGCTGTGGTCAGCATCGGCGGTGAGCAGTACCAACGCGTCACGTGGGGCGTTTGGGTCTAACGCAGTAAAGAGCTTGAGCGTAAAGTCCTTGCTCTTCGCCCACCTGCGGAAAGTTGCGGGAGGGGGAGTCGGGCAGGAGGGAGTGTCCTCTAGTACTGGCATTGCTGGTGTGTTCATTCGGTTCCTTTCGATTTGGCTCCTATATCGGCACTTTCAGTCACGAGAGCTTTCGTGACATACGTGAGCGGCAAATCAAGAAGCTCTGGGTGATAGTCGCGGAGGTAGCCATCCAGCTCCGCTTGCTTGATGCGGCGTGATGCACCACCTCGGAGGGCGAGGTTGCTCGAAGACGCGAGCACAACCAGACCAACCGTTCGTCTGTGAACAGTGTCTGCTAGCTCCCGCAGCAGCGACTCTGCTGCGGGCACGAGCCGTTTGGCGGCGTCCTGAAGTTCGGCGTGGCGGTCAGCCCCAGCCTCACCGCTTATGCCGAGGGCGAGGGTTTGAAGGAGACCTTCAGCGTCCATGTCGCGATAGCTCATAATTCCCAGTCTCCATCTATGCCGTCGAAGAGGGTCAGCTCTGCCTGTGCGTCGTCAAGTTGGATTTTCTTCTTGCTACCGCTGATGGTGAGCGACTCACCTTTGAGGTAGCGAACGGCTTGTTGTTCGGTTAGCCAGTACGCAAGTCCATCCCGAAGCAGGAAGAAGACCTTGTTGTTGGCGAAGTTGTAGTTGCCGTCGAGGGCAAAGTGGTAAGGCTGGAAAACCGCCCTATTCCCCGTGGGCAGTCTGTCGAAGTACGTGTAGCCGTCGAGTTCTCGTCGCCCGTTGTACACGTGCCCTTCTGTTCGTGCTACCAAGAGCCTGTCGTTTTCGACTCCGTAGACGGGGCGGACTTGAGGATTCGGGTGACCTTGGTTTGAACTGAAGTAGATGGGTCGGACGTTGGGGCGGGTCTGTGCCGAATCGAATGAGAAGTATGTGCCTCGGGAAAGTTCCCACTTTCGCTGTGGTGGCTTGATGTGAATTGTCATTGCTAGTTCTCCAGATATCAGGGCTGGTTGAGCCTCTACGTGATATCTATCGGCTCGCGTTTCTTGACGTGCACATTCGTGAAGCAGCAGGCGTAAGCACGAGTGCCCCCTCTCGATGAAAGGGGGCACAGGGCGTGGTGCTTGGTTTTATGGCTGCCAGTGGAAACTGGTCACTTGGGTGATGCTTCTTTGGGCTGAACGAGCGTCCTCAGTGGAGAGGTAGAACTTCCCGTTGAACTCGATGAGGTACAAAGGGTGCTCGACGGTGTACGAGTAGCCTTTGTCGTCGTCCCCCCATGACGGTTCGTGGGCAAGTGAGTCACTTAGTGCCTGGGCGGTCTGGTCATCGAGCTGGACGATGTAGCAGCCGTACCCAGATGTACCGTTGTCCATGTGTGCCTCTAACTGAGACGAGGTAAGAAGACGGACAGCGGTTGCGTCACCTTGGCTCACGCCGTGGAAGCAGACGTTTAGCCATTTGGCATCGTGGATGGTCGCGAAGCTCGCGGAGTTCACGGGCGTAACGTTCTCAATGTTTGTAATCCTGTCACCGTCAAGCTGACCTGAAGCTCCGCCTGCGTAGGCAATAATGGTCGTTGACGAGGAAGTATTAGATTCGTTGAGGTTTTGCTGAATGGCATATGCGAGTTGTGAGGCATCGCTGGCGTTCACAAATGTGCTACTTGTCAGAGTGACCCAGTAACCGTGCGTGAAGAACTGAGCTTCACCAACGTTCTCGGATTGGTTGAAGAACCCAGTGACGATGGAAGGGTTGCCGTAGTTCACGACCTTCTGCGAGTTGCTGTTGGCTTCGTTCTCGTACTTGAGCACCTGGCTCGGGGAGAGGTGAACCACTGAAACACCGAGTGCGTCTCCACCGATGGGGTTCTTCCATTGACAGTAAAGCCCTCCGCGGTCAAGGGCGGCTGCTGGGCTACCGACTGGACGGGCGGGCTGCTCTACGGGCTGGTAGTTAGGGTTGAATGCCGCGACCTGCTCGGAAGTGAGCACTGTAGGGCATGAAGCTGGTTGCGATGGTGAGGTGCTCTTCGGGCTGGACGTTGGTGTTGGGCTGGACGCTGATGTTGTGCCAGTTGTAGTTGGTTTTGGGAGCACTAGAGCAACGACTGCTACTAGGGCAATGAGAATGCCGAAGACTACTAGGGCGATTTGTGCGATGCGGTGACGCTTCGCTTGTTGATGGTTTTGGGACATTGTGGTTCTCCTTGGTGTGCCTCCAATCTGAAGGGCTACTAGTAATATCGGCAGTTTCGAGAAATGTTGAGAAACGAAAGAGAACCCCACCGCCTCGGGTATGCGGTGGGGTTCTCGTCTATGGGGTCATTAGCCTCTGCTGCTAATAGACCAGGAGAAGAAGAGCTCCTCTTCTCGGGGAGGCGGGTCTGGCACGTGTCGGTGATCGCCTGTGCTGCCCGCGGATCGCTTTGAAGATAGTGGTGGGCTATCTGAGATTGCAAGCTCTGGCTGACGAGTAAATGCGGCATCGTTGAACTGGTGCGGATGTATGACTTTCTTCCCGCCCAGTAAAGACAGATGAGCAACAATCAGTACGCACTTGAAAAGGCTGACGGTCGCTCTCGGTCAGTGGCTTGGTTCGGAGAGCGGGACTCCTGCGAAGTACAAAACTGAACCTTGTCCTTGGGTGGTGAGGCAATCCGCAAGGAAGAACGGATCAAACGTCACGCCGTCCTCGGTCAGAATCTGAACCGCCGCTAAGAGCAGATGAGCGGCACTGGCATTACTCGGTTCAAGGAACCAACCGCCTATTCGGAAACTATCTGGGGTCTCAGCGTGTAGGTCTGTTACGAAGTCGACCCGCCCAGGGATGTTCTCCTGGAGACGGTGTGCGATGCGGTGCCCCTGTTCGACTGTGATGTGCATAGTTGTTCCAATCTTGTTGAGTGATTCACGGTGCACACCATTGGGAGGTGCACCGTAGGTGGGACGCTAGAAGCGTTGATCGCTTCGAGCCTCTCGGATAATGCGAGCCATCTGGCTAGAAATCTCGTGTGTCTCCAGCTCCGTACGTTCAGGAAAGAGCGATTCCAGGAAATCGCGGACTTCCTGATACACCGCTTCCTCCTCTTTAGTGGCGGCGTTCACACTTGTAATTGCATTGGTTCCGATGCGTCCATTGGTAGTCATTGCGGTTCTCCAGGATTCGCTGAGCTTTTGCCTCATAGTTCATCCCTAACAACCCCGTTTCTCGGAATGCACACTTTGGGGTGGTTTCGGCGGGCTATCTCCAAACTCGTGTAGGCAACCTGTCTTGAGCGTGCGGGAAGAAAGTCGGACGCAGCATGAAGATGCCCCCCGCTGAGTGGATTGCGGGGGGCATCTTCATAGGCAAGGACTTACTTACGAGCTAGCTTTACTCGCCAAACGACGAGCACAATTCCAGAACCCATTAGAAGTACCGCCAAGCCGAGCCAGAGATAGCTGAAGTCAGAGCCTGTGTGAGCGAGAACTTCAGGGGTTGCTGCTGCTGGCGTAGGAGCGGCAGTTGGCGTCTCCGACTGTGCTGGAGTCGGGGTGACAGTTGGTGTTGGCGTGGGGGTCACTGGAGGGGCTACTGCCTTCGTGACAAGTGCACAGCTTGCCGTTTCGTCTCCTCCCTCTCCGCCGAGGGTTACCTGAACAGTGAAGTCGGACACAGAGCCGTCGTACGGGAAGGTGATAGTGAGTGGCTCGCTTGTCGCGGTTATCTTGTCGCCGTCCACCGCGACAGCTCGCGTAGCGGTCTCCTCGCTAGAGAAACCTGATAAGTCGATAGCGACTGGTTCGCCTGACCCGTCCGAATAGGTTGCTCCAATGGTAGAGCTGTGGAAAAGGTAGCTATTAGTATCTGTTCCGTTGCTCTCCGTAAAGCGAGCTGGGGATACGGACGGGTCGAACTGTAAGCCTGTGCTGCCAGCTAGTGGCGTGTATGCACCTGAAGCGGTGAAGACAACGGAAGCACTCACTTTGCCGTTCTCATTCTTGGCGTCTTTCACTTGGCAAGTGTTCTGAAGCCACTCGTCGTTGGTGTTTCCCCCATTGGCGATGATTGGTTCGGCGGCAACTGGCGTAGAGGTGCTGAAGCCTTGCAATGCGTATCCGTTGGAGGTGACGCAAATGGTTCCGTTTTCGCAGTCAGATTCCTGTACCGCGAACTTGGAGAGGTCGTAGTACCAGTCGCTGTGAACTTCGACTAGTTCGTGAAGTGCAATCATGTAGCTACTACCGTCGGCGGCTTGTGCCTGAACGTAGATTGTTATTACTCCTTCATAGCCATATGCGTTCAAGTGGGAGCCGTTGGCGTCAGTGGTGGTGTACTTGAAGGTGGCTGATGGGAACACGAGGCGGACATCCTTAGAGAGTGTGGTGTTCTCCGCGACAAGGACTCCGTTGGCGTCAGTAAAGCTTGCTGGTACGTAGGTGCCTCGGGCTACAACGGGGATGCGGGTTGCGTCAGCGTCTTTGCCAAGGTACGGGTTGGCGGGGTTTGCGACTTGCTCTGTACTTGTGGAGTAGTCCTTCCATGTGCTTGTTGGCTGTACCTGGCTCTCAACCCCTAGGACTCGGACGCTCTTCGCCCAATCGGTGGAGCGGCTGAGGGAGAGGTGGACTGTTGAAGTGAGCGGGATGTTCGCTTGGTCAGTGTTACCGTCCGCTTGAACATAAGTGTCGCCACTGACCACGGTTCCTTCGGGAACAACGGAGGAAGGCTTAGAGTCTTGGTTTCCACCGCCTAGAAGGACGGTTCCGAAGATGCTTCCTCCCACGGGAATCTTGCGTGATGCGGCGGGGAAGCTGCTTCCAGTCTTGCTGCCCCATGCGTCGGTCGGGTATGCCTCGCACGTGGTTACAGCGGCATCGTCTGTATAGCAGTACTTGTTTGTCTCGCTCGCTGCGTCAGGTGCGGCTTGTGCCGCTGGAGCTGCAACGCGTACCTGAGGGGCTTTCATCGGCTGAGGTGCAGACTGCGATGGGGCTGGTGCGGCTGGCTCTACCGTTGGGGCAACAGGAGTCCCTTTGCTTGCGTCTGGAAGGTTGGGGGCGACGAAGTTCGCAACGGTGCTCAATTCTTTGTTCTGATTGGCGGCATTTCGGATGTTGTCTAGCACCGTGATGGTGGCGAAACCTACTGCATGTGAAGGCACGCTGTCGTAGATGGTGAAGCCGTTGTATCGCTCTAGGAGGGTTCCGTCTGCGTTCTTCTGAGAGGCGACGGACGACCCTAAGCCTGGGTTTGCCTTCCAGTTCGGATTGCTGAGGTTGTCTTGTGCGGCAGCGTATTGAGCTTGGCAATTGGCGGAAGTGTTCGCCAAGGTGGAAAGGACGATTCCATTCCACGTGCAGGTGTACAGACCATCGGCGTTCTGGGTAGTGCTTTCGGTTGGTGCTGTTTCTGCAACGGCGGCGGGGGCGGTGACGACCACCGTTCCGAAGGTCATCGCGAGTGCTGTGAGCACTGTAAGTAGTTTCTTCATTGTGTCTCCATTTGGTGTTAGGCAAAACGGTTTTCATGCCTCACGTTCTATATCGGCATTTGCGGAGCAAGTGGAGAAACGAAGTTTGTACATAGCGTCAGAGGTGCTGTCTAGGTTCGAACTAAGGCATGACAAACGGAGGACGCAAGTGATTGAGATTCAGCGTGAGCGGCGTGGTTACGACTTTGTACCTACGGAAGCAACGGAGTGGGCGAAGCTGTACAGCACCGAGAACGTCAAGGCAGGAGAGAAGCTCCTGGTCGCTCATTACTTCATCGGCGGGATGGATTGGTATGTGGCGGAAATCGACGTCGAGGCGTCGCTAGCTTTCGGTTATGCGATGCTGCGACAGGGAGGTGACGAGTGGGGCTACTTCTCGTTGGATGAGTTGGAGAAGATCGCCGTTCATCCGATTGCGGTTGTTGAGCGTGATCTGTACTGGACGCCTAAGCCGGCTAGGGAGGTTCTACCTCCAGAAGCTTGGGACTGGGGTGAGTGACCTGCACACCCCAACACGCGAAGAGACCCTCGTTGACGTAAACCGACGAGGGTCTCTTCGCGTGTTGTCGAGAAACAGGGAGGTTCGGCGGAAGTCATAGGAGTTGAACGAACGAACGATGACCTTGAGAAACGAGAGAGTCGTTGGGCTACATGTCGGGAAACGAGGAAGCGAAGCTCAAGTCAGGAAACGGAGGATCGAGAAACGGGATGTCGAGAAACGAGGGAGTTAGGAAATCAACAGCTACAGACGAGGCGACAGACCAAGCTAATGCCGAGGGCTTGTCCCGAAGGCAGTGCGACGGGCTGTAGACGAAGGCTGTGCTGTTGATTTCCTAACTCCCTCCACTAATTTCAATTTGTGAGAGGGCTTGTATGTGCAGGGTACGAGCTGGCGATAGACAGACCTGTGCTTTGTACAGCTGCCCGAAACCTTCAATCAAGCCCAGTGGTTGTAACCAGCTCTGACCCTGATTGCGAAGCAATCGAACCCCCTTGGGGGGCAGTCACTGGGATGCTGCGGAGCAGTGTTCCAGTGGGTGATGGTTTACTTCAAAGCGAGTGGCTGTGGAGGGCGAGCTGTTCGGCTCGCGGTTGTGTGTTCTCAGTTGTCGGTGCGTTACCCCGTAAGTGCCCATAGCTCTAACCCCCCCTGTTCGGAAAACTGGCATAAATCGGGGATCATTTTCGTCACAGGGCACGACCTTGCTTAGGGGTCGTATGGAACGGTCGGGTATTACTCGCTCTTATGCTTCGTTGAAGCACTTATCCATCAGGGCTGGGGGTCTCCACCACAAGGGTGGAGTTTTGTGAACAATGCTCTCCCCCGCTCGGAGTACTGGGATGTAACGTAAACGCTGCGAAGCCTGGCTTGATTGCGTCAACATTGTTCTCGCACCAATGGGCTGTATCTTCCCAATCTGCCTCTTCCTGCTTCCGCATTTTCGGTTCTTCGTTGAACTTTCTAGCTACGTTCGTCGGCTTACTAAACCCGCTTGGTCATGTTCAGGACGATGCCCTGCCCACCTCTTGGCGGTCGCACTAGCCTTCCCTCCTCCAGTGGGGAGGAGTTAGACACGGTGCTGCATGCCCGTGCCATGTGGCTCATGTTGTTCGGTCGCTAAGGGATACCTCCCAGAGCTATGTGTGTGATGCTTTCACTTCTTTATCGGCAGAATTGCGTGAAGTGATTTGTGCAAGTGTTTTTGGGCTGCTTGCTGCGGTCGCGGGTGGGGTGCTCCAGAATGACTACCAACGTGAACCTCAACGATTGGTGACTGGTGAGCATAGAGAAGTTGGAGCCAGGTAAGACCCTCAGCGGGTTCGTGATCGACGGGGTGGAGGAAACTCCGTACGTCGTGGGCACGTTGACGCTTGATGAGCGAGGCGTTGAGGTGGAGCTTCCCTATCTCCCTCATCTGCCCACGAAGCAGTTCGAGACGATTGAGCAGTGGGTGGACGGGGAGGCACTCCCAGCGAACCTCATCTTTGAGACGCTTGGTGGACGGGTTTCGCTGTACGGAAACCGCAGCACTGGCTGGACTTCAGGCAATATCTCGCAGGGAAGGTTCCGCCCTGACGAGGCGGTGCTCGGTGATCGCATGGGGGATTTGCAAGAGCCGCTCACCGTGACCGAGGTCAAGTCCACTCTCGATGGACTGTCCGAGTGGACGGGATTCAAAGCAATCAAGCAAGAGACGCACGTAGACGAGCAGAGTCGTGTCAAGCGGATTACCGCTGAGGTCGAATCTGTCGATGAGTTCACCTGGCAGCAGGGCGACGCCAAGATGACGATTACGACTCACTGGCACGGTGACGGCAAGCGGAACGGTCTTCACATTGACGAGTGGGTCGTGCTGACGACAGAGTTCCCGACTTCCCGCCCGTTCATCAACCACCTGATGGAGCAACGGAAGGTGCGTTCCTTGCTGACTCTCATGCTCGGTGCGGGAATCGCCTGGCGTAAGCACGAGGTGAGGGATGAAAGGTTCGCTGTGGTGATGCCTGACGGCTCGCTCCTCCCTCTCTTCTACGAGGTGATTAGCCGCCGAACAGTCCGTGACTACGCCTTGCCCGTTCCCGACCACACAGCTTTGCGGCGGGATGGCGTTGCCTACTTGCCGCAGCTCCAGCCAGCAGCTCTTACTAGGTGGGCTGCCTTGTACGAGGAGTGGAGCCGTGTCATAGACCCCACCGTTGGAGTGCTGAGCCGCTCAGGGGCGTTCGCTGAGGATATCGTCATCAGCACGAACCTCAGCTTGGAAGCGGGCGGTCACCTGCTTCCCGCTTCTAAGGACGAGGAAGCTCTCTACGGCAGCAAGAAGTCAACTTCGCGGCACATCTTCCGTTGCCTGGAATCGCTGGGGTTGGACTGGAGTGAAGCGGCGGATTCCCTGTGGGGTTTGGCTGAAGCAATCGCTGATAACTACAACACCATCAAGCACTATGACCGTGGCGAGATGCCACCGACTCAGGAGACGTATGTGATTGGGCGGCTCTCGCTCGTAGTGGTGCGGCTCCTTGCCCTGAACCTTTTGGACGAGACAGGTCAGCTTGTGAAGGCTTACGGGGAGAGTTGGCAATTCCAGCGGCTGCTCCGCTACTTCGCGGACTCCAACCTCCACATAGATTGGAAGGGCGACTTCGTTCCTGCTTCGGCGTAGGCGAGCCGAGTAAGCGATTGGTGGCTCGCTACAGTCGTCATATGCGACGAAGGCGTGATGTACCCATTCGCGATGACGCTGCCGCCGAGAGGCGAGCGTGGGACGTGTATCACGCCCACGCTGAGTGGATTGCTCGCGTCGATACCAAGGCTTCGATCTTGCTCGCCCTCCAAGGAGTCGGGCTGGGTGTGGTGCTGACGCTGAGCGGCAAAGACGGAGTATTCGCCTCGCTACCGCACTGGTGGGATGTGCTCGCCTTCGTGGCTGGTGTTCTCCTCTTGCTCGTGGCGATTGCCCTCGCGGTGCTGGTGATCGCTCCACGCGTGACCGCTGGTCGCCCCTCAAGGCGGGCACTGCATGACTACATCTACTTCGGTCACACGAGGTGGTGGAAGCCAGAGGACTTGTCGGAAGCATTGCGGGACAGTGCCGTGCCCGTCTTGAGCCGACAACTAATCATCTTGGGTCGAATTGCGTGGAAGAAGCACCTGTACGCGATGTTCTCGACGTGGCTGTTCCTGGCAGCCGCAGTCGTTCTTGTAGGTCTGGCAGCGGTTCGAGTTTTGGGGGAGTAAGTGGAGTCGAAGTATCGGGCTTATAGCTTCGTGGATGGAGCATCTCGCATCAGGCAGATACTCAATCAGTCCGACATCGACTATCAGGAGCGAGACAGCCTTCCCCCAAGAGACGCCCTAACGTTCAAGAACGGCTTCTACGCAAACTGCTCCGCTCTTTTCATCGACATTCGAAAGTCGTCCGAACTCCCCGCGAAGCACAAACGACCAGTCCTCGCTCGTCTATACCGAGCATTCGTAAGTGAGATGGTCGCTGTTCTCTGCGGCGATGTGGATGTGAGGGAGGTGAATATCGTCGGTGACTGCGTGTGGGCGATCTATGACACCCCATTACAGCGAGACATAGATGGAGTTTTCGAGCGAGCATTCACCGCCAATTCGATGGTGAAGATACTCAATAAGGAGCTTTCCAATCGCGGAATCACAACCATCCAGGTAGGTCTTGGCATGGCTTGGGGTCGAGCCTTGATGGTAAAAGCGGGGTACGAAGGCAGCGGAATCAACGACGTTGTCTACATGGGAGACGTGGTGAACCGAGCGGCAAAGCTCGCCGCACAAGGGAACAAGACCTACTTTGACGACACGCTCATGGTCGATGACGTTTTCTACTCGAATCTCAACGAGCACAATAAGAGCCTTTTGCGGTGGAACCAGAGTCGGGGATGCTGGCACGGTGAGGTGATCCAGACAGGCATCGAGGAGTGGACGAACGAGCAATACTCGTAGCAATTCCCTGCCATAGTCGTCGTATGGCGACCGCTCTAACGACTGACTCTGCGATGCGTGGGCTTCTCTTCGTACGGCTGATGAATGCCCAGGGCATCAAGCCGAAGGTCTCGGAGGTCGAAGCCTATGCGTCAACGCCGCTGCCTGCGGGCGTGATGGACTATCTGGGGCAAGCCTGGGGCTTCAATCGGCAGGTGAATATAGTGCAGTACCTCACCGATGCGGGCTTCGTGATTGTGGTCGGTAGAGAAGTTCACATCACACCGATAGGAGTCGCATTCTGCGACGCAACGGAAGAGCTGCCATCTGCTCGAAAGTCTGTCGAGGCGAAACCGTTGGAGGTCGTCGGTCGGCTCGAAGACCCTGTGACCTACGCGGAGCTTTTGGCGGAAGTGGACAAGTGTAAGGACTCCCTTGTAGTCGAGCCGTACATACCGCCAGCCGAGTTTGCGTCGCTCCTCAAGCTTCCAGAGGTGAAGCGGGTTCTCACGAAGGAGACATACATCATCCAAGGCGGCAAACGAGTGTCCGTCACTGATCGGCGTCGCAACCTCGCCATCGCCCTAGGCGGTCGCTCGGATGCGGAGCTACGGGTGCTACCCAAGGAAATCAAGGAGCTTCACGACCGATATGTTCTGCCCTCTTCGGGTAGCGGTTTGATGGTCGGCACGTCACTTGGAGGCAGTCAACTCACTGTGGTTGTGCATCTGAGTGAGGATTCCACGCAAACGCTTCTCCAGCACTATGACGAGCTGTGGGCGAAAGCTGAGGTCGTGGAGCCAATTGGTCGTGAAGCCCTCGACTCGCCCACGGGTGATGCCTAGGCGACCTGGGGGAGGTCGAGCACGACGCTGAAGAGCACTCGTGCTCGCCTGGTGGGTGCTAAAGTCTCATTGCCTCCAGGGGCACCTTTGTGGCTTACTGCAATTTCCAACGCATTCCTTGCGGCCGGAAATCAGGGAGCTGATAAGAGTGCTCAGTGGGCCGTCGAGATCGACGGCCTAGATTCTTGTTGGCACTCCTGCGTGGCACCGAGCCTCCGACACGGCACCAGCAGTAACCGTCTTCGCATCGTTGGCCTTCATGACGATTGACCATCCGGACTGACTCGTGAGCACCTCGCGCATCGGGGTATGAAGCTGGTCACCGACGACTTCCTCGTGGACCACATAGATGTGGGCGAATGCCGCCTGAATCAACAAGCGTCACGTCTGATCGCTTGCATGTCGATGGCGCTGGTACGGATTGGGCAAGAGGTCTAGACGGGCGTTGACGAATGCCATGCCTGACCCTCCAACTGTGAACGCAGGAACTTCTGGGCGCCTACTTAGTTATCGAGCGTTGCCTGCCGACTGGCATTTGCGAGTCGACTTATCGTGCGATCGATAGAGTCGGAAATGAGCGGCTCCTTCGAGACGCCGACTAGTTGCAAGGAATGGCCGCCGAAGTGACTAATCCAGACCTGCGGAAAGAGGGCACGGCCCGGTGACACAACCAGAGTGGACGTCCGACGGTGTCGCCCTGCCGCGCATGGTAGAAGAAGCCCTGGGCGCGAACGAGCTCGTGTTCTTCTGCGGGGCCGGTGTTTCGTCTGCACCCCCATCAGAGCTTCCAGGGTTCCGTGGCCTTGCCCGGGAGGTGGCGATCAGCTTGGCACACCCCGAGCTGGTTCCGGAGGACAAGCGTGTCCCGGTTCAATTCGATGTTGCGATGGGCAGGCTCGACAGAATCAGCAGCGACATCCACAGCCGCGTGAGTTCGCTACTCAAGGCCGCGGTGACTCCGAACGACTATCACCGCGATATTTGGCAGATCGCGACCGCTCACAGCAGGTCGCCAAGACTCGTCACCACCAACTTCGAACTTGCTCTTCGAAGGGGCCGCAACCGAACTCTCTATCCACGCGAACTCGTATGTCGCCCCGACGCTACCCCTGGGAAATGACTTCTCCGGCCTTGTTCATTTGCACGGCATTGTGGACCCACCGCCCAGCACACGCATGGTGCTCACAGATCAGGACTTCGGACGCGCTTACATTACAGAGGGGTGGGCGACCCAATTCCTCACGCGGATGTTCGCACGCTATACCGTTGTGCTTGTCGGCTACAGCGCAGAGGATTCCATTGTCCAGTATTTGAACCGCGCGCTCCCGTCCGGAACGAGACGATTGGCGTTCACCAAGAAAGCGTCCGACTACGAGCTCTGGGACCGACTGGACATCACCCCAATCCCATTTCCCTCCACTCCGGAGAACGAATACGGAGCATTGCAGTCGTTTCTGAGGAGCTGGCGCGAACGCGAGACTGCCGACGCAGCCGATCGCTTTGACCAGGTGCAACGGTTCATCGATGCAGGCGTCGACGCGGCGCAGGAGGATGTGTCAACGGCGCAGTGGCTGCTGTCAGACCCCGAGCTTGGCCGCCACTTCCGCACCCATGCCCGCTCATCCGAATGGCTTGCGGCGCTTGACTCGCTTGGCGTGTTGGACGACGTCTTCGCCAGTTCGACCGAGGAATCTCAGGACACGCTTGAGTGGGCCCAGTGGATACGAGCGTCCATCGACGACGATGATGGGGCGACGCTGCTGGCAGTACTTGCCGGCCATGAGGGGCGGTTTCACGCCGCCCTGTGGTTCCAGATCTGGCACAAGCTGTATGGCGACTTCAACGGGTCACTGGCGCATCGAAAGCTCGCGTTTGTGCTGGCCGCCGCGGAGCGGGAGCGTGACGACAGCCGGCTATCTGCCCTGGTGTCGCAAATCGTCGATAAGGACCCGATCACGGCGGAGCGCCTCTTGGTACACCTTCTCGAACCGACGCTTCACATGAAGGTCTCAAACGGCTGGGGTTTTTGGGACGACTCGCTCGAGACCCGACTGCGGCTTCGCTGGAGAACTTCAGCCCTCAACAACGCGTGGCCACGATTGATGCCGGTATTGCAAGACAGGGGCCACCTCTTGTCCGCGATCCTGAATCTCATTCGGACGGTGGAAACCACCGACGCGTTCTTCACCGGGCGAGGCCACCCGCAGGCGATCTCCGTTCGGAGGCAACAGGTCGAGGACGGTGGTCTCTCTCTTCGTGACGATGCATATGTGCTTGTTGTCGACATGGGTCGGGATCTCCTACGCGAAGCGGTGCGCGATCACGGGGTGGCCGAGGCTATGCGGCTTCTGGACGATCAGTCCGAAATGAATCGAAGGCTCGCTATTGACGCGCTGGCTGATGCGCGCAGCTCAGAGGCGGACGAGCTGATTGTTGTGCTGATTCAGCGGGGACTGCCCTTTGTCTTTCGGAGCCGCCCCGAGGTGTTTCGGCTGATCGCCTTTGCTTACGAGAACGCGAGTGAGGCGTCGAAGGCCGCCTTCATCGACTACGTGCAGACTGCGAGCCGGTCACCTGAAGAACACGAAATCGCCGACTACGACCGGTACAACATCTTCGTGTGGCTGAGTAGCCGCGCTCCTCAGGACGACCCTGTCCGCAGTGTTCGAGACGAGATTGAACGACAACGAGGATTCGAGCCGGATCCGTCGCCTAATCTGACCATGGGCTTTAGCCTGACCGATTCGGAACCGTCCACAGACGCGAAAGGGATCTTCGAACACCTGAGCGCGGAAGAGCTCGTTTCGGAGTTGGCTTCTATTGAAGCTCTAAGGGACGATTTCCGCAGTGGGGTGTTTCTCCGGGAGCTCAGCGCATACTTCGAGAAGTGGCCCGACCGTCATCTGACGGTCCTTGACGCGATGATCGCCGCACAATACTGGGATGACGCGGTGTGGAAAACCGTCGTCGAAGACCTCGTTCGACAAGACGCCTGGGTTGCAAGCGAAATACTCGATCGCCTAGACGCGCACCAGCCCAGTACTGCGCAGATCGGTGCCCGGATTGTCTTCCCCGTGGCTTATCCGACAAACGAGCTAGGTGGCCCCGTTGACAATCCGGTTGAGAGAACACGCCTCCTCCTGGGGTTATGGAAGCGGTCCTCGCACGAGCAGTCGGTTGTCCCGTCGACAGACTTTTCCGAAGCCCTCGGCTCGGGTCGGGGTTCCCTGGCGCACTATTACGTGGAGACGCTCCTGCGCGCGGCGCAGCAAGAAGGGGACGAAGCGAGACTCACGGAAGAGGGCACCGCAGGACTTCTTCTTCTCCTTGATGGCCAGAACGACAACCCGGCTGACCCGAGCCCGATGATGATCGCCGAGTACGCCAGCTTCCTCGCGTACCGCGCACCCGAGTGGTTCGATGAGCACTTGGCGCCGAGGCTCGACGTGCTAGACGGCACGCCGCAATCACTCACGCTCTGGGCCGGCCTATTGTCACGGGGACTTCGTCGGGCGCAGATGCGGCAGCGCTTCCGCGACCAAATACGTGGCGGCTACGCACGAGTCAAAGCATCCCTGCCGTCGCTCGTCGAGGACTACATTCAGCGCCATGCGGAGTGCTTCACGATGGATTCAAAACCCGAAGACCTGGCGTGGCCGGATGCATTCCTGGCGCACGCGGCGCCGGACGTTCGTGCGCGGTGGATCCGTGCCGTCGCGTACTACCTCGACACCGAAGAACCGAGCTTTCAACCGCTGCTGTTCGGCCACTGGCAGCACCGCCTGGACGGGCAACCGGTGATCACGCCGGAGGAGCAACCGGCGCTCCTCCGGTGGCTCACACTTCCAGGCATCAACGTGGTTCGAGCGACGCAACTCTTCACTGGCGGTCCAACCGTGACCGCGGGCAACGATTCGCTTTACGACTACTACGACCTCGAGGATTTCCCACGCGCCGAGTATCCAGCAGAGTATCTCCGCGTCGCTAAACACTTGATGGCAGGGAACCGCTTCCCGCCACCGTTTGCCGGCCAGCTCGTCGAGGTCGCACGCGGTGTCGGTGCTGACGATCCCGTTCTCGCGCGCGACGCACTCAACATGGTCCTGAGTCTTGGCTACTCGCCAGCTCGAGGCGCATTGCAAGAGCTCGACAACCAGTGACGGATCGGCCGCCGCTCGGCATGGCCGGAGCACTAGTGATGCTTCCGCCGTCGATCCTGCACGTCCACACTCGCCTGACGCAGCGCCTTCTTGACGGTCTTGTCATTGAACCCCCAACTCGATCCCGATCTGCCGCAGCGATTCGCCCTCGCCGTAGAGTCGGGTAGCGTGGCGACCTCGGCTGGGGGAGAGGCCACTTGTTTGTCGTTCGACCCCCATGCGGTTAAGGCGGTGATGAACTGTTTACTCGGTTGTGTCGACCTCCCGCGCGATATCAACGGGACGCATCCCATACCGGTAAAGCTCGACGATTTGAGTGCTTTGGCTCGTAGTCAGGCGCGTCGTACGACGAGTTCGCTGTAAATGTTCCCGCTCAACGTACTCAGAGGTCGCTTGGGTACCGGGGTCCCGCGGGCCGGAATCGCAGCGCGGTGACACTCGAGCGGAAGTCCTGGCGGTCGACAGAGTCGAGCTGGACTCTCTCGCGCAGGCCGGCGAGCAGCGTCGGCCCGTGGCCCGCTAGGACGGGCTGCACTACGAAGACGTATTCGTCGATCAACCCTAGGTTCGCCAGCGCGAGGGGGAGCGTCACCCCGCCGACGAAGAGCCCATCGCCCGGCTCCCGCTTGAGCCGCTCGACCGCTTCACGCAGGTCGCCCTGCAGCAGCTCTGCGTTCCAGTCGACCGACGGAAGCGTGCTCGACACCACATGCTTCTTTGCGCCGTCGATCGCCTCGGCAAAGGGGATCTGCCAGTCGTCCATCCACTCGGGCCAGGTGCCGGAGGCGGGGCGGCGCCAGGCGGACTCCATCATCTCGTAGGTGGTGCGGCCGAAGATAAGGGCGTCGGCTCGCTGCATTTCGGCGGTCCAGAAGCGCATTGACTCCTCGTCGGGTGGGAAGCCCGCCTCGTGGTGGACGCAGCCATCGAGCGTAACGTTGATGGCGTAGCGGAGGGGTCTCATCGTGTTCTCCCTTGATGCACGCGGACTGTTCTCACCGGACGTTACTGGGCGGGTTAGCATTTTGGAATGACCAACCAGGCTCCGACCGAAGACGTCTCGATCGGTGGGGACAGCATCCGGCTCGGGCAGTTCCTGAAGTTCGCCGGGCTGCTCGACTCCGGCGGGGACGTGAAAGAGGCGATCGTCGACGGCGAAGTGACCGTGAACGGCGAGGTCGATCGGCGCCGCGGGCGGCAGCTGCAGCTCGGCGATGTCGTCACGTTCGAGGGGCACAGCGTCCGCGTCTGCGGTTGATGGTGCACGTTCCAACCACGTAACCCGACATCAGCCTTCGACATGACTACCGCGCCAGCGCCGATGCACCACGTTTTTCGTGCCTGGCTGAGCGGAACTAGGTACTTCACCTGATGGGATACGGCAGAGTACGAAGGTGACACTCACGACAGACGACGCGCAATCACTGGTCCCCATCTGGCCCGCATTCGTAATCCCCGTCCTCTCGATCCTCGCGAACGGCGAGACGATGCAACGCCGTGAGCTGCATGACGCGGCGGCGGATGCTGTCGGACTGTCCGCCGATGCTCGGACGGAAACGCTGAACTCTGGTGGCACCCGCTACATGCAGCGAGTCGGCTGGGCGCTCAGCAATCTGTCGAAGGCGGGATGGATCGACCGGCCGGCTCGCGCTCAGTACGCAATCACAGACGCGGGGCGCGAGGCTCTCCGCCTGCACGCGGATGGGTTCGATTACGCCAAGGCGCGGGAGGTATTTAGGCAGTACTGGCCCGAACGACCAGTCCGGGCAACGAGCATTGAATTGAGCGACGCTTCCCCGGTCGATATCGCCGACCCCGTCGAGCAAATTGAGGACGGGATCAATCGCATCGAAAGGGAAGTCGGCGAGGAGCTCCTCGCACGGCTTCGCGAGAGCCACCCAGACTTCTTCGAGCAGGCCGTCGTCGACCTGCTTCTGGCGATGGGTTACGGCGGAGCGGAGCAGCGCGGCAAGCGAATCGGTGGTCCGAACGACGAGGGCGTCGACGGAATCATCGACCAGGACGCGCTCGGCCTCGACCGGATCTATGTGCAGGCCAAGCGCTACAAGGACGGGAACACCATCGGACGGGAAACGATTCAAGCGTTCGTCGGCGCCCTGCACGGGTTCGGTGCGAGCCGCGGGGTGTTTCTCACGACGAGCAGCTTCACATCCGGGGCCATCGAGTATGCCAGGAATGTGCAATCTCGCGTGATCCTTATCGACGGTAAGCGTCTGGTTAGCTTGATGATCAAGTACCGTGTCGGGGTGCAGGTCAAGCGCACCTACGCGACCGTCGAGGTCGATGCTGACTTCTTCGATGAATAGTCGGGACAGACGTGATCACGCCACTCTCGCTCGATGATTCCGATTCGGCCACCGATGATGAGGTGGTCGCGGCCTATGTGGCTGACGGCATGGATGAGGACGGTGCGCGGGCGTTTCTCGCCGTCCTCCGAGGACGCGTCCCGACGGATTGGCCCTTTGATTGAGCGCTGACATGTTCTGAGCGCAGTCATGTCTGCGGAGTCGCTCCATGCGAGGCCGCCTCAGCGAGCCGGTTGCCTAACTGTCCGCCGTCCCAGCTAGGTTCGATATGTCACGCTCGTCATGCGGCGGGTGTGCAAACCAAGGAGACCTCACCCCCGTCATGACACCTGTCACAAAAGAAGGCCAGCGCGCCGAACTACACAAGACGATTTGGCGAATCGCGAACGATTTGCGCGGAAGCGTCGACGGTTGGGACTTCAAGAGCTATGTGCTCGGCATGCTCTTCTACCGATTCATCTCGGAAAACCTTGCCGCCTACATCGACAAGGGCGAACACGAAGCCGGAGACGCGAACTTCGCGTACGCGAAGCTCTCCGACGAGCAGGCCGAGCTTGGTCGAGTCGAGACGGTACGGGAGAAGGGCTTCTACGTCCTCCCGTCCGAACTGTTCAGCAACGTCCGTGCGCGCGCAGCCGGCGACCCGAACCTCAACGAGACACTCGAGCGCGTGTTCAAGAACATCGAGGGCTCGGCGCTCGGCACCGATAGCGAGGAGGACCTCAAAGGCCTCTTCGACGATCTCGACGTCAACAGCTCCAAACTGGGGAACACTGTCGCCAGGCGCAACGAGAAGCTGGTGAAGCTCCTGAACGCCATCGGCGATCTTCCACTCGGCAACTTCGAGGACAACTCGATCGATCTGTTCGGTGACGCCTATGAGTACCTGATGCAGATGTACGCGTCCCAGGCCGGGAAGTCGGGTGGCGAGTACTACACCCCGCAAGAGGTCTCCGACGTTCTGGCGCGGATCACCGTGATGGGCAAGACGCGCGTCAACAAGGTGTACGACCCGGCGTGCGGGTCTGGCTCGCTGCTGCTCAAGTTTGCCAAGGTGCTGGGCGCGGACAACGTCGGCGGTTTCTACGGCCAGGAAATCAACCTGACGACGTACAACCTGGCCCGGATCAATATGTTCCTGCACGAGGTGAACTACGAGAAGTTCGACATTGCACACGGCGACACCCTCATCGAGCCCCAGCACTGGGACGATGAACCGTTCGAGGCCATCGTGTCGAACCCGCCCTACTCGATCAAGTGGGAGGGCGATGCGAATCCACTCCTCATCAACGACGAACGTTTCTCGCCCGCCGGAGTGCTCGCGCCGAAGTCGAAGGCCGACCTCGCCTTCACGATGCACATCCTGAGCTGGCTGGCGGTGAACGGGACGGCGGCGATCGTCGAGTTCCCCGGCGTGCTGTATCGCGGGGGAGCGGAACAGAAGATCCGCAAGCACCTCATCGACAACAACTATGTGGACGCCGTGATCCAGCTGCCCCCGGACCTTTTCTTCGGCACGACGATCGCGACCTGCATCATCGTGCTCAAGAAGTCCAAGTCGGATAACGCCGTGCTGTTCGTGGACGCGTCGGCGGAGTTCACACGAGTGGGCAACAAGAACAAGCTGACGTCGCACCATCAGGACAACATCCTGCGTGCTCTCACGAATCGCGAAAACGATGACCACTTCGCGACGCTTGTCTCGAATGAGGAGATCGCGGCCAACAACTACAACATCGCGGTGTCGTCGTACGTCACGGAAGAAGACACTCGTGAGGTCGTGGACATCGCCGCGCTCAACGCCGACATCGCGCGGATCGTCGCCCGGCAGACCGAGCTGCGGGCGTCGATCGACGCCATCGTCGCTGACCTGGAAAGAGGCGCCGTATGACGGATGAGCCCTCCGGAGAAGTGATTCTCTACCAGCGCGACGACGGCTCACCCGCGATCGAGGTGCGTCTCGATGCGGACACGGTGTGGCTGAGTCAGCAGCAGATCGCGGACCTGTTCCAGACGTCCCGCACAAACGTCGTCGAGCACATCCAGCACATTTACGAGGAGGGTGAACTCGACGAGGAACCAACCTGTCGGAAATCCCGACAGGTTCGCACCGAGGGCTCTCGTCAGGTCGCCCGCGAAATGCGCTTCTACAACCTCGACCTGATCATCTCCGTCGGCTACCGCGTCACGAGCAAAGTCGCGACCCAGTTTCGCGTCTGGGCGACCGCGCGTCTCCGCGACTACCTCGTACAGGGTTACGCGATCAATGAGCGGCGACTCGAGCAGCTCGGCTCTCTCGTGCAGATTCTCGCCCGCTCCAGTGACGAACTGGTTGCCGGGGTTGCCGACGTGCTCGGTGAGTACCTGCCGGGCCTCACCTTGCTCCGCGACTACGACGAAGGACGCAT
Organism: Leifsonia sp. NPDC080035; assembly: GCF_040050925.1. Taxonomy (NCBI): domain Bacteria; kingdom Bacillati; phylum Actinomycetota; class Actinomycetes; order Micrococcales; family Microbacteriaceae; genus Leifsonia; species Leifsonia sp. NPDC080035. Next base: position 251,743 of record NZ_CP157390.1, on the reverse strand, counting down.
CGACACCGCTCCCGGTGCCGTTCCCGACTGGACGCTCACCCTCGACGAGGCCCGGTCGGTCGTCTCCCACGTGGCCGCTGAGTTCCCCGACGACGGATTGCTCGGCAAGGAGCGCGGGGACGCGCTCGACGGCGTGATCGGAGCGATCTACCAGGGCTTCGGCGGGCAGGATCTGTATCCGACCGTCGAGGAGAAGGCGGCGAACCTGCTGTATCTGGTCGTCAAAGACCACCCGCTCGCGGACGGCAACAAGCGCAGCGCCGCGGCGCTGTTCGTCACCTTCCTCGCCCGCAACGGACTGCTCTTGGGTGCAGGCAGTGCACCGCGCATCACTAACAACGCTCTTGCCGCGATCACTCTGATGGTCGCGATGAGCGACCCCAAGGAGAAAGACATCATGATCGCCCTCCTCATCCGCATGATCACGGAGAGTGGAGCATGAGCCGCATCGACGAGCTGATCGCGCGACACTGCCCGGATGGAGTGCCGCGTCGGCCTCTCAGCTCTCTTGGAAAGCGGAATAAGGGCACTGCCATAACTGCGTCAAAGATGAAGGCGATCGGCGATGGCGGGCCAGTCCGAGTGTTTGCGGGCGGACAGACCGTCGCTGACGTCGCTGAGGACGTGATCCCTGCGAAACACGTGGTTAATGTTCCGAGTATCATCGTGAAGTCTCGCGGGCATATCGGGTTCAGCTATTATGAGCGCCCTTTCACACACAAGAATGAGCTTTGGTCGTACTCGATCAACGATGCGGATGTTGATCAGAAGTTCGTGTACTACTACCTGCTAACGCAGGTCGATAAGCTTCAGGGACTGGCCCGTGCAACGTCAGTGAAGCTCCCACAACTGAGCGTCAAAGACACCGACAATCTCCGAATCCCCGTGCCGCCTCTCGAGGTGCAGCGCGAAATCGTGAGAGTCCTGGACCAGTTCACTCAGCTGGAAGCGGAGCTGGAAGCGGAGCTGGAAGCGCGAACGCAGCAGTATTCTCACTACCGCCTCCGCATGCTGAACAGCATCGTTGGAGAATCTGTCTCGCTGGATAGTCTCGGTAAGTGGCAGGGCGGGGTGACCCCATCCAAAGCCGATCAGCGCTTCTGGGACGGCGGCCACATTCCCTGGCTCGCGTCGATGGACATCAGTGACGAGAGCACCGAGGAGATCCGGGGGCGGGTGACGAACGTGGCAATATCTGAGACGTCGCTCAAGGTTGTTCCCGCTCCTTCCGTGGCCGTCGTCATGCGCTCGAACATTCTCCGTCGACGCCTTCCCATCGGATTGATTCACGTCGACACGACAGTGAACCAGGACGTGCGGGCGCTCATTCCGCGCCCAGGTGTTGATGCGGCATACGTGTACCAGGCTCTTCGGTCGGTGGAAGAAGAGATTCGCGCGGTGTGCGTTCGAACGGACGGATCGATGGCGGCGGTGAACTCGGCAGCTTTCTTCTCGTGGGAGATACCGCTGCCTTCACTTGAGGAGCAACGTCGCGTGGCTGAGCGTCTTCGAGCGTTTGACGCGCTCGTCAATGACCTCAGTGTGGGCCTGCCGGCTGAGATCGCGGCTCGCCGCAAGCAGTACGAGTACTACCGCGACAAGCTCCTGACCTTTGAGGAAGCCGAAGTATGAGTGACAACCGCCCCCTCACCTCCGTTCCGCTCGTCGTCTCAGACGAATCGACGGTCGTCGCCGAGTTCGAGGCCGAGCTGAGTGGCGCATCCGGGTACCAGTCGGAGGCGGTCCTGGAGCAGGAGTTTATTCGGCTGCTGGAGTCGCAGGCATATGAGTACGCGCAGATCTCATCCCCCGCGCAGCTGGAGGCGAATCTGCGTGCCCAGCTTGAGATTCTTAACGACATCACCTTCAGCGATGCGGAGTGGAAGGGGTTCTTCGAGACGCGGATCGCCAGTGCGAACGATGGCATCGTCGAGAAGACCGTGCGCATCCAGGAGGACCACGTCCAGCTCCTGAAACGGGACGACGGGTCGACGAAGAACATCGCGCTGCTGGACAAGGCCAACATTCACAACAACAGGCTGCAGGTCATCAACCAGTACAAGCTCGGCAAGGGTGAGGGTGGCGCGATCTACGCCAATCGGTACGACGTGACCGTGCTCGTGAACGGGTTGCCGATGGTGCACATCGAGCTGAAGCGTCGCGGAGTGGACCTGCGACAGGCGTTCAACCAGATCGAGCGCTACCAGCGGGACAGCTTCTGGGCCGGATCCGCCCTGTTCGAATACGTGCAGCTGTTCGTGATCAGCAACGGGACGCTGACCAAGTATTACTCGAACACGACTCGCGACCGGCACCTCAAGGAAATGCAGAAGCCGGGGCGAGGCCGCAAGACCTCCAACTCGTTCGAGTTCACCTCGTGGTGGGCGGATGCGCAGAACAAGCCGATTCGGGATTTGGCCTCGTTCGCGCGGACGTTCTTCGCCAAGCACACGCTGCTGAACATCCTCACTCGCTACTGCGTGTTGACCGCCGATCGTCTGCTGCTGGTGATGCGGCCGTACCAGATTGTCGCAACGGAGCGGATTCTCCGGAAGATCGTCGTCTCCACCAACTACAAGCAGTTGGGCTCGGTCGCCGCTGGCGGCTACGTGTGGCACACCACTGGTTCCGGCAAGACACTCACGAGTTTCAAGACTGCGCAGCTGGCGACCGCGCTGCCGGGCGTGCACAAGGTGCTCTTCGTCGTGGATCGCAGAGACCTCGATTATCAGACGATGCGGGAATACGACCGGTTTCAGAAAGGGGCCGCGAACTCCAACACATCGACAGCGGTGCTGAGGTCGCAGCTCGAGGATCCGGACGCGCGGATCATCATCACGACGATTCAGAAGCTCTCCTCGTTCATCAAAGCGAACAAGGGCCACGCGATCACGAGCGAGCATGTGGTGATCATCTTCGACGAGTGCCACCGGTCGCAGTTCGGCGACATGCACACGGACATCACGAAGGCGTTCAAGCGCTACAACCTGTTCGGCTTCACGGGAACGCCGATCTTCGGGGTGAATGCGGCCTCCGGTGGGAACCCACAGCTCAAGACCACCGAGCAGGCGTTCGGGGAGAAGCTGCACACCTACACGATCGTCGATGCGATCAACGACAAGAATGTGCTGCCGTTCCGTGCCGACTATGTGGACACGATCGCGGTCGGCGCGGTCATCGACAAGGATGTGCCGGCGGTCGACACCGAGGGTGCATTGTTGGCGCCGGGGCGCATTCAGCAGATCGTCCACTACACGCTGCAGCACTTCGCGCAGAAGACCAGGCGTGCCTCCAGCTACGAGCACTCCATCGTCACCAACGTCGCCGAGTCCAGTCGCGCTCGCCGCCAGGTCGAGGCCGTGCGCGAGCAGCGGCGCGTGCGCGGATTCAACGCGATCTTCGCGACCGCCTCCATCGATGCCGCGCGCCGCTACTACAGCACCTTCCAGAAAGAACAGCAGGACCTGGCGCCGGCCCAACGCCTGAAGATCGGCCTCATCTACTCCTACGGAGCAAACGACGCCAGCGACGATGGCATCATCGAGGACGAGGCCTTCGACACGGATGCGCTCAGCCTGGACGCGCGGGGGTTCCTCGAAGAAGCGATCCAGGACTACAACGATCTGTTCGGCACGAGCTATGACACCACCGCCGACCGCTTCCAGAACTATTACAAGGACCTCTCGCAGCGGCTGAAGAACCGGGAGCTCGACCTCGTCATCGTGGTCAACATGTTCCTGACTGGCTTCGACGCCACGACCCTCAACACGCTGTTCGTCGACAAGAACCTTCGGGCGCACGGCCTTATCCAGGCGTTCTCGCGGACCAATCGCATCCTCAACTCGGTCAAGACGTATGGCAACATCGTCGCTTTTCGCGACCTCCAGAAGGCGACGGACGATGCGCTCGAGCTGTTCGGAAACAAGGATGCGAAATCGGTCGCTCTTCTGGGGCCGTACTCCGAGTACTACGACGAGTACGCGGTGAAGGTCAACGAACTGCTGACTACGTTTCCTGTTGACGAGCGGATCATTGGCGAGGCTGCTCAGAAGGCGTTCATTCAACTGTTCGGACAGATTCTGCGTCTGGAGAACATCCTCGCCTCGTTCGACGAATTCGCAGGAAACGAGATCCTCACCGCGCGGGACATCCAGAACTACCGCAGCGTCTACTTGGACCTCTACTCGGAGTTCCGCAAGGACAAGGACGCGGAGAAGGAGCCCATCAACGATGACCTCGTCTTCGAAATCGAACTGATCAAACAGGTCGAGATCAACGTCGACTACATCCTGATGCTTGTTCAGAAGTACCGCGCCGAGCATGGCGATGGCGAGGATACGGAAGTCCGTGCCCGGATCAGTCGTGACATCGACGCCAGCCCGACGCTTCGCAGCAAGAAGGACCTTATCGAAGCGTTCGTCGACTCCGTCTCGGTCGACGGGGCGGTCGACGAGGAGTGGGAAGCGTTCATCGCGGGCCGCCGCGAATCCGAGCTCGAGGCGATCATCCGCGACGAGAGCCTTCGTCCGAACGAGACGCGGGCCGTCGTCGAAAGCGCCTTCCGAGCTGGCACACTTCGCACGACGGGAACGGAGATCACACGGGTGCTTCCGCCCGCGTCTCGGTTCTCCGCTGACGGTGGTCATGGTGAGAAGAAGCAGCGCGTCATCGACACGCTCAGCGCCTTCGTCGAGCGATTCCTGGGGCTCGCATCCTCGGTCGACCCGGAATGACGGGTCGTACGGGGATGAGCTCCGTACTGGGGCGCCTCGAGGGCCCGAATCGCGGTCCAGACCGGTGCCGCGCTCCGCGAAGAGCGCGGCACCGATCTCGCAGCGCTAACTCAGCATCACGTCGGCCTGATCGCCGCCCAGGAACTCGAGCGGGTGGACGGTGTCCTCGTCGTCCATGACCCACAACCGTGCCTCCGGCGGGCAGTGCGAGAAGAGCTCAACCAGATCCGCGATCGTCCAGTGCTGGTACGTCGGTGATTCGAGGATGCTTCCATCAGTGGTGGGCGCGAGCCGGTATCCCGAGGGGACCTGCGACATCGGGTTCTCCTGTCAGTACAACGCGATCAGCGTTGGCAGCGCTCCCGATTCATGTTCGCCATTCTGGCAGGTCTGCATAAGTGGCGCAGCGCCCCCCTTGCCACCCCACCCCGCGACGCGGCATAGTCGCGCGCGTGGACCTACACCTTTCCGGCGCGAACGCCGTCGTCACCGGGGCCAGTCGCGGCATCGGGCTCGCGACCGCCCGCGCCCTGCTCGCCGAGGGCGCCTCCGTCATCGGGGTTGCCCGGAAGGGCACGCCCGAGACCGACGAGCTTGCGGGGGACGAGCGGTTCCGGTTCGTGGCCGCCGACCTCTCCGATCCCGGGCAGATCGACGGGCTGCGGGAACAGACCGAGCGGGTGGATGTGCTGGTCAACAACGTCGGGTCGGCGCCTCCTCGGCCGGGCGGGTTCGCATCCATCACCGACGACGACTGGATGCGCACGTACGAGCTGAACGCGCTCGCCGGGGTGCGCGTCACCCGGGCGCTGCTCGAGAGGATGCCGGACGGGGCGGCGATCGTCACGATCGCGAGCGAGAACTCGATGCTCGCCGATCCGCTCGTCATGGACTACAGCGCGGCGAAGGCGGCGGCGCTGAGCTTCTCCAAGTCGCTGTCGAAGGAGCTCGGTCCGCGCTGGATCCGCGTCAACTCCATCAGTCCCGGGCCGGTCGCCACCGCGCTCTGGCTGGGCGACGGGGGAGTCGCGCAGACCGTGTCCGCGGCCGGCGGCGGCACGCCAGACGAGGTGCGACGCGGCGCGGAGCAGGCGATAATCACCGGGCGGTTCACGACGCCGGAGGAGGTGGCGACGCTCGTTGTCATGCTGGCGAGCCCGCTGCTCGGGAACCTCACCGGGGCCGACGTGGTGATCGACGGCGGGATGCGGCAGACGATGTGACGCACGAACAGGAGAAGAGCATGGACGACCTTCGAGGATCCGCGGCGGAACGCCTCGCCCAGCTGGATGCGCTCGGGGCGGGAGACGTCACGGACGAGTGGCTGCGCCGCCAGCTGCGGGCGGCCCTGCACGAGCTCGCGCAGGTGGAGCCGGTGGCCGACGCCGAGGCGGAGCGGCGCGAAGACTTCTGAGGCGGCGTCCCGCTCACTCGTGTTCGGGCAGCAGCGGCGTCGACCATCCCGGGTCGCGGCCGAGCTGTGTTGCGCGGGCGACCGAGGACGCGCCGAAGCGGTCGCGGACGGCGTCGAGCACGGTGTCCAGGCGTGCGCCGTCCTCCCACTCGATCGGCAGCTCGGGCTGGAAGCTGTCGGAACGTCCCAGCTGTGACAGCGAGACGCCGATCAGGGTGATGCCGCGCGCCGCGATGTCCGGCCGGGCGGAGGCGAGAAGACCCCGCGCGATCGTGAGCAGCACGGAGGTGCGGTCGGTCGGGTAGCCGAGCGTGCGCGACCGCGTGGCCTTGGCGAAGTCGCCGAAGCGGAGGCGGAGCACGACCGTGCGGCAGGTGCGGTCGCCGTCGCGGAGCCGGCGGGCGAGCCGGTCGAGGATCTGCGTGAGGATCACATCCAGCTCCTCCGGCGTGCGCGGGCGGGAGCCGAGCGCGCGCTGCGAGCCGATGGATCCGCGGCGCTTCGTGGAGTCGACTGGACGCGGGTCACGCAGCCGGGCCAGCGCGTGCAGGTGCGCGCCGCTGGCCTTGCCGAGCAGCCGCTCGGCGGCGGACTCCTCCAGCTCGGCGAGCTGACCGACGGTGCGGATCCCGAGCCGGTGCAGCTTCTCCGCGGTGACGGCGCCGACGCCCCACAGCCGCTCCACCGGGAGCGGAAGCAGGAACTGCTCCTCGCGGTCGGGCTCGACCAGGAGCAGCCCGTCGGGCTTGCTCACGGCGCTGGCGACCTTGGCGAGGAACTTGGTGCGCGCGATCCCGACCGAGATGGCGAGGCCGACCTCGGCGCGGACGCGCTCGCGCAGGTGCGTCGCGATCTGCTCGGGCGAGCCCGCGATGCGCCGGAGGCCGCCGACCTCCAGGAACGCCTCGTCGATCGAGAGCCCCTCGACGAGCGGGGTCGTGTCGCGGAAGATCGCGAACACCGCCTTGCTCGCCGCCGAGTACGCGTCCATCCGCGGAGGAACGATCACGGCCTCTGGGCACAGGTCGCGCGCCTGCCGGCCGCCCATGGCGGTGCGTACGCCGCGCGCCTTCGCCTCGTAGCTCGCCGCCAGCACGACGCCGCCGCCGACGATGACGGGGCGGCCGCGCAGGTGCGGAGCGTCGCGCTGCTCGACGGATGCGTAGAACGCGTCGAGGTCCGCGTGCAGTACGGTCGCCTCGCCGCGCATCCCGCTCTCCGATCGGTCCTGTCCCCAGGGGAATGGTCGCAGGGACCGCGGACATCGGCGGGGCGACGGGGAGCGACGGGGAAAGGAGCGGGCGTCGGCTCAGCCTGCCGCGGTGCGCCCGGTCTCGTGGATGAGTTCCGCGACGCGATCGACGCCCGCAAGCACGGCACGGGGCGCGGCCGAGAGTTCGAGGGCGTGACAGTGGATGGCGACCGGTGCCCCGATGATGTCGAGTGTTCGGGGCTTTTCCTGGCCTGCTGCGTAGACGAGGTGACCGTCCCTCAGACCGTAGCGGGTGCAGTAGGTGACCATCTGGTACACATCGACGTTCGGGTAGCCGGCCGGCCGCTCGGACTTGTACTTGGCGTCGGCCACGGCAGCGATACGATCGCCCCGCTCCCAGACGATGTCGGGGCGCACCACTGCGTGTCCGTCGACATCGAGACGGTCGCTTCTCTGGCTGATCACGCGTCCACCGAAGCGTTCCAAGGATTCGCGCAACGCCTCAGAGACGAAGTCCTCGAAGACCTGGGCGACGTCGACAAGGAACGCCGACGCTGTGTGTCCGCCTGGCCTGTGCTCGATGGACGTGTCCGCGAGGATGAGACGGGCCAGGGCCAGCGCCGGCTGGTAGTGCTCTGTTCGGCGATCGGCGAGCGTCACCGGCGCCGGAAGACCGCGCGGGAGGGCTCCGACGTCGGCGAACATCCCCCGGAAATGGAGTAGCGAGCGCCTCGCGTCGGGCGCGAGGAGGGGGAGTCGGAGCAATCGATGGATCGCGGCCGCGAGGATCCGGTTCTCGTCGATGTCGACAGTGAATTCGTCGAAGCGCAGCTCCAACGGCGAGGCGAGTCCCGGCCTGCGCGTGAACTGGTCGACGAATTCGATGCGTCCGCGCACCACCGTGTCGGTGTCGTACCGTTCGCGATACCCCCGCAAGAGGCCCTGGCCGACTGCCGCGCTCAGCTGCCGGAGGAATGCGTCTGCGACGGCCGGAACGAGGCCGTCAGCGGAATCGAGTGCCGTGTGTTCCGGCTGCCAGATCTGCCGGCGGTGCGCGTAGCCGAGAAGGAAGAAGAGTCTGCTGATCGCAAGCTTGGGCCGGATGTCGACCTGGTGGCCGTCGATCGTAAGCGATCCGACCTTGCGCACCTGGCTCACGGTCCATCTGCCGTCCGTCCCGGACGGGACGACGGTTGCGATCTGGCGAGCATGGAGCGCGACGGCCACCGACCGCGGGAGATCGAACTCCTCCGGCGCGTCCCACTCTTTCAGTACGACGTGCATGCTCAGGCGGTGCGCTTCTGCAGCTCGGCCCGGAGCGCCTCCAAGCCGTAGCGCCCCGCAATGTCCGTCCCGTCCCCATAGTGGTGTTCGGCGAGCAGCGGCAGCAGCTCGTACGTCCAGATCTCCTGGAGTCGCGCCGACCCGAGGTCGCGGTCGGACGCCATCAGGTAGCTCGGGCCCACCCGGAATTCCCGATCGTCGATGCGCTCGTTGAGAAGTGCGAACAGCTCGCCGATCTCAGCGGGCAGGTCGTTTGCATCCAGCCACGCCGGAAGCACCTGGGCGACGGGTGCCTCACCGGGATGCAGTTCGAGGAAGGCGAAGCGGCGGCGCATCGCGGCATCCATCAACGCGATCGAGCGGTCGCTCGTGTTCATCGTGCCGATGATGTAGACGTTCGCGGGAAGGGTGAAGGTGGTGTCCGGCTCGTAGAGGAGGCTGACGCGTTCGTCGCGATACTCGAGCAAGAAATACAGCTCTCCGAAGATCTTCGCGAGATTGCCGCGGTTGATCTCGTCGATGACCAGGACGTAGTTGAGCTCGGGGTTCTTCGCCGCCTCGTCCGCGATGCGCTTCATCGGTCCCGCCTGGAGCGTGTACACGAGCGCACCGTCCTGCGTGGCGGGCCGCAGGCCCTCGAAGAAGTCCTCGTAGGAGTAGCTCGGGTGGAACTGGACGAGCCGAACGCCGCCATCCCCGCCGGCGATGTGGTCGGCCAGGGCGCGGGCGAGGTAGGTCTTCCCGGTGCCGGGAGGTCCGTAGAAGATGATCTGCTTCCGACGGCGCAACACGGCCAGAGTGCGATCAAGCCAGTCAATGCCGATGAACACCCGCGCCGCGAGTTCTTCCGTGGCCGCGGGAAAGGTGGCCTTGTCGAGGGGTAGTTCCGAATCTGCCATTGCATCGGCTGTGTCCGTTTCGTCGCCCCGACGCCACACACGCGCGTACGTGTCGTCATAGAAGTCGACCGCCCTGCCTGCTTTCACTTGGAGGGCGCGCGTAATGCGATTGAGGTCGACGTCGATATCGCCCTGCTCGCCGCCCACCTCGCCTACGAATGCGTCTCGGATCGCGAGCTTCTGGTCGACGGCGACGATCGACTGGAAGTAGTCGGGACGGATCAGATACAGGAGCGCGTTACGTTGCGTGGGGGAAGACGGCCCCTGCACCTCGTCCCTTATGAAGTCTCGCAGGAGAAGCGGATCGTCGAGGAGGGCTAGTTTCCGCTCCGAAGCCAGCCCGACCCACAGGTTCAGCGTGTGGATGATGATCGACATTGCCCCGAACAGTTGGCCGCCCATCCATCGGCCCGGATTGAAGGCGCCCGTCGGCAGGGCTGCCAGTACGACTTCAGGAATGGTGACCGGGTGCTCCATCAGTCCGAGCACCGCCTCGATCCGCTTTCGCTTCCTCGTTTCGCCGATGGTGCGCCTCCAGATGGGAAGCAGCTGCCACGTGACGAGCTCGGCCATCAGCAGCTTCACGTCGTCGGACGCTCCGTCCAGCTGGATCGCAAGCTTGTCGATGAAGTCATCGCCCTCCACGTCCGGCCGCCCCACGAATCGAGCCATCAGCTCGGCGACGTTCGTCGACGTCCAGATCGCGCGCCCGGGAACGAAGACCGACTCACCGCGTCTGAGACCGTTGTCAACGAAGAGTGCCGCGGCGTCCCGCAGCGCCTGGTCGCCTCGCCCGTTGGGAACGATGATCGACGCAAGCTGCGTGTCGACGTCATCCTTCTGGACTGAGGGGGTCGGGATCTCGGGAGAGCTCATTCTCGTCCTTTCGCGTGCACAGGCGGCATTGAGCACGATATCGGCATACCGAGCGGCCGGAACTCGAACGGCGGTGGGTTCCCGCGTTCTGGGGGAACGGGCGCAGGCACCTCTGGCCACTAGTCTGAGATTCGCCGGCGCCCGAGCCGCGCTCCCGACCAGAAGGACCCCGACGATGGACGACGAGATTCAGCTGATCAGCGACGGAGACGGGCTTGCGGTGATCGGCGATCCCGCCGCCGTTGACCGATTCCTTGCTGCCGAGGGACTGGCGTCGTCTGACCTCGGGTTGCCGCGTCTCGGCGCGATCGCACACGTCGCGTCCGCTGGCCTGCAGGCCGGTTCGGAGATCGCCGCCAACTCCGGCCGGTGGGTCAAGCTGACCGAGGAGTCTGCACAGCTGGTCAAGAAGTACGGGCTGATGAAGAGCAAGGACAGCGGGCTCGATCTCGGAGTCGTCTACTCGAAAGGCGACGCCCACGGAATCAAGGCGATCGTCCAGTTCGCGAAGGGGCCAGGTGCGGCTCTGACGAATCCGGCGATCCTGGCCGGCGCCGCGGGCATCATGGCGCAGCTCGCTATGCAGCAGACGATGGACGAGATCATCGGCTACCTGCAGACCATCGACGAGAAGGTCGACGATATCCTCCGTGCGCAGAAGGACGGGGTGCTCTCGGAGATGATCGCTGCGCACCTGGTGATCGAGGAAGCGATGCTCATCCGTGACAACGTCGGACGTGTCTCGGAGGTGACCTGGTCCAAGGTCCAGACCACCTCGATATCGGTCGCGAGCACGCAGATGTACGCCTTGCGTCAGCTCGATGCGCTCGCCGAGAAGCTCGAGAACAAAGCCAAGGCGGGAGACCTGGCCAAGGCGGTTCAGGACGCGGAGGCACGCGTCCGTGAGTGGCTTGCCGTGCTCGCCCGCTGTTTCCAACTGCAGGATGCGCTGGCGGTGCTCGAACTCGACCGGGTTCTGGACGCATCTCCCGAGGAACTCGACCGCCATCGCCTCGGTCTGCGTGCTGCGAGGAGGACACGCATCGAGCAGGTCTCCCGCAGCACGGGACAGTTGTTGTCCCGTGTCGAGAGGACGGCCGCGCGCGCGAATGCCAAGGTGCTCCTGCACCCCGGCGCCTCACGTTCCGCCGTCGGATCGAGCGAGAAGGTCGCAGCGGCGCTTGCCGACTTCCACGCTCTGCTCGGAATCGAGAGCGCCCGCGAGCAGCTCACGGCAACCCGATGGCGGGATGCGGCAGCGGACGCCAAGGACAAAGCGATCGAAGCGGGCGCAGACGGCGTTGACGCGGCACTGCGCATCGGGAACAGCGGGGTCGATCGGGCCAAGGCGGTGGTGGGACGGTTGTCCGACGAGGTCGCAGAGCGGACGCACAGGAACCGCGGACCGTCCGGTCGCGACGGCTGAACGTTCGACGTTCAGCCGTCCGTGGCGATCCCGATGCCGAGGCAGCCGGGCGCGGCCGGAGCGCCGGCGATCACCGTCTCGTGAACGCCATGGCGGCGGCCCGCATCAGCCCGAGGACCGTCCCCACGATTGTGCTTCCGCCCACGGCGACTCCGATCAGCATGAGCAGTGGCTTCCAGGCTGCATACATCGACGGGATGATGCATCCCGTCGGCGATGTGCACGGCTGGTTCGCGATCCCACGCAGGATGAGAATACCCACCAGGACCGCGGTTGCGACGGCCCACAAGCGAAGGACGTGCAGCAGAATCGCGCGCCGCGTTGGCCGGGGCTGGCTGGTCCGACGGGCTGGCGGGCGTCGCTTCTTGCGCGGTGCCGGTGTGTTCGCGTTCGCGCCGGACTCAGGGAGCCCGACCCTCGCGACGAGGCGCTCGAATCGCTGCATGACCCTGAGGGTGTCGGCCGCTCTCGGATCGACGTGCCAGGTCCCCGGCTCCTCTGCGGCCAGTTTGATGAGTTCACGTTTGGTGGCAGCGAGAGGCGTGGACTGCGCCGTCAGCCATGCGACCAGAGAGTGCGCATCCACAACCGCGATCGATCGATCGCGCGGCGACCGTGAGTCCTTCAGCGATGAGACTCCGACGAGCGCGATGACGGAGGTGACCGGCACCGGGAAGCCCGACTTCACCGAGAGCCGGCGACCGACGTCGGCGCCGTCGCGGTGGGCCGCTGACAGATACGGCTTGTTCGCGCCGTTCACACGCAGGACGCGATCGCCAACCCACACGGCGGCGCCGGCATGGTGCTTGGTATTGATGGCGAAGACGCCGCCCGGTCCGATGACAAGGTGATCGACATCCTTCGTCCCGGCGCCGATCGGGACCGAGTGCCGGACGAACCACTCCGGTCCGAGTTCCTGCAACAGGGCACCGACCGCGATCTCACCAAGCGCGCCTCGGTACCACGGCCACGCGTCGCCGTGGAGGATCACACGTTCCTCGGTCCGGAGGGAAGGGTTCTGCTGCTCTGCAGCATGCTGCACTTCGAGGCACTTGAGGGCCACCGCGTAGCCGGCAGGGCGCGACGACAGCGCGTTGATGCCCGCGAAGTCTGTGCGCGTACCTGCGGTCGTGACCGCTTCGGCCGGAACATCCCCCATGGATGGCGACGCTATCGAAATCGCCGCCGCGCCACTCACCCCAGTCGAGGGGATGCCGCCCCCGAGGCGTCCGCGAGGCGAGGGGCGACGGGCGCGACGGTTGTCGACCGCCGGCTCAGCAGAGCGAGCTGCCGTCCGACCGTCCCGCCCCACGGAGCACCGCCGACCCGGAGCCGAGCTCGGACCATCCTCCCGTCACGCCGAACTCGGCGATGCCCGCGGTGCGCATGACGACGGCGTCGCCGGCGAGGAGGGAGGCCAGCTGCTCCATCCCTGGATTGTGGCCGACCAGGACCACGGTGCGGACGTCGTCCGGCACGTCGCCGAGGACGTCAAGGAGCTGGTCGGTGGATGCCGCGTACACGCGGTCGTCGAGTCGTGCGGGAGGAACGGTGGGGAGTTCCGCGGACGCGAGCTCCCACGTCTCGCGTGCGCGGCGCGCCGGGGAGACGATGGCCAGGTCGATCGAGTCCGCGCGGCTCGCGAGCCAGCGCCCGGCGAGCGGAGCCTGAGCGCGGCCGCGCTCGGCCAGCGGCCGGTCGAGGTCCGCGAGGGACCCCGACCAGTCCGACTTGGCGTGCCGCAGGAGAAGGAGGGTGCGCTCTGTCGTCGTCACCCACCCAGTGTGGCGCAGGGCCGTCAGTTCCAGGCGTCGATCTTCTGATCGCGCGGGGCCGGTGCGCCCGCCCCGGTCTCCAGGAGGGACTTGAGACTCATCAGGAAGACGCCCCACTTGGTGCTGCAGTGGTGCATGAAGGGGACCGGCTCCGCCCATCCCTCGTGGATGAAGCGGACGAGGGTGTAGTCGCCGTCCGGCTCGATGGCGAAGTCGACGTGGGTGCCGATCCACTCGGCGGGTCCGTCGACCACCTCCCAGCGGACGTGGGAGCCGGGGTCGAGCGCGACGACCTTCATGTCGATGTCGCCCGGCTCGAAGCGGAACTGGATGACGCCGTCCAGCGACGGGTCGCCAGAGGTGTTCTCGGTCCACCAGCCTGAGAGGCCGTCGAGGGTGGTGAGGGCGCGGTAGGCCTCGTCGGCGGAGGCGTCCTTGACGCCCACCTGATGCAGGATGTCGACCATTCTTCAGTGTCCTTTCGTGATGGGTTGCGCGGCGTAGGCGGCGAGGCCGGTCAGGCAATCCGTCCAGCCGTCGCCGTGCGCATCGACCGCCGCCTGGTGCGGCAGGCGCTCATGGGTGATGACCACCTCGGTGCCGGATGCGCGCGGCTCGAAGTCGACGGTGACGAGCGTGTCCTCGTCCTCGGTGACGGGGGAGCGCCAGGTGAAGGCGAGGCGGCGCGGCCGGTCGATGGTCAGGTAGGTCCCGCGGTGCACGATGGGCGCCTCCAGCGTGTGCATGATGATGCGGAACTCGCCGCCGACGCGGGGGTCGGCGGTCACGTCGGAGTGCGTGGTGGGGCCGGGACGCATCCACACGGCCAGGGCCTCCGGGTCGAGCCAGGCGTCGAAGAGCGGCTCGGGGGCGGCGGCGATGAGGCGGGAGACGACGAGCGGGGCGGTCATCGGGCGTCCTCCGGCGACGTGTCGGCGTCCGTGACGGCGCCCGGGCCGGTGCCCGAACCGGTGACGAAGCGGTCGAGGGCGGCGAGGCGGTCGGTCCAGAAGGCGCGGTAGTGGTCGATCCACGCGGCCGCCTCGGCCATGGGATCGGCGTTGAGCGAGAGAACGTGGTTGCGGCCCTGGACGGTGCGGGTCACGAGGCCGGCCTGCTCGAGCACGCGCACGTGCTTGGAGACGGAGTTGAGCGAGATCGTGAAGTTGCTCGCGACGTCGGTGACGCGTTCGTCGCCGGCGGCGAGCCGGCTCAGGATCTCCCGCCGGGTCGGATCGGAGATGGCGCCGAAGACGCGGTCGAGTGTGGCTGTTTGATATTCACCCATGTGGGTGAATATAGCATGGCGAGGGAGATGCCGCTACCGGCCCCCGAACTGGTGGCGGGTTGCTCGGAGGCCCACGGCGCGGCCGCCCATAGGGTCCATCGAGTGACGGAGATCAGGGACGCGGTGGACGCTGCGATCGCGGGGACATTGACGGACGCAGGATGGGCCCAGCTGCTACGGGAGGGCATCGCGTCCGGGCAGGAACTGGACTTCATGCCCCGTGCCCGTGACTACCGGGTGATCTCCCGGCTGATCCGGCTCGGGCACGTTCCTGCGGTCAGCGTTGCCGCGCCGGTCGTCCGCGAGGCGCTGCTGAACCACGCGGCGCACGACCCGAACGGGCTGCTCGTGCGGGGGCTGCGCATCGTGGGCGAGCTGGACCTCGACTTCGCGACGCTCGGCTTCCCGGTCCGGATGACGGGCGTGCGCATCGAGGGCGACCTCGGGATGACGTCGCTGCGGGCGGGGGATGTGGAGTTCGCCGGGTCCTGGATGCGGAACGTCCGGCTGAGTCATGCCCGCGTCGAGAACGACCTCTCGCTGGTGGACTCGGTCGTCGACGGGAGCATCGACGCCACGGTCGCGTCCTTCGGCGCGCTGAATCTCGGGGGAGTCCGGGTCTCCTCGCTCGAGAACGCGGCGAAGGCGCTGGTGATCGAGCTGGCGGACGTCGCCGGAGACCTCCAGCTGGGGGACGCGGACATCCGCGGGGCGGTCTCCGCGATCGGCGTCGATGTGCGCGGCTCCTTCCTGCTGGACGATGCCCGGCTGGGGATGCCGGTGCCGGTCACCCGCGGCCGGGGCCGCCGCCCCTCGGCCGCTCCCCGGCCCCGGAGGCCGCGCAACCCGGCAGAGTGCATGCTGTGCCTCGACAGTGCTCGGATCGGGGGAGTGCTCGACCTGTCCGGCGTGGTCTCGGGGGCGTCCATCCTCGCCAGAGGCGTCACCGTGGGCGGCCAGGCGAAGTTCTCGCGCCTGCAGATCCGCTCGTTCGGCGCTGCTCCCTCCGTGCTCTCCCTCGACGGGACCACGGTCGTCCACGACGTGTTCCTCGACAGGATCGTGGCCCCGCAGGTCTCGATGACCGGCGGATCCATCGGCAGCGACCTCTCGCTGCGCGAAGCCCGGTTGACGCACGTCGACTCTGTGTCCGCGCGATTCGACGAGACCACCGTCGGCGAATGGCTGATCCTCGACGGGAGCACCATGGCGGCCCGGTTCCAGCTGCGCGGCGCCGCAGTCGGCGCCCAGCTCTCGGCGGTGCCGTCGGGAGCGCACGTCACCCGGATCGAGCAGATCGACCTGTCGCGCAGCACCATCGGCGGCGACGTCACCCTTGCGGCCGAGATCCCTCAGGGCCTGATCGCGAACCGCACCGACATGCGGAGCGTGTTCCACCTGAACCGTGCGGTGCGGATCGGTCCGCCTGCGGCCGCCGCCTCGCCGGCGGGCGCGGTCGTCATCGCCCGGAACGCGACCATCCACCGGCTCCAGCTCGGACTCGACATCCCGCTCGACGGTCCCCTCGACCTCTCCGGCGCGCGCATCGACGTGCTGGACGTCGGGGAGTTGACGGACGAGAACACCCCGGTCGGAGCGCATGCGGACGGCGCCGGGGAGGCGGACCCCGCGACCCGCTTGCCATCCATCCGCCCCACCGGGACCATCGAGATCGGGTCGGTTTCGGGGTTCCTCAACGACGGCTGGCGGCACGCGGCGGCCTGGCTCGACGGTCGGCCGGCGCCGAAGCCGGCACCCGAGTCGAGACGGACGGACGACGCGAGGGCGCAGCGACGCGGGCGCACCTTCGGCATCCAGCCCTGGATGGCGCTCGCCGCCGTCTTCGAGAACTCCGGACGCGAGTCCGAGGCGCGGCGCCTCAAGTTCGAGGCGACCGACCGATTGTTCCGGCACCGCTCCAACTGGTTCTCGTCGGCGGTCTGGCGCCGCATCACCAAGATCACGATCGGTCACGGCTACTACTCGCAGCTCGCGCTGGTGTGGCTCGCCGGCCTGTGGCTCGCGACGACGATCCTGATCGCGGTGAACCCGGCGGCGTTCTCGCCGACGGACCGCGAGGCGGCGATGGAGCAGCCGACGGCCGTCTCGACGGTGGTTCCGGACCCCGTGCCGCCGGACGAGAGCGTCGCGACGCTCACCACGGGGTCCAGCGACCCTGCGCCGACGGCCTACCCGGCCTTCTCCGCGCCCCTCTACGCCGTGGATGTCGTGGTGTCACCGGTCGGCACCGGCCAGTCGGCGGCCTGGTGGGTGAGCGGCGACCTGTGGCTGAGCGCGCTCATCACGCTGATCAAGCTGACTGCGTGGAGCCTGCTCGGCCTCTTCGTGACGGGAGTTTCGGGCATCCTGAGCAAGAGGTGACGGGGGGCGCTCCTCACCACTCCCGCAGCTTGTCCGGGTTCGCGACCACCCACACCACGGCGGCGGCGCCGACGCGGCCGGACGCGACGACGACCGCCGTCGCGGTGCCGTCGCGGCGGGCGACGATGCCGGGCGCGCCGTTCACCGAGCGGACGGCGAGCTCCCGGCCATCGGGCCGGCCGAGCACGACGACGAGGTGCGCGGCCGGGTCCGCGGTGAGGGCGGGGCTGGCGCGCAGGCCCGTGCCGCCCGCATCCACGACCACCCGCACGCCGGGACCGAGCACCCGTGCGACCGCGCACGCGTCCCCGGTCCCCAGCGCCTCGCACAGTGCCGCGGTCAGGCGGGCGTGGTCACGCCGCTCCCGCCGTCGACGACGCTCGCGCATCCGACCGCCCTTCGCCGCCGTCGTCGAGTGCGCCCGCCGCCTCCAGTGCGTCCGGTGCCACCACTGCGTCCGCCGGGCCGAGCGCTCCCGGTTGCTCCGGCACCGGGGTCAGCCGGTCCTCGAAGAAGAACCGGGAGGCGCGCGCCCGCGCCCGATCGACCAGGCGCAGGTGGCCGTCGCCGTCCGGGCGGGCGGCGTACGGGGCGGCCGCGTCGGGTCCGACGAGCCGGTAGCGCTCGTGGGCGTCGACCGCGCCGTGCACCTCCACGTACTCGCCGCCAGGCAGCCGGACGATGCGTCCCGTCTCGTACCCGTGCAGCAGGATGCTCTGGTCCTTCTTCTGCAGCGCCAGGCACACCCGGCGGGTGAGCAGGAACGCCAGCACCGGTCCGAGCACCACGAGCGCCTGGAACGAGTGCACCACCACCTCGAGCCCGATGTGCAGGTGTGTCGCCACGAGGTCCGCGCTCGCCGCACCCCACAGCGCGGCGTAGAACACGATCCCCGCGACGCCGATACCGGTGCGGGTCGGCACGTTGCGCGGCCGGTCCAGGATGTGGTGCTCGCGGGAGTCGCCGCTCAGCCACTCCTCGACGAACGGGTAGACAGCGACGAGCAGCAGGAACACGCCGACCACGAGCAGCGGCACGAGCACCGCGAGGGTCCAGGTGCGGCCGAGCCACTCGAACTCCCAGCCGGGCGGCACCAGCCGCAGCGCCCCGTCCAGGAACCCGGTGTACCAGTCCGGCTGGCTGCCCGCCCCGGCGTCGCCGGGGGAGGACGGCCCGTACAGCCAGATCGGGCCGATGGTGACCGTCGCGGCCAGCAGCACGAGGGCTCCGGTCGTCGCCGCGAGCAGGCCGCCGGCGCGCACGGCCAGGTTCGGCCAGACCGGGACGCCGACGATCACCGTCTCGCTGCGTCCCTCGCCGGGGAACTGCGCCGCCTTGTGCAGGTACGCCTCGCGCCAGCGCCCGGCGAGCAGCAGCACCAGCAGCACCGGCACGACAGCGATGTGGATCGGGTACAGGTGCTCGATGATCTGCCCGGGGAACTCGCCGCCGAACAGCAGCCACGACAGCCAGGTGCCGATCACGGGGATGCCGAGGACGATGCCCTCCACGATCCGGAGGCCCGTGCCGGAGAGCATGTCGTCCGGCAGGGCGTATCCGCTCCAGCCGCCGATCAACGCCACGATCAGCAGCCCGAACAGCAGCAGCCAGGAGGTGCGGCGCGGACGCCGGAACGCTCCGGTGAAGAAGGCGACGAGCAGCTGCATGATGATCGCGGCGGGCAGCAGCAGCGCGGCCCAGTGGTGGGCCTGGCGCAGCAGCATCCCGCCGGGCAGCTCGAACGAGATCCCGAGCGTCGACTGCAGCGCCTTCGACATCTCGGCCCCGGCGAGCGGCGCGTACGGGCCGGTGTAGGTCACGCGCGTGCTCGACGGCGCGTATGCGAACATCAGGATGAATCCGGTCACGAACAGCACGAGCAGGCAGGCGAGCGCCACCACGCCGAACATGTTCGTCCAGTGCAGCGGCGCGCGCCGGGTCGCGAGCTCCGCGCGCAGCGCGCCGAGCCGGCGACCGGCGGCCGAGCGGGACGCGACCCGCCCGAACCGGTCGGTCAGGGAGGCGTGGGTCCTGCGGTCGACGGGCATCAGCGGGCCTCCGCATCCACGAGCTCGGCGGTGCGATCCGCGGTGCGTTCGGCAGCGCGATCGGCGACACGCTCGGTCGCACGCTCGGCCGCATCCGGCTCCTCGCCGAGGAACGCCCGGCGTGGATGCTGCACCGACAGCAGCGAGACGATGTCCCGCCCGAACACCACGGCGCTCGCCCAGACCAGCAGCACCCGCACCTTTCGCTCCCACGTCGGGATCGCCAGCACGTGGTAGCCGCGGTGCATCACCCAGGCGAGGAAGCCGGTGATGACGATGCCCCGCCACTGGAAGATGCCCGTGCCGAGGCCGAGGGTCGCGACGACGCCGAGGCTGTGGTGCACGTAGTCCCTGGTCCGCTCGCCGCGCAGGCTCGCCACGATGTTCGCGGCCAGCCGCTTGCCCTGACGCACGGCGTGCTGCGCGTTCGGAACGGTCAGCGCGCCCGGCACGCCCGACGCCAGGTCGGGGACCGCCGCGTCGTCGCCCGCCGCCCAGGCGTCCGGCACCGGCTCATCCGCCGTGCCGACCCGCAGGTCGGGCCGCACGATCACCGAACCGCGCGCCGTGATCGGCAGGTCCGTGTTGTTCGCGATCACCGGGTTCGCGCCGTTGCCTGCGGTCCAGACGATGGTGTGCGCGTCGAACTCCTCACCGGTCGAGAGGACGACGTGGCCGCCCTCCGCCGACAGCAGCTGGGCGCCGAGGTGGATGCGCGCCCCGCGCTCTACGAGCGAGCGCACCACCCACGCACCCGGCTCGTCGGTGACCTCGGGGAGGATGCGGTCCCGCGCCTCCACCAGGTGGAACGACAGGTCGGAGAAGCGCAGCTCCGGATACGACTTCAGCAGCGCCGTCGCGAGCGACAGCAGCTCGGCGAAGCCCTCGACGCCCGAGAACCCGCCGCCGACGAACGTCACCGTCAGCAGCCGGGAGCGCTCGGCTCCCGGCGGGAGCAGCGACGCCCGGTCGAACGCATCCAGCAGCCGGTCGCGGATGGCGACCGCCTCCTCCACGTGCTTCATGCCGATGGCGTGCTCGATGACGCCGGGGATCGGGAAGGTGCGGGTGACCGCCCCCGCCGTCACCACGACGATGTCGTAGCCGAGCTCGAACGGGTCGCCGTCGCGCGGCTGCACGGTGACGGTGCGCTCGGCGTGCCGGATGCGCGTCACCGTGCCGTGGATCAGCCGCGCCCGGCGCAGGTGGCTGCGCAGCGAGATCGCCGCGTGCCTGGCCTCGATCGACCCGGCCGCCACCTCCGGGAGGAACGGCTGATAGGTCATGTACGGCCGCGGGTCGACGACCACGATCTCGGCCTCGCCCTTCCGGAGCTTCTTCTCCAGCTTCCAGGCCGTGTAGAAACCGGCGTATCCGCCGCCGACGATGAGGATTCGACGCATCGTTCTCGACCTCCTGTCCTCATTGACTAAGACAGACGAGGTCGCCGATTTGTGACAGCCGGGCGGAAAATCCTTACGCGGGGACGGGGATGCGCGCCAGCTTCTGCGGGTTCAGCACCCAGAGCAGGCGGCGGATGCCGTCGGCGGTGGCGTCCACCGTGACGAACGCGACCACGGCGTTGTCGCGGACGAGCACCGCGGCCGGCTCGCCGTTCGACTCGACGATGTGCACCGTGCCCTCCCAGAACCGGTTCGCGAACGCCCGCAGGTACTTCGCGACCACCGTGCGGGTGCGCACCGGGATGCGGGAGGCGCGGGCGAGACCGCCGCCGTCCGAGTAGCTGATGATGTCGGCGGTGAACAGCTTCTCCAGCTCCACCATGTCGCCCGACTGCGCGGCCTCGAGGAACGCCTCCAGCATCCGCCGCTTCTCGCTCGTTCCGACCTCGCGCACGCGCCGCTCCTCGGCAAGGTGCTTGCGAGCGCGGCTGACCAGCTGACGCGCGGAGGCCTCCGTCGCCTGGATGATCTGGGCGATCTGCGCGTACGGGTAGTCGAACGCCTCCCGCAGCACGTACGCGGCGCGCTCGGTCGGCGAGAGCTTCTCGAGCAGGGTGAGCACCGCGAACTCGAGCGCCTCGCCGCGTTCGGCGCCGAGCAGCGGGTCGGCGCTGGTGTCCACCGGCTCCGGCAGCCACGGACCGATGTAGGTCTCGCGGCGCACCCGCGCCGACTGCAGCTCGTTGATGGCGAGCCGGGTCACGGTGGTCGCGAGGAAGGCGGCGGGCTCGCGCACGCTCGCGCGGTCGTAGGTCTGCCAGCGCAGCCACGCCTCCTGCACCAGGTCCTCGGCGTCGGCCACCGTGCCCATCATGCGGTACGCGATGCCGAACAGGCGCGGACGCACGGCGGCGAAGGTCGCCGCCGCGTCGTCCACACCGTCGATGATGCCGATCCCGCCGCCGTCTTCCGCCATGGTCCGAATGCTAGCGGCCCTCCTCGAGCCAGGTCGAAAAACCGGTTTCGGCGATCCGCTGCTCCGCGATGCGTGGGTCCTGACCCGGGATCAGCGAGGTGTCGTCCACGGTGCCGCCGAAGTAGCCGGCCGCGGGATCGGTGACGACCGTCCTGGCGTCCCCGCGGGCGGCGAGGATGCGCCGGGCCAGGTCGTCCAGGCGCAGCCGCTCCGGGCCGGCGAGCTCGACGATCGCGTTCGCCGGCGCCGTCACGGCGATCTCGGCGAGAGCGGCGGAGACGTCCGCGGCGGCGATCGGCTGCATGAGCACGTCGGACAGCGTCGCGGTGTCGTCCCGGGTCGCGCCGTCCGTGAGGGCGGGCACGAACTCGAAGAACTGCGTGGCGCGGACGACGGTGTACGGAAGGCCGGAACCGGTGACGATCCGCTCCTGGGCGACCTTGGCCCGCATGTACCCGATGTCGGGCAGCCGGTCGGCGCCGACGATCGAGAGCACGACGTGGTGGCCGACGCCCGCCTCCTTCTCGGCCGCGACCAGGTTGCCGGTCGACCGCTCGAAGAAGTCGAGCACGGCGGCGTCCTCGAATGAGGGCGAGTTGGGGATGTCGACGACCACGTCCGCGCCGACGAGCACCTCGGCGAGTCCGACGCCGGTGACCGAGTCCACGCCGCTGGACGGCGACGCGGGCACCGCGTCCACCCCGCGCTCGCGCAGCAGCTCGACCAGGCGGCGGCCGATGAGCCCGGTGCCTCCGATGACGACGATCTTCATGTGCTCCTCCGTTCGGGACGCGGCGTCTCCACGCCCTGCACAAGCTCCGACCGGACAGCCTCCGCCGGTGTGACAGCCCGGCGCAGAAAACTTCGGAATCGGTGTCACGGATTCCTGGTGGAGGCGGTCGGAGCTGTTGCAGGATCGGACAAGACGGAGGGAGACACCATGACGGCATCCGGAGACGGGAGCGTCGAGTACCCGGACGAGGCGGGCTACCCGGACGGCGAGGGGACGCTGGACGAGGGGACCGGCGCGTACCACGGCGGCGACGCGAACAGCGACGACGACGGCGGAGAACGCGACGCCGAAGGCGCGGACGGCGTGGAGGTCGAGGTGGAGGAGCCGCAGGGCATCGACCAGCTGGACGAGTTCGACGCGCCGGACGCGCGCGACGAGTAGGGCCGGTCCGGCCGAGTCGTGAGGTAAGAGCGGGCACACCGGGTTTCAGGCGGCTTCCCCCGCGGGGTATGCGCCAAGCAGATCACGGCTGGTCCCACCCGCCGCCGGACCCTTGCCGGGGCGCGGACTCAGACGGTGTTCCAGCGCTTCAGCGGCGCCGGGTTCAGGCGCACCCAGATCATGCTGACGAGGGAGCCGGTGAAGTCGACCGCGATCGCGGCGAGCGGTGCGCCGGTCCGGGTGAGCATCAGCCCGGCCTGCCCGTTCACCGAGCGCTCCTCGATGCTCACGCCCTCGCCGTTCGCGAAGCCGTGGGCGAGCAGGACGCTCGCGTCGTCCGGGCCGCGAACCACCCGGATCGTGGGTGTCTGCTCGTCGCCGCGGTCGACGACGACGGCGACGCCCGGGTGCATGAGCGCGCGCATCCCGGCCAGGTCGCCGCGGGACGCCGCCCGGCCGAGCCGTCGGACCGCCTCGCGGTGCGCCGGGCTGCCGATCCAGTCCTTGACGGCCGCCCACGATTCCGCGAGCGCCGGCCGGAGTCCCGTTGCATCCATCGCCGCATCCACCCTTCGCGTCCCGCCCGGTGCGGGCTCTCACTACTCAGACCGCCGGCGGCCGCCGAATGTGACAGGTGCTGAGCTTCCGATTCGTCACGAACGCGTGCCGTTCGTGACGAATCGCGCGCATTCGTGACGAATCGAGTCGGCTACTCGGCGAGGAAACGCAGGATGCGCTCCCAGTGCCGCGCGATCAGGTCGGGGCCGCCGTCCACCCGCTCCACGGTCGCGTTCGGCAGGCCGACGGCGTACCAGTCGGCGTCGTGGACGGTCGCGTCGCCGTCGCCGGAGCCGTAGACGATCAGCGCATCGGCATCCACGTGCGGCGCCGAGAGTCCGGGCGCGGCGAACGCCCGGCGGTCGGCCGTGACACCGAGCCCGCCCTGGCGCCCGGCGTCGTCGAGCATCCTCCGCAGCCGGTCGTCGTACCCGGCGGGGCTCGCCGCCCAGCCGGGTGCCGGCGCGTCGATCGGGGGATGCTCGGCGCGCGCCGCGTTCTGCGGCGCCAGCGGGCTGATCAGCACCAGCCGGTGCAGCAGGTCGGGGTGCCGCGAGGCGAGCTCAGCGGCGTAGACGGCCCCCTCGCGCCAGCCGATCGCGCTGATCTTCCCGTAGCGGGTGGCGGTGGACAGGTCGGCGCTGCGCTCCATCGCCCGCAGGTAGCGCGCGACCGCATCCACCCAGGCGTCGACGGACACGTCCCACGGTGCGGACGATCCGTATCCGGGCCGGTCGAAGCCGATGATGTGCAGCCCGGACCGGTCGGTCACCCGCGGCTCCGGGTCGAAGGCGGATGCGCCGGGGGTGGGATGGAACAGCACGGCCAGGTGGTCGGCGACCGGATCGCCGATGCCGCTCATGCCGACGGTGTGGCCGCCGGCCAGCTCGATCTGCCGGAACGTCATTCGTCTTCTCCCTCTGCCGCAGGCCCTGCGGCGAACGCATCCACTCGATACCCCGCGGCGTCCGCCTCACGGAACCGCAGCCCGTGCCCGGGCGCCGACGCGTCCGGGACCAGGTCGCCGTGCACCACCGGCGGCACGCCGTCGAAGAACATCCTCTCGATCCGCTGGTGGTCGTGGAAGTACTCGACGTTGATCGCCTCGTCGTACGCCGCCGCGACGGACGCGTGCAGCGCGGGCGCGGTGTGCGCGCTGATCGGCACGCCGAACGATCGCGCCAGCGCGGCGGCGATGCCGAACCCGGTGACGCCGCAGCGGGTCGCGTCCGCCTGCAGCACGTCCACGCAGCCGCCGACGAGAAGGTCGCGGAAGTCGGCGGGCGTGTATCCGTACTCGCCCGCGGCGACACGCATCGGGGCGGGGATGCGGTCGCGCAGCAGGCGCAGGCCGTCGCGGTCCTGGCTGGAGACGGGCTCCTCGAACCAGGTGACCCCGTCGATCACGAACTGCTCGGCGAGGTCGAGCGCGGTCTTGCGGTCGTAGGCGCCGTTCGCGTCCACGAACAGCTCGACGTCGCTCCCGACGGCGGCGCGGGCCACCTGCACGCGGCGCAGGTCGTCGTCGGGATGCGACCCCACCTTCATCTTCACGCTGCGCATCCCCTGGGCCGCCCAGCCGCCGAGCTGCGCGGTCAGCTCGTCGTCGCCGTAGTCGGTGAAGCCACCGCTGCCGTAGGCGGCGACGCGGTCGGCCGCGCCGCCGAGGAGCTTGACCAGCGGCACGTCGAGCAGCCGCGCGGCCAGGTCGTGCACGGCGATGTCGACGGCGGCGATCGCGCTCGCGCACACGCCGGGCCAGCCCGCGTTGCGGGTGGCGCGTGCCATCGCCCAGAACAGCCGGGACGTGTCGAGCGGGTCGGCGCCGCGCACGACGTCCCACAGCGACTCGCGCACGATGCCGAGGGCCGAGGGCGACGTGTACGCGTACCCGAGACCCGTGGTGCCGCCCGCGGTCAGGCGCACGACGAGCACGCCCGTCGCATCCCACTCGATCGTGCCGTCGCTCTCCGGCCGCTCCCTACCGTCGGTCACGGTCGGGACGCAGTAGGCGCCCGCCTGGAGGGAGTGGATGCGCGGATCGTGACTCGCGCTCATCGTTTGTCGCGGTCGTCGCGGCCGTCGCGGTCGATGTGCAGCGCGTCCTTCACCCGCTCGACGCCCTCGGTGAGGAGCGAGGTGGCGGAGTCCTTGATCGCCCCCAGCCCCTCCGGGTCGCCCTTCAGCAGCGCGAGGCCGGTGTTCTTGGCGAACTCGTAGGTGATGTGCGGCGGCAGCGGCGGCACGTTCTTGCTGGTGTGCGCGTCGATCACGGTGACGCCCTGGTGCGCGAACGCCGCGTCCCAGGCCGCCTCGATCTCGTCGTCGGAGGTGACCGTGACGCCTCGGAAGCCGAGCAGCCGCGCCCATCCCGCGTAGTCCACCGACTCGACGTCCTGCGAGGTGGGCCACACCGGGTTCGCGTCCTCGGTGCGCATCTCCCACGACACCTGGGTGAGGTCGTCGTTGTGCAGCACCAGCACGATGAAGGTCGGGTTCGACCAGCGGGAGAGGTACTTCTTCACGGTGATGAGCTCGTTCATCCCGAGCATCTGGAACGCGCCGTCGCCGATCGTGCAGACCACCGTGCGGTCCGGGTACGCGAACTTCGCGGCCGTCGCGTACGGCATGGCCGCGAGCATGGTCGCCAGGCGCCCGGACAGGTCGCCGCGCATCCCGTCGCGGAGGCGGATGTGCTGGCCGTACCAGTCGGCGGTCGTGCCGGCGTCGCAGGTGACGATCGCGCCGGCGGGGAGGCGCTTGTTCAGCTCGTGGTAGACCCGGCGCGGGTTCACGCCGTCGTCGTAGTGCTGGTCGGCCTGGGCCGCGATCTCGTCGTCCCAGTCGCGCATCTTCCCGGCCACGGTCTCCTGCCAGGAGAGGTCGGCCTTCTGCCGGAGCAGCGGGAGGAGCCCGGCGAGCGTCGTCTTCACGTCGCCCCAGATGCTCACGTCGGTGGGGTAGCGCAGTCCCAGCTGCTCCGGCCGCAGGTCGACCTGGATCGCCTTCGCCTGCCCGGTCTTCGGCAGGAACTGCCCGTACGGGTAGTTGGTGCCGAGGAGGACGAGGGTGTCGCACTCCTGCATCTGGTCGTAGCTGGGGCGGGAGCCGAGCAGCCCGACCTGCTGGGTGTGGAACGGGACGTCGCCCGGCACGACCTGCTTGCCGCGCAGCGTGGTGATCACCCCGGCACCGGAGAGCCGCGCCGCCTGCAGCACCTCCTCGCTCGCGTCGGCGGCGCCGTGGCCGACCAGGAAGGTGACCCGCTCGCCGGCGTTGATGAGGTCGGCGGCCGCCTGCAGCTGCTCGGCGGGCGGAGCGATCGCCGTGGATGGCGCCACCGCGCTCGACCGGGAGACCCACATCTCCGCGCCGGGCTCGGCCATCTTCATGCCCTGGACGTCGTGCGGCAGGATGATGACGGTCGGCTGCTTGCGCGTGATCGCGGTGCGGAACGCGGTGTCGACGACGGCCTGCGCCTGCTCCGGCGAGACGATCGTCTGCACGTACTCCGCGACGTCGGAGAAGGTCTGCTCGAGGTTGCTCTCCTGCTGATTGAAGGTTCCGAACGAGTTGAGGCCCTGCTGGCCGACGATCGCGACCACCGGCTGGTTGTCCATCTTCGCGTCGTACAGGCCGTTCATCATGTGGAACGCGCCCGGGCTGGAGGTGGCGATGCAGACGCCCACCTCGCCCGTGAACTTCGCGTGCGCCACCGCCATCAGCGCGCAGATCTCCTCGTGCGTCGGCCGGATGTACTCCAGGCCCTCGCCGGCGCGCTCGGCCTTGCCGAGCATCCCGTCGAACTCGCCGATGCCGTCACCAGGGAAGCCGAACACGCGCCGCACGCCCCACTCCCGCAGCCGTCCGATCACGAACTCGCTGACCGTCGTTGCCATGTTCTGTCTCCTTCGCGTGTCGGCGCCCGCGCCGCTCAGTGCTCCGGGCGCTGGATGAGCCGGTCGGCCGCACGGGCGGCCACGGCCATGATGGTGAGCGCAGGATTGGCGCTGCCCTGGGTCGGCAGCACGCTCCCGTCGGTGATGAGCAGGTTGGGTACAGCGAACGTCCGGCAGTCGCCGTCCACAACCCCTTGAGTCTCGTCGGCGCCCATGCGTGCGCCGCCGACAAGGTGCGCGTAGCGCTGCACGGTCATCGTCTCCTGGGCGCCCGCCGCGTCGAGGATGCGCTCCATGGTCGCTTGGGCCGCCTTCGCGAGCGCGCGGTCGTTGTCGCACTGGGAGTACGAGAAGTGTGCGATCGGGAGTCCGTACCGGTCCTTCTCCTCGGCCAGCGTGATCCGGTTGTCCGCCTGCGGGAGGAACTCGCACAGCGCGCCGAGGCACGCCCAGTGCACGTAGTCGGACATGTAGCGCCGCAGGTCGGCGCCCCAATGGCCCTGCGCCATCACGTGCTCCGCCCAGGTGATCGGCAGCGGCGACACGGTCTGGATGGAGTAGCCGCGCTTGTACGGCTTCGACGGGTCGGTCTCGTAGAACTCCTCGGTGCTCACCTCGGGAGGCGGCGCCTTCCACATCCGGATCTCCTCCGCGAAGCGGCCGGCGGTCTGGGGCGCGCCCTGCACCATCAGGTAGCGGCCCACCAGGTCGAAGTCGTTGCAGAGCCCGTCCGGGAAGCGGGCCGACGCCGAGTTGAGCAGCAGCCGCGGGGTCTCGATCGAGTACCCGGCGACGGCGACCATCCGGGCGCGCTGGAACCGGGGGACGCCGTCCTTCACGTAGTGCACCCCGGTCGCCCTGCCGGTGCGCTGGTCGATCTCGATCGAGGTGACCATGCTGTCCGCCCGCACCTCGGCGCCGTGCTCGAGCGCGTCAGGGATGTGTGTGATCAGCGGCGACGCCTTCGCATTCACCTTGCAGCCCTGCAGGCAGAACCCGCGGTAGATGCAGTGCGGGCGGTGGCCGAAGCGCCCGTTGGCGATGGCGACCGGGCCGACCTTCGCGGTGATCCCCGCCGCGTACGTCCCCCGCAGGAACGCCTCGCCGTTGCCGGAGACGGGATGCGGCCGGTGCGGGTAGCCGTGCGGGTCGCCCCACGGCCAGTGCTCGCCGGCGACCGGCAGCTCGTTCTCGATGTCCTCGTAGAACGGGGCGAGGTCGCCGTACGCGATCGGCCAGTCGGCGCCGACGCCGTCGGCGCTGAAGGTGTGGAAGTCGCTGGGGTGGAACCGCGGAACGTAGCCGGCGTAGTGCACCATCGACCCGCCGACCCCGCGCCCGGAGTTGTTGGAGCCGAGCGGAACCGGGTCGTCGCCGCCGATCTGGCGCGGCTCCGTCCAGTAGAGGTGGTGGGAGCCGGCCTCGTCGCTCACCCAGTCGCGGGCGGGATCCCAGAACGGCCCGGCGTCGAACGCGACCGCGTCCCAGCCGGCCCTGGCCAGCCGCTGCAGCATCACCGATCCGCCGGCGCCGCAGCCGACGATCGCGATGTCCACCTCGTCGGTGTCGTCGAAGCGCCGCATCCGCTCGCGCAGCCGCGGCTCCTCGCGGGAGCCGTCGGGGGTGAGCAGCCAGGCGGAGTCGTTCCGTTCGCGCAACGCGCTCATCGTCCCGTCCCGTCCTTCGGCATCTCCTCCGGGCGGGTGTCGGCGACCTCGAACGGCTCGCGCCGATCGATCCCGAGGTTCTTGTAACCGCGGGGATACGCGGGACCGGCGAAGCCGATCTCGTCCCACGCGGCCGGGTGGCTGTAGAACGCGGTGCACGCGTAGCGGGTCCAGAGGCTCCAGATGCGGGCGCGATGGAAGCCGCGCCAGTCGCCGTCGCCGTCCTTGATGCCCGCGAGGATCTGCTGCTGCCGGTCCTCGGTGCACGCCGCGAAGGTGGTCCCGTCGGTCTCGCGCGCCTCGTCGTCGAGCGCGGAGAGGCTGGTGTGCCACGACTCCCAGTCGTCGGACATGTCGTCGTAGTGCCAGCCGTCGGTCTCCTTCCCGGCGAGCCGCGCATCCACCATGGCGGTCACCGGGACGATCCGCTCGTCGGGGCGCTGGTCGAGCAGCCGGTCGAACAGCGCCGTCGCGGCCGCCTCCTCCACCGCGTCGAAGAAGCGGATGTCCGGAGGGCGCCCCACGCGCGAGAAGACGACCGAGCGGGTCTCCTCGTCCCACTTCTTCGCCTGGTCGAGCACGTGGAAGCCGGGGAAGCGCTCCGGCACGTCGTCGCTGTGCGTCGTCACTTCTCCCGCCTCAGCACCGCGGCGAGCAGGCCCATCCCGCCGACGAGCGTGACAAGCAGCGGCGCGAGCAGCGGAGGCCCCATCTCCAGGTTGTACCGCGCGTTGCGCCAGCCGCCCGGCTTCTGCGCGACCCCGCGCGCGTGCAGCCAGGTGCCCTGCAGGCCGTTCGCGACGATCGTCGCGGCGGCGATGGGCAGCAGGGTCTTCGCGGCGGTTTTGCTGAACACCCCGGCGACGCCGGCGATCGCGCCGACCGGCCCGAGGACGATGGGAGCCCACATCCACGGGTCGCCGAAGCTGGCCTTGTCGTGCTCGAAGTAGATCTCGCCCGCCGTCACGACTGCGCCCACGGCGGTGAGCCCGGAGAGCGATCGCTCGAAGCGGCCCGTCTCCACATTCCTCACCAGCCGGTCGATGCCTCGTACGGCCTCGTTCCTGCGCAGTGTCGTCCGCGCCCTCCGCTTCGTGCGTCCCACAGCGCCTCCGTCCTGTGCGTCAGCGCAAGCGTCGCACCGAGCGGCCACGAGGTGAAGTGGTGCTGACGGGGTTCTCAGAAACGCCGGTCGGCGGACCGCTGTCGATGGAGCGCGAAGGGACGCGACGCGCCGTCACCCGTGAAGGTGAGCGGCGCGTCGCGTCCCCGGTGCGTTCGTCATCGTCGGGAGACGGCGGCGGCCCCGGTGTCGCCACCGGGGCCGCGCGTCACATCGTCAGTCGCCGGTCCCGGTCGCGATGCAGCTGGCGACCGCGAACTGACCGGACGCCTTCTGCTCCGAGACGACCTTGCCGTCGACGGTGATGCTGCAGGCGACGTCGCCGCCGTCCTGGCCGGCCGTCGCCGTGACGGAGAAGCTGCTGAAGTCGAACGTGCCGCCCTTCTTGACGGTGGTCGTCTTGGTCCACGGCAGCGCCTGGTCGGACGCGCTCTCCGACTTCGACCCGCCGTCCGAGTACGCCGTGTAGACGATCGACGCGGTGGTGCTGGTGCCGGTCACGTTGTAGACGACGTCGACGGGCTGCGAGGCGACGGCCTCGTCCTGCTTGATCGACTCCTTGATCGACGAGTCGACGGCCGCGGCGAACATCGCGGTGTACGCGATCGAGAGCACGATCGAGAGGATGATGGCGACGCCGGAGAGGATCGTCCCGGTGAGCGCGAGGCCCTTCGCCTTGTTCTTCTGGACCAGCCCGACGATCCCGAGGACCAGGCCGATGAGGCCGAGGAACCAGGCGCCGTAGTTGAGGAACGGGATGAACGCCCCGATCAGGGCGAGGATGCCCAGGATGAGGGCGGCGATGCCGAGGCCGTTCCCGGACTTGGCCGGGGCGGGAGCCGCGTACTGCTGTTCGGGTGCAGGAGGCGGGGGGAGCGTGCTCATTGAAGATCCTTTGCTGTGGGTGATCGTGCAGTGGAGGTTCAGGTCCCCCAAAGCCTTCTCAGACTTTCAGAATCGAGACATCCTCGTCCAACCCCCGAAGGGGGGAGCGGCGGCCGCCGGGAGAAGGGGACGCGACCCGCCGTTCCGCGGGTGCGGATGCGGCGTGTCGCGTCCCCTCGGCGAGGGCAGCGGGGCTCAGTCGGCGCAGACGCGGCGGATGAACGTGGTCACGTGCTCGCGCAGGGCCTCGATGCGCTGGAGGCGCGCCGCCTCGACGTCGAAGCCGACGTAGGCGAGGGCGGGGCGTTTGCGCACGTTGGTCGAGCACTCGAACCCGGAGCACACGAGCGTGCCGAGCGTGTTGCCGTTGCGGCCCGCGGCGCCCGCGCGCTTCGCGATGAAGAACACGACCTCGTTCGGGAGGTGCACGTCCTCGCACCACGAGCACTGCGGCCGGCTGCGGACCCCGCCCTCGGCCTTGCGGAGCAGGACGCCGACGAGCTCGCCGTCGACCTCCGCCACCACGTACCCGAGGTTCGGGTTCTTGCGGTCGCGCCAGCCGAGGAAGTCGATGTCGTCCCAGCGAGTGGCGGCCAGGTCGGGGAGGGTGAGCTCCTTGCGTTCGCGCTGCGAGGCGTTCACGAAGGAGGAGCGGAGCTGCTGCTCAGTGAGGGGAAGCATGGATGAATGTCCTGTCTGTCGTATCCGGCAGGGGTCGCCGACGGCGCCGCAGACCGGTGGATGGGATGCTCGCGACGCGGCGGCGGCACGACGGCACGACGGCACGGCCGCACGATGGCGCGCGGCTGGCCGACGGCGCGGCGCCGCGCTGACGCGAGCGGGGGCGCGCCCGAGAGCGGGCGCGCAGGATCACCGGAACAGGTGCAGGGCTATCTCACGCCGGCGATGACGACGCCGACGACCTCCAGACGCCCCGAGGGCGGAGACGAGATGAGCTGATTCACCCGGACAGTCTACGACACGCCCGGGATGCCGCGACGACCTGGGGATGGACGCGGTGTCGATTCGGTCGAGAGGAATCGCCATCGTGTCGATACACGCGGGGCGGCCGCGCTGCCTAACATCCTCTGCATGACCAGCGTTGCCATCGAAGACGAGCCCGACACCGACAGGCTGCGGATCGAGGACGTGGTCATCCTCGGCTACGACTGAGCACGAGGGCCGGGAAGGGAAGCGCGGCGGCGACCGGCACACCCGAGATGCCGATCGCCGCCCACCGGGAATCGCAGTACTGCCGCCCGTCCCCATACGGTCCGGCCTGCCGTCCGGTTGCTTAGTGCACACAGTAATCGGGCGGAACGGGTTGTCAACCCCGGCGGCGGAACATCCTCACTCGACCTCGGCGGCGAGTGCCGTGATCGCGGCCGCCACCGGCCCCGGCGCCTCCCACGCGGTGAAGTGCCCGCCTTTCGACAGCCGCTCGAAGCTGCGGATGTCCGTGTAGCTCTTCTCGGCGAGGCTCCGCGGGTACTCCGCCTCGTGCCGCTGGACGAGGATGCTCGCAGGCACCTCGATCACGGGGTGCAGCTCGTCGCCCGGCGGGGACTCCGTGTACGGCCGGAAGCTCGTCCCGATCGACCGGGTGACCCAGTAGAGCGCCACGTTCATCAGCAGGCCCTCCGGGTCGTCGTCGACAAGGGCGTGCCCGTCGCTCCACGCCCGTACCTTCTCGGCGATCCAGGCGAGCAGGCCGCTGGGGGAGTCGACGAGGGCGGCGGCCAGCGTGTCCGGACGGGTGCCCTGCTGGTGCGCGTAGCCGGACTCGGCGGGCACCGCGACCGACGCGAGGAACGCGCGCTCCTCGTCCGTCAGCTCGACGCCCTCGCGGCTGCGGGCCGAGAACGACGCGTGCGTCGCGACGATGCCGACCGCGGCCGGATGCGCGCCCGCGAGCCAGTCGCTCACCCCGGCCCCGACGTCCTCTCCGTAGGTGAGGTAGCGGTCGTAGCCGAGTTCGCGTGTCATGAGAGCGTCCCAGCGATCCGCGACCGCCGCGGCGGAGAACGGGACGGGCAGCGCGCCCGAGAAGGCGTACCCGGGCAGCGACGGGACCACCACGTCCCTGCTGCCGCCCAGCGCATCCAGCAGGGGGAGCATGCTGGCGAACGAGTACGGCCAGCCGTGGGTCAGCACCACCGGCAGCCGCTCGGGATGCGCGCTGCGCACGTGCACCAGGTGGATGCGGCAGCCGTCGACGGTCGTGACCGCCTGGTCGTACGCGTTCAGCCGCGACTCGGCCGCCCGCCAGTCGAACGCGCGCCAGCGCTCCACCAGGGAGCCCAGCACCGCGGGCGGGATGCCGGCCGACCAGTCCGGCCCCGGCGTCTGCTCCGGCAGGATGGTCGCGTCGAGGCGGCGCTGCAGGTCGGCGATCACGTCATCGGGCACGGCGATGCGGAAGGGTTCCATGCGCCGACGCTACGGGTGACCACCGACAGTCCGCGCGTAATGTGGAGGCATGGCCGAGGACCGCGGACAGGACAGCGATCCCCGCCTGGAGGCCGTCCGCTACCGGCTGCGCCGCGACGCGGAGGCCCGCGGGGAGAGTGTCGAGGAGAACAACGCCGGGCAGCCGACGATGGACCAGAGGGCGCACGTCATCGAGAACGCCATCCAGCAGGCGATCCGGCGCGGCGAGTTCGACGATCTGCCGGGCGCGGGGAAGCCCTTGCCAGGCCTCACCGGCACGCACGATCCCGACTGGTGGATCCGCCGCAAGATCGAGCGCGAGCAGCTGACCGGCCTGGGGCCGCCGGCGTTGACGCTCCGCACCGAGGACGCGGGCCTGCACGCGAAGCTGGACGGCCTCGGCTCCGAGCGCGCCGTCCGGGAGCACCTCGAGGACTTCAACCGCCGCGTCGTCGACGCGCGCCGCCAGCTGCAGGGCGGCCCTCCCGTCGTCACGCCGACGCGGAACGTGGATGCCGAGGTGGCGGCGTGGCACGACCGCCGTACCGAGCGCATCCGGGCGGCCGAGGCGGCGCGTCGGGCGGAGGAAGAGGCGATGGCCGCGCTCAGCAGGCGCGAGCGGAGGCGGTTGCGCAAGGGGCGCTGACCGCGCCCCGCGCTCACTCCGACAGGTGCTGGTTCGTGTTCGTGTAGACGATGGAGTCGGCCGTCGCCCCGACGAGCCCGAGCGTCACGCGCAACAGCTGCGGCGGGAGGCCGTC
Organism: Leifsonia sp. NPDC080035; assembly: GCF_040050925.1. Lineage (NCBI taxonomy): Bacteria > Bacillati > Actinomycetota > Actinomycetes > Micrococcales > Microbacteriaceae > Leifsonia > Leifsonia sp. NPDC080035. Next base: position 217,529 of record NZ_CP157390.1, on the reverse strand, counting down.
GTTCGGCGGCGGGGTGTCCGCGCCCAGGGTGTAGGAACGGCCGTCGGCCGTCGTCGCGGTGATCGAGTCGAGGTAGACCTGCACGTGGCCCTTCAGCGTCATCCTGTCCGCCGTGGTGGCCAGCGACGGCCCGGTCTGCTTGCGGACGGTCAGGCTGAAGCCGTCGATGGTGATGCTGTCCGCCGTCAGCTTGAGCACCGTGGTGCGCGAGCCGTCCGCGAGCGGGACGGTGACGACCGAGATACCGGGGAGTCCGGTGAAGGAGAGCGACCGGCTGCCGAGCTGCGCGGGCGGCTGCGTGAACACCGGGGCGCCCGCGTCCGGTCCAGAGGGGGCGACAGGAGTCGGCGTCGCGGAGGGTGCGGGGGCCGGGGTGCCCGACGTCCCGGGGCCGGCGGGCGTCCCCGGGACGCCGGGCACGCCGGGGAGGCCGGGCACACCGGGCAGCGTGGCGGTCGGCGACGGCGTCGGGGTCGGTGTCGGCGAGCTGCACGGCATGATGATCGGGATGCAGAAGGCCGTGCGCGCCGAACCGGATGCCGGCACGGGTGCGGCGCCGAGCCCGGCCACCGCGACCGTGGCGCACGCGAGAACGGCGCCGGCCAGGGTGCGAAGACGGGTGGTCCGCGCCGCGTTCACGCCGTCGCGTCCTTCGGTTCCGGTTCCGCGTCCTCCGCTGTCGCCGTCGCGGCGGGCTCCGACGCCTGCTTCGGCATCCACGCCACCGTGAGCACGCCGCCGACCGCGGCCAGCAGCATCCCGACGAAGAACCCGCCGAGGTTGACGCCGACCAGCGAGTAGACCGCGACGGCGAGGGCGATCACGCCGTAGAAGATGCGGTGCGCCGGCATCGCGATGACGAGGATGCCGAGCAGCACGAGCAGGAGCGGGATGATCGTCGCCTGCAGCCCCTCGATGCCGAGCTGGACGTGGATGCGCCCGATGTCGAGCTGGCCGGAGAAGAACATCTCGATGCCGCCGAGTGCCGTCAGCACGCCGCCGACGAACGGGCGGCGCTTGCGCCACACGCGGAATCGGGCCCAGGCGCCCGAACCGTCGTGCGCAGCAGCGCGGCGGACGGCGTGCGCGTTCAGAAGCATCCCTTCGAGCCGTCCGTGAGCTGGACGTGCATGCCGCTCAGCGTGAAGACGGAGGCCTGGGTGCTCCACGCCGTCTGCTTGAGGTTCGAGATCGTGACGGTGTCCGCGTCCTGGGCGAAGTCGCCCGCGGTGCCCTTGGCGGCGGTGTTCACGGTGGAGGCGTCGACGCCGATCCGGATGTTGTGGAATTCGGACTCGCCCTTGAGGTCGGTCATCCCGATCTGGAGGTCGGACGCGGAGGCGGGGTTGCCGCCGCCGCCCGCGGTGATCAGCATCCCGACCTTGCCGAGAGGCGTGTCCGTGACGACGGACTGGCAGAGGTCCGCGAGGGTTGCCGACTTGATGTTCGCGATCGCGACCTGGTGCTCCTTGCCCGCGGTGTCCGGGGCGACGCCGGCGTACTGCGAGAAGCCGGTGCCGTCGAGCTTCGACGCGCTGATCTGGAACTGGCTGCCGGAGACGGCGAACGAGACGGGGACGGCGCCCTGGGCGACGCCGGTCATCAGGACGGTGGAGACCACGGCCACGGGCACGGCGGCGAGCACGATGCGTCCGGTGTGCGAGCCGGCGAAAGAGCGGAACTTCATCGATCCTCCTGTTCGGGGGACTTGACAGCGACGGTGCAATCAGCCCTCTGCGAGCATAAACGCTATTGACCGATTGTCAATAGCGGGGCTCGCGCCGCGGCCAGACCGTGTAGGAGACGGCCCAGAGGGTATCGATGAGGAGGATGATGCCTGCGATCCGACCCGCGTCGAGCAGCGCCTGCGTCCGTGACGGGTCGCCCGCGAGCACCCACAGCAGGCCGAGAACGGCTGCGGTGATCGCGACGGCGAGGAGCGACCTCCCCACATGCAGCCAGCACGCCTTCGTGTACGCGGCTCCGAACTTCTTGCGGGGAGCGTCGCCGCCGGCGAAGCGGTGCGCGAACCGGACGTCCGCCCAGCGGATGAGCGCCCGGCCGTACGCGACCGAGAAGCCAAGGTAGATGGCGGCGAGGCCGTGCGCGAAGGTGGCGGTCGCGCCGGCGCGCAGATCCAGTGCCGTCGCGGTGAGCAGGACGAGGTCCGCGGCGGGGGAGAGGGCGAGCAGCACGGCTCCGAGCCGGGGGCGGCGGAGCAGGTAGCGGGCGCTCAGCCCGAGGGCCAGGAACACCCAGAACAGCACCTCGCACGCGACGACGACGACGATCAGCACGGATCCCCCTGTTTTTCTAGCACGACCGTATTACAACGAAGGATGCTAGCACGCTCGTGCTACGCTCCGCTGCGTGCCAAGGACGATCGACCACGACGCGCGCCGCGCCGACCTCGCCGAGGCGGTCTGGCGCATCATCCTCTCGCGCGGCATCGGGGCGGTGTCGGTGCGCACGGTCGCGGCGGAGGCGGGCGTCGCCGTCGGCTCGCTGCGCCACCTCTTCCCGACCCGGTCGGGACTGATCGCCTTCTCGGCCGAGCTGATGATCGCGCGTGCGACCGAGCGCGTCCGCTCGGTCGTCCAGCGTGGCGACCCCGCCGGCGACGCGCTCGCCCTGCTCCGCCAGCTGCTGCCGCTGACCCCGGAGAGCAGGGCAGAGCTGGAGGTGAACCTCGCCCTGATCGCCGAGACGCCGGCGCTGCCGGACCTCGCGGACATCCGCGACGAGGCGGCCGCGCAGATCCGGCAGCTCTGCCGGAGCGTCGCGCTGTCGCTGACGGGCGCCTCCGCCGACGCGGCCGGGCTGGAACGTGACGCGCGCAGACTGCACGCCATCGTCGACGGACTCGCCCTGCAACTGCTGCACGGCCCCGCCGCCGACGGTCTCGCGTCGCCGGCGGAGCAGGCGGCGGCGCTGGACGTGCTGCGCGCCGAGATCGCACGTCTCGGCGCAGAGGCCGGCCGTTAAGCTCGAACCATGGAGACCGACCGGCGCACCCGGCTGACCCCGGACGAGCGCCGGGCCCAGCTTGTCGCGCTCGGGGTCGCATTCCTCGCCGACAACGCGCTGGACGAGCTCACCATCGAGGACCTGTCGGCGCGCGCCGGCGTCTCACGCGGACTGCTCTTCCATTACTTCGGCTCGAAGCAGGGCCTGCATCGCGAGGTGGTCCGCACCGCGCGCGATAGCATGCTGCACGCGACCGAACCGGTGGCCGACCTGCCGCCGCTCGATCGGCTCCGCGACACGCTGGCGCGCATCGTGGCGTTCGTGCGCGAGCACCGCGGCACCTTCTACTCGCTCGTCCGCGGTGTCGCCAGCGGCGACGAGGAGGTGCGCGCGGTCGTCGAGGAGGCGCGCGGCGAGCAGGCGGAGCGCGTGATCGCCGTGTTCCTGGAGCTCGGCGTCCCGGACGGACCGCTGCTGCGCATCGCCCTGCGCTCCTGGATCGCCTTCGCCGAGGAGGCGCTCGTCGAGAGCGCGATCGGCACCGACATCCCGGACGAGCGCATCGTGGCCTTCCTCGAGCGCAGCGCGCGCGGTGTGGTGGATGCGGTGGAGCAGCCGGCCTAGATCCCCTCCTCCTCCACGTCCTCCTCGGTCAGGATCCCGTCGTCCGGATCCTCCTGCGCGTCGTGCTCGTCGTACTTCGGCTGCGCCTCCGCGCCGGGGTCGTTGCCCCAGACCGTGTCGCCGGCGACCGCGTCGTTGGTCACCAGCTCGTCGGCGAAGTCCGCCTCGGCGATCGGGTCGTCGGCCGCGTAGTCCACGTCGCCGTCGTCGACGTCCGTCCAGCCCGCGGTGTCGCCCGCGTCGGCGTCGCCGATCTCGGGTGCGTCCGCGCCGTCGTCGGGAATGCGATCCATGCTGGTCTCCTCTCGTGGGGTGGATGCCGCGACCGTACACCCGGGACCAGGACGCGCAGAAGGCGGCCGATCGGGTGATCGGCCGCCTTCTGCGTGGTGCGGGAGGGGAACTACTTCGACGGGGTCGGGAAGGTCACCGATCCGCTGTTGCCGGCGTCCTTGACCGCGGCGGCGACGAACGCCGTGAACTGCTGCGCGTTCGTGAAGCCGCCCTGGTAGCGCTCGCCGTTGACGAACACCGTCGGGGTGCCGAAGCCGCCCTGGGGACCGGCCAGCTGCTTGTCGCCGACCGCGTCGTTCGTGCGGTTGGTGATGAACTTCTCGAAGGTCTGCTTATTCACGCAGTCCGTGATCGTCTTCGACTCGACGCCGTTGTCCTTGAAGATCGAGAGGATCTCCGCGTTCGTCAGGCCGGTGCCGGTGGACTCGTCCGGCTGCTTGGCGAACAGCGCGCTGTTGAGCGCGAAGAACGTGTCCGGCTGCTCGTCGGCCACGCAGGCCATCGCGGCCGCGGCGCGGGTCGAGTACTGGTTGTTCTTCGCGGAGTCGAGGATGGCGACCGGGTGGATCTCCAGCGTCGCGCTGCCGTCGTCCATCATCTGCTTCATCTGCGCCGCGTTCGTGGTCTCGAACTCGTTGCAGTAGGGGCACTGGTAGTCGAGCCAGATCTGGATGTGCGCGGTCTTGCCGTCCAGCGTCTGCTTGGTCGGCGTCGGCTGCGCACCGGATGCGATGGCGGGCGTGGTCACCGCCTTGTCCGACTTCTCGAGCAGGAGGCCGCCGCTGAGCATGTTCTTCGGGTTCGCCACGTTGCTGGAGGCGCTGACGCTGGTGAAGATCACCACGCCGACGATCGCGAGCACGGCGACGATGCCGACGATCACCGAGCTCTGCACGATGACCTTGCGGCGCTTCGCCTTCTTCGCAGCCTCCTCGCGCATCCTCCGGGCCGTCTCGCGCGCCTCCTCGCGGCGGTCGCGCTTCGTCGGGCCCGAAGCACCCTTACCAGTAGCCATTGGCGTTTCTTCCATTCGACGGAGGACAGATTCCCTGACGATCGTATGGGGAAATAGCTTTGGATGCGCTGAGCCGGGTGGCCTAGCGTAGAGGGCGTGACAGCGAGCGGGGGAGCCCGATGACGACAGGCGATCAGGACGACCGCAGCGAGGGCTCCGAGACCGCCGCCGCCGACTACGCGCAGAGGCTCCGCCGCCTGGAGGGCGCGCGCTGGCGCAGGCTCCTGAACGTGCAGGCGCCGTACCGCTGGAACATCCGCCGCCTCGGCCTCGGCCGCGTGCTCGACATCGGCTGCGGCCTCGGCCGCAACCTGGCCCACCTCGACAACGACAGCGTCGGCGTCGACCACAACGCCGATTCGATCGCCATCGCACGTTCGCGGGGCCTCACGGCGTTCACGAGCGCGGAGTTCCCCGGCAGCGGCTACGACGTGCCCGGTGCGTTCGACTCCCTGCTCTTCGCCCACGTCATCGAGCACGTCTCCCCGGAGTACGGCGTCTGGCTGGTGAAGGAGTACCTGCCGTACCTGAAGCCGGGCGGAAAGGTGTGCTTCATCACCCCGCAGGAGGGCGGCTTCGCCAGCGACGCGACGCACATCACCTTCACCGACTTCGACGGACTCCGCCGGCTGAGCGACGCCACCGGCCTCACCGTCGACCGTCAGTTCAGCTTCCCGCTGCCACGGTTCGCGGGCAAGGCGTTCCGCTACAACGAGTTCGTGATGGTGACGCACCGGCCCGAGTGACGGGCGCTTCCGGTCGAGCCGTCCCTCCGACGGGGACGTTGTGCCCGGATGCGCCGGGCCGGGATACTCGCCACGAGGATCGGAGGGATCGTGGCGAGGGTGAAGCTCGGTCGGAAGGGCTGGATCGCCGTCGGCGCCGGCGCGGCGCTTGCGCTGGTGATCGGTGTCTCCGCGACGGCGGCCGCGCATCGTTCCGGCCCGGACGACGCCGAGCAAACGTACAAGGCGGTCGCGAGCTTCTCGGACGACACCGGTCCGTCGGCATCGCCGACGCCGGTCGTCGAGACCGCCACGGTGACGGCGACCGAGCCGGTGCCGTTCGCCGAGAAGACCGTCGAGGACGCGAACCGGGATGCCGGCACCAGCACGGTGACGACGGCGGGCGTCGCCGGGGTCCGCACCAAGACCTACCGCGTGACGACGACGGACGGCGTCGAGACAGCGCGCGAGCTCATCTCCGACACGGTGACGACCGCACCGGTCGATCAGGTCACCACCGTCGGCACCCGCCAGGCGCCCGTCGAGGCACCCGCTCCCCAGGCGCCGGCCGCGCAGGCTCCGGCGTCCTGCGACCCCAACTACTCGGGCGCCTGCGTTCCGATCGCCTCGGACGTCGACTGCGCGGGCGGAAGCGGAAACGGCCCCGCCTATGTGGCAGGGCCGGTCCGCGTCGTCGGTCAGGACATCTACGACCTGGACAGGGACGGGGACGGCGTCGCCTGCGAGTGACCCGCCACCGGCACCAGGCGCTGCAGCTGCGTGACGTGTGCCGGCGTCAGGTCGGCGAGGGTCGGCACCTCCAGCAGCTTCATGGTGCGCACGATCTGGTCCTGCAGGATCTGGATGGTGCGGTCCACTCCCGCGCGCCCGCCCGCCATCAGCCCGTACAGGTAGGCGCGGCCGATCAGCGTGAACTTGGCACCGAGCGCGTAGGCGGCGACGATGTCGGCGCCGTTCATGATGCCGGTGTCGATGGCGACCTCGGTGCGGTCGCCGACCGCCTCCACGACCTGCGGCAGCAGGTGGAACGGGATGGGAGCGCGGTCGAGCTGGCGTCCGCCGTGGTTGGAGAGCACGATGCCGTCCACACCGAGGTCGACGAGCTTCCGCGAGTCCTCCACGTTCTGCACGCCCTTGACCACGATCTTGCCCGGCCACATGCCGCGGATGACGTCGAGGTCGGCGAAGCTGATCGAGGGGTCCATCGCCGCATCCAGCAGCTCGCCGACGGTGCCGCCGGTGGACGACAGGGAGGCGAACTCGAGCTTCGGAGTCGTGAGGAAGTCGTACCACCACCACGGCCGCGGGATCGCGTTGACGATCGTGCCGAGCGTCAGCTGCGGCGGGATCGAGAAGCCGTTGCGCTTGTCGCGCAGGCGGGCGCCGGCGACGGGGGTGTCGACGGTGAAGAACAGGGTGTCGAAGCCGTTCGCCGCGGCGCGCCGGACCAGCTCGTAGGAGATCTCGCGGTCGCGCATCACGTAGAGCTGGAACCAGTTGCGTCCGGTCGGATTGGCGGCCTTCACGCCCTCGATGGAGGTGGTGCCGAGCGTGGAGAGCGTGAACGGGATGCCCGCCGCTCCCGCAGCACCGGCGCCGGCGACCTCGCCCTCGGTCTGCATCAGCCGGGTGAAGCCGGTCGGCGCGATGCCGAAGGGGAGCGCGGAGGGTCCGCCCCAGATCTCGCACGAGGTGTCGACGGTGGACACGTCGCGCAGGATCGACGGGTGGAACTCGATGTCCTGGAACGCCTGGCGGGCGCGGGCGAGCGAGATCTCGCCCTCGGCCGCGCCCTCTGTGTAGTCGAAGGCGGCCTTCGGCGTGCGGCGGCGGGCGATGCGCTGCAGGTCCTCGATGGTGAGGGCGGCATCCAGCCTGCGCTTCTTGGCGTCGAGCTCCGGCTTCTTGAACTTCATGAGTTCCAGGAGCTCGGCGGGCTGGGGGAGCTGTCGTGTGACCATGTGCTGCCTAACGGGATTCGTGGATGGGTGCGGACGGGGATGCATCGCGGTAGTACCCGCTGATGTGGTCGTGGATGCGGGTGCGTGCGGCGGCCGGGTCGCCGGAGGCGATCGCGTCGATCACCGCGCGGTGCTCGCCGCGGAGCCGCTCGGCCATGTCCTCCCAGACCGGGATGCGCGCGAGCCCGGCGATCACGTAGCCCTCGATGGAGCTGCGCAGCCCGGACATCATCGCGGCGACGACCGTGTTGCCGGACGCGTCGGCGAGGGAGAGGTGGAACTGGGCGTCGAGGGCGAGGAACTCCTCCGCGGTGAGGGCGGGGTCGTCCATTGCGTCGAGCAGCTGGCGAGCATCGGCGAGGTCTGCCGATCCGCGATCGGCGAGGTCGGCCGCGACCGCCGTCTCCAGCAGGAGCCGGGTGCGGACGACGTCGGCGACGGGGAAGCCGCTGGCCGCGACCTGCAACCGCATCAGCGCCTGCATCCCGCCGCCCGGCCGGGCCACGATGATCGCGCCGGAGCTCGGACCGGATCCGGTCTGGGTGCGGACGAGGCCCATCGCCTCGAGCACGCGGATGGCCTCGCGGACGCTGGAGCGTGCGACGCCGAGCTCGGCGGAGAGCGCGCGTTCGGCGGGGAGGTGGTCGCCGGGACGCAGTCGGCCGTCGACGAGGCGTGCCTCGATGTGGGCGAGCACGCCCTCCCAGGCCCGCGGCTCCGCGGTCATCGCGCCTCCTGTGGTCCGACCATGTGGTCCGACCACAGTAGCACGCGCTCGCCAGGGCTGACATTTGGCACAAATGGCGTTCCCGAGCGGCGCGAAACCGACATTTGGCACAAATCGCGCCGAAAGGGGTCGACGCCATTCGGCGCAGATCGGCGCGAAGGGAGGCGGGGTGGCTACTCGGCGGGAGCGGCGGTGCGGCCCATCTCGACGTCCTCCACACGCGAGCGCGGCATCGACAGGCCCGCGACGATGGTGAGCACCGCCGCGATGGCCACCGCCACGAAGACCGCGGTGGATGCGCTCTGCACCGCCGCCGGATCGTGCGCCCCGGACGCGGAGGCGCCGATGATCGCGTTCGCGATCGCACCGAAGACCGCCACGCCGACGGCGCTGCCGATCGAGCGCGCGAACATGTTGGTGCCGGTGACGACGCCGCGCTCGTTCCACGGCACGCTCGACTGCGCGGCGATCAGCGTCGGGGTGGCGATCAGGCCCATCCCGAGTCCGGCGACGAAGCAGCTGATCGCGACGAAGAGCACGCTCGGGTGCGTCGACGTCAGGGCGAGCACGGCCGTGCCGACGATGGCGATGCTGGTGCCGAGCAGCGCGGTGCTGCGGAAGCCGATGCGGAGGTAGAACCGGCCGGAGAGGCTGGCGGCGATCGGCCAGCCGAGGGTGAGCGCGGCGACCGCGAGGCCGGAGACGATGGGCGGAACGCCGACGGTCCCCTCCAGATAGGTGGGCACGTACGAGGTGAGGCCGATGAGGATGGCGCCGACGCCCAGCGAGATCAGCGTCGTCGTGACCAGCAGCCGGCGCGAGAACACCCAGAGCGGCATGACCGGCTCGGCCGCCCGCCGCTCCACGAGCGCGAACGCGACCAGCAGCAGCGCGCCGAGCGCGAACGCCCCGATGCTCCACACCGAGTTCCACGCCCACGCCTGTCCGCCCTCGAGCACCGCCAGAATGATCAGCGTCATGCCCGCGGTGAGCAGGATCGAGCCCGCGTAGTCGATGCGGTGCCTGCGGCGCTCGATCGACTCGTGGAAGGTGCGGATGAGCATCCATCCGGCGAGGATGCACAGCGGGATGTTGACGAAGAAGATCCAGCGCCAGGAGAGGAACTGCGAGAAGACGCCGCCGAGCGTCGGCCCGACCACCGACGAGATCGCCCAGACGCTCGCGAGGTAGCCCTGCGTCTTCGCGCGCTCGGCGACGGTGTAGATGTCTCCGGCGATCGTCATCGACATCGGCTGGATGGCGCCGGCGCCGAGACCCTGGACGGCGCGGAATGCGATCAGCGCCGGCATCGACCAGGCGAATCCGCACAGGATCGACCCCACCAGGAACAGCGCGATGCCCACGAGCACGATCGGTTTGCGGCCGAGGGTGTCGGAGAGTTTCGCGTACACGGGCACCGAGACCGCCTGCGCGAGCAGGTAGACGGAGAACAGCCACGGGAACTGCGCGAACCCGCCCAGGTCGCTCACGATCGACGGCACCGCGGTCGCCAGGATCGTCGCGTCGATGGCGACGAGGCCCGTGGTCAGCATCAGGGCGATCAGGATGGGGCCGCGCTCGGAGCGGAAGCCGACGCTCGCTCGGGTGGGTTCGTTCACACGGGACAACAACACGGTGAGGGGGCGAGCATTCCCGCTTGACGTGAAAGAAGGGAGCGCGCACAATCTGAAACATGTCTTTCACATCCCGTCCGGAGCGCCGGGCGACGGTCAGCGACCCGAGGGCGCTGCGCGCGCTCGCGCACCCGCTCCGGCTGGCCCTTCTCGACTACCTGCTGGCGTTCGGCCCGCGCACGGCGAGCGAGTGCGCCGAGGTGGTCGGCTCCACCGCATCCAACTGCAGCTACCACCTGCGCGCCCTCGCGAAGTTCGGGCTCGTGGAGCGGGTGGATGCGGAGGACGGCCGCGAGCGCCCGTGGCAGACCACGGCGACCGGCCTGCAGTTCGGCCGCACCGACGACCCCGGCTTCCGGCTCGGCTCCGACACGACGGAGCGCTTCCTCGCCGACCGTCAGGTGGACGAGGAGGCGGACCGCGTCCACCGCGCCATCGCGCAGCGCGACGACCTGCCGCCCGCGTGGCGCGACGCCAGCATCCTCTCCGCCTACGCGCTCCGCATCGCCCCGGACGAGCTGCGCGAGCTGGGGGAGCGGCTGGATGCGCTCATCCGCCCCTACATCGCGCTCACCAGGGAGGACGCCCCGGCCGACGCCGACGTCGTCGCTCTGCACCTGAACGCCTTCCGGCACCCGGACGCGCCATGAGCGGGACGACGACGACCGAGCGCACGCGCTCGCCGCTGCTGAGGCGCGACTTCGCCCTGATCTGGTCCGCCGGCCTCGTCTCCGACACCGGCGACTGGCTGCTGATGATCGCCCTGCCGCTGTTCGCGTTTACGGCGACCGGGTCGGCGCTCGGCGCGTCGACCGTGTTCCTGGCGGAGCTGATCCCGATGCTGCTCGTCGGCTCGTTCCTCGGGGTGCTCGTCGACCGCTGGGACCACCGCAGGACGATGGTCGTCACTGCATTGCTGCAGTCGGTCGCGCTGCTCCCGCTGCTGGCGGCGAGCGCCGACCGGATGGGCATCGTCTACGCGGTCGCGGCCGTGCAGGCCTGCCTCGGCGCCGTGATCAACCCTGCCAGGCAGGCGCTCGTCCCGAGCCTGGTGGGGCCGCAAGATCTCGGTCGTGCGAATGCTCTCATCGCCGTGAGCGACAACCTCGCCCGGCTGGTCGGCTCCCCGCTCGGAGGCCTCGCGTTCGCCACGCTCGGCCTGCCCGGCGTCGTAATCGTGGACGCGGCGACGTTCGTGGTCACCGCCCTCCTGGTCGCGCTGAGCAGACCGCCGCGCCCCGCCGCCGCAGTTGCGCGGGAGGGCGTCCCCGCCGTCGAGCGCCGGCTGCTCCGGCAATGGCTGGAGGGGCTCGGCGAGGTCGTGCGGTCCAGGACCCTGCGGACGATCGCCGTCGTCACCGCGCTCGGCAGCGTCGCGCAGGGTCTGTTCCTCGTCCTCTTCATCGTCTATGTCACGCAGGAGCTGGGCGCGGGAGACCCCGAGGTCGGGCTGCTGCGCGGTGTGCAGGCGATCGGCGGCGTGCTCGGGGGCCTGCTCACCGGGCTGCTGCTGCGCCGGTTCAGCACCCGGGCGCTCGTCGGCGTCGGCTACCTCGTGTTCGGGGCGCTCTCCCTGCTCACCTGGAACCTGGCGCCGGTCACGACGGCGGTGTGGGTCTACGCCGCGCTGTTCGTGGCGATGGGCATCCCGGCGGTCGCGACGGCGACCGGCGAGATCACCCTCGTTCAGACGGTGACCCCCGGTGACCGGCTCGGACGGGTGATCGCCGCGATGACGACGCTCGCAGGCGCTGCGCAGGGTCTCGGCCTGCTCGCCGGCGGCGTGCTCGCGGAGTGGTTCGATGTGGTGCCCGTGCTCGATGTGCAGGCGTCCCTCTATCTGCTGTGCGGTGTGCTCGCGATCGTGTTCCTCGGCTCGCGGAGGGTCGCCGCGCGGCAGGGAGACGGGGAAGGCTAGCCGTTTTGCTGCGAAAACCCGCCGGAGTTGCCGGGGGTTTTGCGGTTCGGCACGTAGGGTGTCGGTGTGTGGCGACTGGATAGGAAGAGCGAGGACGACGACATGGCGTCGGCCGTGCCTGACGGCGACGCCATGCGACCGGCCTCCAACACGACGGCTCCGCACTCGCTGAGCCTGGGCGACCCCGGCCTGGTCGCCGGCAACATCGCCGAGCCGGTCTGGCTGAAGTGGCGCGAGGAGATCGCGGCGATCGGCGGTGTCTCGCCGCTGCTGCACTTCGAGGACAGCCCGCGCACCCGCATCGAGCTGAGCACCACGCATCCCGGCGGCCTTCCCCAGTTCATCACCGGGCGGAGCACGCTGCTGTCGAGCCTGATCCGCGACGAGCTGGCGCTGCGCACCGCGCGCGCCGCCGCGAACGCGATCACGGCGAAGGGGATCGAGCTGCGCTCGGTGCGCGGCATCGAGTCCGTCCACCTCGCGATCGGCCTCGCCCAGTGGCGGCACGGCACGGAGGAGTACAGCGCTCCGATCCTGCTGCGCCCGCTGGCCATCCGCCGCTACGGCCGCGACTTCGAGCTCAAGCTCAAGGGGCAGCCGTTCCTGAACCCCGAACTCTCCCGCGCGCTGGCTGAGCAATTCCAGATCACCCTCGACGCGGACGCGTTCGTCGCGCTCGCGCTCGACAACGGCGCCTTCAAGCCGCAGCCGGTCATCGACCGCCTCCGCGGGCTGACCTCGCACCTGCCCTGGTTCAACGTGCTGCCCCGGCTCGTGGTCTCCTCGTTCGCCGACGTCGCACCGGAACTGCGCGCCGAGGCCGACGACCTTGACACCCCGCTGCTGGACGCCCTCGCCGGCAACCCCACCGCCCGCATCGCCATCGAGAGCGCGTTCAACCCGGTGGAGCCGATCCGCCAGGACGAGCGCCCGCCCGCCACCGACTCCCTGCTGCTGGACGCGGACGAGGAGCAGGAGAACGTCGTCGCGCAGATCGCGGCGGGCAACTCCCTCGTCGTGAAGACGCTGCCAGGAACCGGCGGCACGCAGACCATCGTGAACGCGATCGGCGCCCTCGTCGCCCAGCACAAGCGCGTGCTCGTGGTGACCCCGCGCCGCTCCAGCCTGGAGGACATCGCGCAGCGCTTCGCGAAGGTCGGCCTGCCCGGCCTCGCGGTGACGCCGCGCACGCTCCGCCGGGACCTCATCCAGTCGATCGGCCGCAACGAGAAGGCCGAACAGCCGAGGGTCACCGACGTGGACGAGGCCCTCGTGCGGCTGCGCAAGGTGCTCATCGACTACCGCGCCGCGCTCGCCCGCCGCGACCCGGTGCTCCGGGTGTCCGTGCTGGATGCGCTCCGCGAGCTCTCGCGCCTGGCGCTGCTGCCGTCGCCGCCCTCCACCACCGCGCGCCTCGGCCGCCGCTCGATCGAGATGCTGGCGAGGGACCGCGACGCGGCCGCCGACGCCCTCATCCGCTCGGCGCGGCTCGGCGAGTTCCGCTACGGTCCGAGCGACTCGCCCTGGTACGGCGCATCCTTCTCCACCACGGAGGAGGGCAAGGCCGCGCACGACCTCGCCAAGAAGCTGAACCGCGCGGAGCTGCCGCGCCTGATCGAGCGCGCCAAGGCGCTGATCGGCCAGACCAGGATGCGCCCCTTCGAGTCCATCGCGGAGCTCGGCGTCTACCTGCGGCTGCTGCTCGACGTGCGCGAGACGCTCGACAAGTTCACCCCCTCGGTCTTCGACCGGTCGCTCGCGGAGCTGATCGCGGCCACCGCGTCCCGGCGCGAGTCGCCGGCGATGTCCGGCGCGAACCGGCGGCGGCTGCGCAAGCTGGCGCTCGAATACGTGCGTCCCGGCGTTCACGTCACCGACCTCAACGAGAGCCTGCGGCGCATCCAGCAGCAGCGCATCCTGTGGAACCGCTTCGCCGTCGCCGGCGTCGTGCCGGAGGTGCCGGTCGGCATCGCCGACGTGCAGGTCGCGTTCCAGCGCGTCGCCGAGGACCTCGCGCGCCTGGACATCCCGCTGCGCCGCACCGGGACCCCGCAGTCCCTCGCCGCGCTGCCCATCGACGAGCTGACCAGGCAGATCGCCGGCCTCGCCGCCGAGTCCGAGGTGCTCGCGAACCTGCAGGAGCGCACCGCGCTGCTCGACCAGCTGCGCGACCTGGAGCTCGACCCGTTGCTCTCCGACCTGTCCAACCGGCACGTGCCGGAGACGCAGGTCTCCGCCGAGCTGGAGCTCGCCTGGTGGCAGTCGGTGCTGGAGGCGCTGCTCGCCGGCGACCGCGCGCTGCTGAGCGGCAACACGTCCGTTCTCGATCGGCTGGAGGCCGACTTCCGGCTCGTGGACGAGGCGCACGCCTCCGCAACCGGCAAGCAGCTGGCGTGGATGCTCGCCGAGACCTGGAAGATCGGCATCGTGGACTGGCCGGACGAGGCCGCCGCGCTCAAGCGTCTCCTGAAGTCGGGGACGCCGACCGCCGCCGCCCTGAACGACGCGGCGCCGCACCTGGCGCGCCCGATCGCCCCGGTCTGGCTGGTGTCGCCGTACGAGGTCCCGGCGATCCGCGCCGACGTCGCCTTCGACGCCGTGCTGCTCGTGGACGCGGGTGCCGCGAGCCTCGCCGAGTGCGTCCCTGTCATCCGCCGCGCCAGGCAGATCGTCGCCTTCGGCGACCCGGTGACCCAGACGCCGTCCCGCTTCGACATCGGCGTGCACGAGTACGGCACGACGACGGGAACGGTCGACGTGGACGAGCTGCACGCGGACTCCGCGCTCGCCCGGCTCTCCGAGCTCCTCCCCGTGTACACGCTCACCCGCAGCTACCGCGCCGGGGGAGAGGACCTCGCCGAGCTGGTCAACCGCCGCTTCTACGGCGGCATGATCGACTCGCTGCCCTGGGCAGGCACCTACCTCGGCCACGGCAGCCTCGCGCTGCACTACGTGACCGGGGGCCAGGGCATGCCGGACAGCGACACCGGCGCCGTGGAGAGCACGGACGCCGAGGTCGCGCGCGTCGTCGAGCTGGTGCTGCGGCACGCGACCGAGCGGCCGCGCGAGTCGCTGATGGTGATCACCGCGAGCGAGCGGCATGCCGTCCGGGTGAACCAGGCGGTGCTGTCCGCCTTCGCCAAGCGCAGCGAGCTGGCCGACTTCATCCTCGGCGACCGGCCGGAGCCGTTCACCGTCGTGACGCTCGACCAGTCGGTCGGGCAGAGCCGCGACCGCGTCATCTTCTCGATCGGCTACGGGCGCACCCCGCACGGCCGCCTGCTCTCCAACTTCGGGGCGCTCGCGGAGCCGGGCGGCGACCGGCTGCTCGCGGTCGGGATGACCAGGGCGCGCCGCGGCATGGACATCGTCTCCTGCTTCCGCCCCGACGACATCGACGAGTCCAGGATGCGGCACGGCATCGCCGCGCTCGCCCAGGTGCTCGGCGAAGCGGACCAGCTGCAGGCCGCCGTGCCCGCGTACCTGAGCCCGGACGCCGACCCGATGGTCGCCGACCTGGCCAAGCGTCTCGCCCGCAAGGGTCTGGATGTGCAGCTCGGCTACCGCGGCAAGCTCACGCTCGTCGCCTCGCACGAGGGCCGCGCGGTCGTGGTCGAGACCGACTCGGACGTGAACAGGGGGAGCCTGCGCGAGACGCTCCGGCTGCGTCCGGACGTGCTGCGCCGGCTCGGCTGGCACTACCTTCGGGTGCACAGCTTCGAGCTGTTCGCGGACCCGGACGCCGTGGCCTCGCGCATCGCGGCGCTCATCGGGGCCGGCGAGCCGAGCGCCGAGACGGCGCCGATCACACTTCCCGTCCTCTGAGCCGGGGCACCCGGGTTAGCCTGGAACGGTGAGCACCAGCACGCCCTCCGAGGACCGCCCCGCGCGCCGGCACCGCCGCGTCCAGCGTGAGGGTGCGCCCGGCACCGACCCGGCGCCGCGCGTGCCGGACCGCGACCGCGAGGACGGCGCCTGGTCCCCGAACGACGACCAGCTGCGCCGCGACGTCCCCCCGCACTGGTAGCAGCGCCTCGACCGCGGCGGCGAGTGTCCCTTCCTGGTACGAATGCCCCCGCGAGCAGGGCCGCAACGTACCGAACGCCCACAGTCGTGGGCGCGCGCGACGCTCGCGGGCTAGACCTGGGGGTCGGCGTGCTTGCCGGGGGTGGCCGGCGGCGCCTGCTGCGCCTGCAGCAGGTCGCGGATCTCGGTGAGGAGGTCGAGCTCCGTGATGGGCGCGTCCGGCTCCACAACGCCCTTGTTGCGCAGGCGCTCGGCGCGCTGCTTCAGCTTGTTCAGCGGGAAGACGAACGCGAAGTAGACGACGACCGCGACGATCAGGAAGTTGATGACAGAGCCGATCACCGCGCCGAACTTGATCTGCGAGTGGTTCAGCTCGACGATCAGCGCGTTGTCGAGCTGGTCGGCCTTGAAGAAGGAGCTGATCAGAGGGGTGATCAGGTTGTTCACGATGGAGGTGACGATGGCCGTGAACGCCGCGCCGATGACGACCGCGACGGCCAGGTCGAGGACGTTGCCCCGCAGGATGAACTCTTTGAAGCCCTTGATCACGACCGATCCTTTCGCCGGGTGGGTGGTGGGGTGGCTAAGCGGCGGAGCCGGACGAGGACGACGACGATCCGGACGAGGACGACGATCCGGATGACGACGAGGACGAGCCCGACGAGGACGAGCCCGACGACGACGAGCCGGACGACGACGAGCCGGACGACGACGATCCGCCTCCCGACTTCGCCCCGCCGCGCGAGTCGGTCCGGTAGAAGCCGGAGCCGTTGAACGTCACGCCGACCGTGCCGAAGACCTTGCGCAGGTGCCCGCCGCAGTTCGGGCAGACTGTGAGCGCGTCGTCGGTGAAGGCCTGCTGGATGTCGAAGGCGTGACCGCAGTCGCGGCACGTGTAGGAGTAGGTGGGCATCGTCTTCCGTGTTCTCGGGCGGATCAGGTGAACTGGACGATCCGGGTCGGCGTCACGGCGCCGTCCACCGGCTGGTCGTGGCGCTCGCGCGGGACCTCGTCCACGAGCTCGCCGTCGAAGAGGACGGCGTACACCGGGGGACATTTTTCCATGCTGCCCAGCGTCTTGTCGAAATACCCCCGGCCCCAGCCCATCCGCATCCCGCGCGCGTCGACCGCCGCTGCCGGGATCAGGATGAGGTCCACGTCGTTGATCGCGATCGGGCCGAGCAGCTCGCCGACCGCCTCCGGCATCCCGAACAGCCCCTCGGTCTCCGTCTCGCCGTCGCCGGTGGTCCAGTCGAGCAGCCCGTCCTCGCGGGAGATCGGGAGCAGCACCCGCAGCCCCTGCGCGTGCGCCCAGTTCAGGAACGGGCGCGTGTCCGGCTCGATGGGGGTCGAGAGGTAGCAGGCGATGGAGCGGGCGGAGAGGTCGGTCGCGAGGTCGACCAGGTGCCGCGTGATGCCCGCCGTTGCGGTGTCGCGCTCCGTGGTCGTGAGGTTCTGTCGTCGCTCGCGCAGTTCGGCGCGCAGGGCGCGCTTGCGATGGGCGGCAGTATCCGAGTCCATAGCCCAATCCTAGAAGATCGCTCCGCGGCCTCCAGAAGTACGGATACTGTAGCTGGCATGGTGAACCACGTCACGAAAGCAGTCATACCCGCAGCGGGACTGGGGACGCGCTTCCTCCCCGCGACGAAGGCGATGCCCAAGGAGATGCTGCCGGTCGTCGACAAGCCGGCCATCCAGTACGTGGTCGAGGAGGCCGTCGACGCCGGCCTGCACGACGTCCTGATGGTGACCGGGCGCAACAAGAACGCACTCGAGAACCACTTCGACCGCAACGCCGAGCTCGAGGAGACCCTCATCAAGAAGGGCGACACCGACCGGCTCGAGAAGGTGAACTACTCGACGGCGCTCGCCGACCTGCACTACGTGCGCCAGGGCGACCCCAAGGGCCTCGGCCACGCCGTACTGCGCGCCAAGATGCACGTCGGCCGGGAGCCGTTCGCGGTGCTGCTCGGCGACGACATCATCGACGCCCGCGACGAGCTGCTGTCGAAGATGCTGGATGTGCAGAACCGGTACAACACGACCGTCGTCGCCCTCATGGAGGTGCCGCCGGAGTCCATCCACCTGTACGGCGCCGCCGCGGTCGAGGAGACGGGTGAGGAGGACGTCGTGCGCATCACGGGCCTCGTCGAGAAGCCGAAGCGCGAGGACGCCCCCTCGAACTACGCGATCATCGGCCGCTACATCCTGCGCCCGGAGGTCTTCGACGTTCTGGAGCGCACGGAGCCGGGGCGCGGCGGCGAGATCCAGCTGACCGACGCCCTCGAGTCGATGGCCCAGGCGCCCGACTGGACCGGCGGCGTCTACGGCGTCGTGTTCCGCGGCCGCCGCTACGACACCGGCGACCGGCTGGATTACATCAAGGCGATCGTGCAGCTGGCGGCGGACCGCGAGGACCTCGGCCCCGAGCTGCGTCCGTGGCTGCGCGAGTTCGCGGACGGCCTGGCGGACGAGCCGGAGGAGATCGTCGAGGAGATGCCGGCCGAGCCGGCCGAGCCGCTCGAGTCGGTCGCCGACACGACCCGCTGACGGCCGAGGCATAGAAGGAGCACGCCGTGGCGTTCGTCATCCCCACGCTGAGCGAGGGGCGGATCGGGTTGCGCCCGATCCGCCTCCGCGACGCGCGCCCTCTGGAGCGGTCGCTCCTCGACAATCGCTCCTGGCTGCGCCAGTGGGAGGCGACGAGCCCGTATGCGCCCGGCGCGTTCGACACGCGCGCCAGCATCCGCTCCCTGCTCGCCAACGCCAGGGCCGGGCACGGGCTGCCGTTCATCGTCGAGTACGACGGCCGGCTCGCGGGCCAGCTCAACGTGTCATCGATCGCGTACGGCTCGCTGTCCAGCGCCACCATCGGCTACTGGATCGCGGAGGAGTTCGCCGGCCGCAACATCACGCCGACCGCGGTCGCCCTGGCCACCGACTACTGCTTCTTCCAGCTCGGCCTGCACCGGATGGAGATCTGCATCCGCCCGGAGAACGCGCCGAGCCTGCGCGTCGTCGAGAAGCTCGGCTTCCGCTACGAGGGCCTGCGCAGGCGCTACATCCACATCAACGGCGACTGGCGCGACCACTTCTCGTTCGGGCTGGTGTCGGAGGAGCTCCCGCAGGGCGTGCTGCGCCGTTGGCTGGACGGGAACGTCCCCGAGGACGCCGCGACCATCACGGCCGAGGACCGGGCGGCGGCGGCCATCCCGCTTCCGGTCGCCCGCCAGCACTGAAAGAAGCCCCATCCGGGCAACACACCCGCGCGCCGACCGTGGCCCAGCGGAGGCGACCCCTACCGTAGAGGCATGAACGGGGATGTGATGGGCGGTGGGGTGGTCGTCGCCATCGCGGCCGCCCTCTGGCTGGCCTATCTGATCCCGGTGTGGCTTCGCCGTCGCGAGTACCTGGCGACGGAGCGCAACGCCGTGCGTCTGCAGCAGACGCTGCGCATCCTCGCCGAGACGAGCGAGCTCCCACACGAGGTGCGCGTGGAGGCGAACGCCAGGACCGTGGCGGAGCACCAGCGCATCCTGCGCCGCTCGGAGGAGCGCCGCCTCGCCGAGGCCCGCGCCGAGGCAGCGGCCCACGCTCGCCGCGAGCAGGCCATCGCCGAGGAGCGCCGCCTGCGCGCCGAAGAGGAGGAGCGGGCCGCGGCCGCCGCGATCGCCGTCGAGCGCGCCGCCCGCGCCGCCGCCGCCGCGCGGGCCCGCGCGCTTGCCGAGTCCGCCTCCCGTCCCGCGCTCTCCCCGCAGCGCCGCCGCCGGCTCCGCCGGGCCCGCGCGCTCTCGACCCTGCTCCTTGTCGTCGGCGTCGTCGGCGTCATTGCTGGCACGCCCGTCATGGTCGCGACCGGCACCTGGATTCTGCCCGCCGCCTCCGCCGTGGTCGCCGTCGGTGCGCTCGGGATGCTGGGCAGGCTCGCACGCCCCGCCGAGACCGCCGCGAACGCGGACGCCCCCGCCGCGCGGCCGGTGTCGCCGGTGCTCTACGACGACGCGCAGCACGACGAGCTGCCGGTGCAGGAGCGTCTGCGCCAGAGCTGGACGCCGCGCCCGCTGCCGAAGCCCCTCCACCTCTCTCCCGGAACCGTCGCCGCCGCGGCGATGGCGTCCGTGGATGCGGCTGCCGAGCTGCGCAGGGCGGCCGCACGCGCGGACTTCGACCGCAAGGCGGCGGACATCGCCGCCGAGGCGGTCCCCGCCCCCGTGCCGCTGCGCGCGGTCCCGGCGGCCGAGCCCGCCGCGGAGCGTCCGGCCGCTGCCGCGGCTCCCGCCGTCGCTCCCGCTCCTGCTGCCGCGCCCGCCATCCCCAGCCGCTTCGCGAGCATGGGCATCGTGGACGCGGTGGACGACGGCGCCCTCGACCTCGACGCCGTCCTCCGGCGCCGTCGCGCGGCGAGCTGAGCGGTGCTCGATTTCGACTCGGCGCAGCTGGGGTGCTAGGCTAACTGAGCAGTTCCCCGGGGCTATGGCGCAGTTGGTAGCGCGCTTCGTTCGCATCGAAGAGGTCAGGAGTTCGAATCTCCTTAGCTCCACCACCACCGAGAAGGGCCGCCAGAAATGGCGGCCCTTTTCGCATCCCGGTCCGTGGCCCACGCGAGGCCGTCTTCTGCTCGTGACCCGGTTCCGCGCCCGTCGCGGGTTCGTTTGTGGCCGGGGTCGTGACCGTGATAGGTCTCTTAGTTCGACGGCTCGCAACGCGGGAGCCGGTAGCTCCGGCGGTATGGGGGTGGGCCATGGATGCTCTGTTCGTTCCGATCGGCTTCGCGTCGCTGCTGCTGATCGTCGCGTATCCCATCGGCAGCTCCTTCTTGGCGGGCGCGTGGCTGCGTGATGTTCACTGGGAGCGCTCGTTCGCACATCTCGGCGAGGACCTCTTCAGGAGCCTGCGCGAGGCCGATGGCCCGCTTCAGGGCTGGGAGAAGGGGGTCCTGCGGACCCTGACGGTCGGCCGAGACCTGCCGGTGCATCGCTCCGACGAGGGCGTGATCCGTGCGGTCGGCCTGCTGACCGGTGGCCTGCGAACATCATCGGAGCGCGACAAGATGCTCGCGCTCCGGGACATCCTCCTCTACCGCGCGGTGTTGAGGGTGCTTGACGAGGTGAGCGACGCTCCGTATGACCGTGATCTCGCCAGACGCTGGCTTCGCGCACGCGCTCGGCGGGACGGCACGATCGTCGCCACGAGTCGCAGCACGTTCCTCCGGATGTGGTCGCGGCACACGGCCGTGCTGGTGGGCACGATCTCCGCTGTCGCGCTGTTCCTCGGGACGTTCTTCGGTCTCGCGTGGTGGGTCGTCCAAGCGATGATCAACGGAGGAGCCGGCCCGGAGATCACCGCCGACTGGACGGGACTGACGGGTGCGGTCGTCACCTTCGCCACCGTCGTCAGCGTCGCGGCCGCCCTCACCTGGAGGCTCGTCCGTGCGCTCGTCGCCGTCTACCCTGGGCCGGCCAGGATGATCCGGAAGCTCGTGCTCTGGGTGGGCGCGCTGGCGCTGCTGGCGCTGACCGCGCAGTTCACCTTCGCGTTTCTGCATTACGACCCGAACACGTGGGAGGACGCCGATCCGTCCGTCAGCCGGGTTGCCAGCTCACTGTTCCTCGTGACCGTGCTCGGGGCGGTCCTCTACGGCTGCATCCGCTACGCGGTTCGGCCGCGCACGCGTGCCGGAGTGCAGAAGAGCATGAGCCTGCGGGTCTTCGCCCTCACCGGGGTGTCCTATGCCGGCGCGGGGCTCGTCGCGGTGCTGGCCGCCGCCGTTCCTCCGGTGGCATGGCTGGCCGCGGTGGTCGGCTGGTTGCTGGTGGTCCTTCTGCTCGGAACCGTCGTCAGCGGGGTCGCGGCGGGATCGGTGTACCTCCATGAACGCTTCGCGAGGTGGCGGGCGCTCGCGGACGACGGCGTGGTGATCGGCCGGCTGGGCTTCCGGGAATGGCAGGCCTGGGCATGGCTCGGCATCGCGGGCGCCCCGCTCCTCGCCGAGTGGCTGTTGGCGGCGCTGGGGGTGAAGGGCGACAGCGCCGTGGCGCTCTACGTTTCGGTCGGAGCCGTGCTCCTGGCGGCCGCGGCGATTCTGTGGTTCGTCGTATTCGGTGTCCTCGGCCTGGTCTTCCTCGTCCGCGTCAACGTGGCCTACTCGCGGGCGCACCCGCCGGCACCGGCGGATGCGCCCGTCGTCATGGTGAGCTACGACCGGCTGGTGCACGAGGCGTTCGTGGAGCATCCGCTCGGGGTGCTTCAGCATGGAGCGCAGCGCTTCCTCGTCGAGGACCCCCGCCAACCGGGCACATTGCGCGTCGCCGCCCGTGATGCGGGGGAGCGCGGCGCAGAGCCCTCCGCTACTTGATCGCCTTGTTGAAGCCGGTCACGGGCTGGTTCTCGTCGAACGCGGCGACCTTGCGGCGGAAGCCGCGGGTCAGCACGAGCAGGTAGACGAAGCCGATGGCGGTCCAGATCACGCCGCCGATGAGCGCGTCGGCGTGCAGGTTGGCCCAGAGCACGCCGGTGAGCAGCATGCCGATGCCGGGCAGCACGATGTAGGAGAAGATGTCCTTCGGCGTCTTGCGCATCCCGCGGCGGATCGCGAACCAGGCGATCACCGAGATGTTCACGAACGTGAATGCGATCAGCGCGCCGAAGTTGATGAAGGCGGCGATCAGCTCGAGCGTGAAGGCGGCGGCCAGGAGGCTGATGAGCCCCACCAGGACGATGTTGAACGTCGGCGTGTGGGTCTTCGGGTTGATGTAGCCGAAGAAGCGCTTGGGCAGCACGTTGTTGCGGCCCATCACCAGGAGCATGCGCGAGACAGAGGCGTGCGAGGCGAGGCCGGAGGCCAGGGTCGCGCAGAAGCCGGCCGCTGTCAGCACGGCCTGCAGCACCGGGCCGCCGACCTGGAGGCCGATCTCCGGCAGCGTGCTGTCCTCGATCGCCTCGGTCGGGAACACCGAGGAGGAGGGGAACCGCAGCTGGGTGAAGTAGGCCGCGATGAGGAAGATGGCGCCGCCGATGATCACGGTCAGCAGGATGGCGCGCGGCATGATCTTCGGCGTCTTCGCCTCCTCGGCATACATCGTCACCGCGTCGAATCCGATGAACGAGAAGCACACGATGGTGGCGCCGGTGAGCACGGCGCCGAGCGTCACGCCGTCGTGGAAGAACGGCTGGACCAGCGGCACGGACTGCCCGTCGGCGGAAGCGTGCGCCAGCTGCGCGATCACCATGACGACGAAGACGGCCATGACGACGATCGAGAACACCAGCAGCATCATGTTGATGTTCGACGTGCCGCGCATGGTCAGGTAGATGACGGTGGTGACGACCGCGCAGTAGATGACCACCCAGATCCAGCCCGGGATCTCCGGGAACAGCGCCTCGAGGTAGCTGCGGATGATGAGGCAGTTCACCATCGGCAGCAGGACGTAATCGATCAGCGACGTCCAGCCGACCATGAAGCCGACGTTCGGGTGGATGGACTCGCGCACGTAGGTGTACGCGGAGCCGGCGCTCGGGATGGCGCCCGACATCTTCCCGTAGCTGATCGCCGTGAACATCATGACGATCAGGGCGACCAGGTAGGCGAGAGGGACGACGTTGTTGGTGTCCCTGGACACCATCCCGAACGTGTCGAAGACGACGGTGGGGGTCATGTACCCGAGCCCGAGGCCGACGATGGCCCACAGGCCCAGCGAACGTTTCAGCGTTCCGCCTCGGGAGCGCGTGGCTGTGGTACCGGGGGATGTCGTCATGTTCTCTCCTTCGGGAACGTGGCAGCGGCGCCGACGTGCGTCGGCTCCGGGCAAGCGGGTGCGACGTGCTGACCATTATGCCGGGAATGCGGATTTCGTCGTCCTTTTCCGGGCGGCCCGCGGAATTGATCGCGGAAATTCCGTACTACGGACGGATTCAGCCGCCTCGCTCCGTAGTCAAGACGCGCTGGACTCCGCTCACACCACGAGCAGTACCGCCAGCACCACCATCAGCACGGCGATCCCGGCGTCCAGGACGCGCCACGCGATCGGGCGCGCGAACACCGGAGCGGCGAACCGGGCGCCGAAGCCGAGGATGGTAAACCAGAGCAGGCTCGCGGTCGCGGCTCCCGCGCCGAAGACCCAGCGTCCCTGGTCGCCGTGTGCGGCGGAGAGCGAACCGAGCAGCAGCACGGTGTCGAGGTACACGTGCGGGTTCAGCCAGGTGATCGCGAGGCAGGTGCCGATCGCCGCGACGAGGGACGCCGCCCCCGCCCCGGCCGCCGACAGGCTCGTCGGCCGCAGCGCCCGACGCGCTGCGACGAACGCGTAGCCGAGCAGGAACGCGAACCCGGCCCAGCGGACGATCTGCAGGGCGAGCGGCGCCGCCCTCACGAGCACGCCGATCCCCGCAACGCCCGCGGCGATCAGCGCCGCGTCGCTCGCCACGCAGATCAGCACGATCGGCAGCACGTGCTCGCGGCGCAGGCCCTGCCGCAGCACGAACGCATTCTGGGCGCCGATCGCCACGATGAGCGAGGCGCCGGAGCCGAGTCCGGCGAAGAAGGGAGCGAGGGAGGCGAGCACACGACGACGATACGTAAGGGAGTTGGTTCAGTACAGCTCAGGTTTCTTACGAAGCATTAGCATTGCTGTCCATGGAGACGAACGCCGAGCAGCTGCGCACCCTCGCCGCTGTCGTCGACCACGGCACCTTCGAGCGCGCCGCAGCTGCCCTGCACATCACCCCGTCCGCGGTGAGCCAGCGGATCAAGGCGCTCGAGGAGCAGAGCGGGCGGGTGCTCGTCCGCCGCAGCAAGCCGATCGAGCCGACGGAGGCGGGCGCGGTGCTGGTGCGCCTCGCCCGGCAGGTCGCCCTACTGGAGGCGGAGGCGGTCGCGGAGCTGGCCGGGTCCGACCAGGACACGACCGCGGCCATCCCGCTCGTGGTCAACGCCGACTCGCTCGCCACCTGGGTGCTCCCGGCACTCGCCGCGCTGCCGGGTCTCTCCTTCGACGTCGTCCTCGACGACCAGGAGCACACCCTGGACCGGCTGCGCGACGGGACGGCGATGGCCGCGATCAGCTCCGACCCCGAGCCGGTGCAGGGCTGTGTCGTCAGCCCCCTCGGGGCGATGACCTACCGGCCGACGGCGAGCCCCGCGTTCGTCGACCGCTGGTGCCCGCGCGGCTGGACCCCGGACACGGCGGCCGCGGCGCCGATGCTGGTCTTCGACCGCAAGGACACGCTGCAGGACCGGTACCTCGCGCGGTTCGCGCCGGGCGCGCATCCACCACGGCACCACATCCCCGCGTCCACCGAGTTCGTGCGCGCCGCCGAGCTGGGTCTCGGCTGGGCGATGCTGCCCGACCTGCAGGCGGACGAGCCCGTCGCGGAAGGCCGGCTCGTCGTGCTCGATCCCGACGGCGCGCTGGACGTCCCGCTCTACTGGCAGCAGTGGTCGCTCCGCTCGGCGGTGCTCGGCCGGGTCGCCGCCGAGATCGACGCCGCGGCCGCCCGGACGCTGCGCCGGCCTCCGGCGTCGTGAGCCCTGTCTCGGGGGCTACAGCGTCGCGAGCACCAGGTCGAGCGCGTCGGCGAACCGGTCGGCGCTCTCCCGCGTGATGCACAGCGGCGGCTTGATCTTCAGGACGTTCTTGTAATCCCCGGTCGGCTGCACGATCGCGCCCTCCGCGAGCATCCGCTCGCAGATCAGCGCCGCCTCGGCGCTGGCGGGCTCGAGCGTCTCCCGGTCGCGGACCAGCTCGACGCCGAGGTACAGGCCCATCCCGTGCACGGCACCGACGATCGGGTGCTGCTCGCCGAGTGCGCGCAGCCGGCCGGCGAGGTGGTCGCCGACCGTCGCGGCGTTCTCCTGCAGGCCCTCGTCGCGCATCACGTCGAGCACGGTGAGGCCGACGACCGAGCTGACCGGGCTGCCGCCCGCGGACGAGAAGAAGCTGCCCTCCGCGGCGAACGACTCGGCGATCTCGCGTCGGGTGATCACCGCCCCGAGCGGGTGGCCGTTGCCCATCGCCTTGGCCACCGTGATGATGTCCGGCACGACGCCCTGCTGCGCAGAGCCCCAGAAGTAGTGGCCGAGCCGGCCGTAGCCGACCTGCACCTCGTCGGCGATGCACACGCCGCCGCGCGCCCGGATCCGCTCGTAGACACCGGCGAGGTAGCCGTCCGGCAGCATCAGACCGCCGGCGTTGCCGAACACCGGTTCCGCGATGAAGCCGGCGATCGGCGTTCCAGAGGCGTCGAGTTCGGCGAGGTCGGCGTCCAGCTCGGCGAGGTAGGCGGGACCGGAGTCGAGCCCGCGGTGCGCGCCGTGGAAGACGTTCGGCGATGCGACCAGCCGCACCCAGTCGGGCCGGGTCTCGAGAGCGCGCGGGTTGTCGCCCAGGGAGGACGAGACGGCGTCCGCCCCGACGGTCCAGCCGTGGTACGCCTCCGTCACCGCGAGCACGGTCCGGCGACCAGTGTGCACCTGGGCGAGCCGCAGCGCGAGGTCGACCGCCTCGCTGCCGCTGTTGACGAGGAAGACGGTGTCCAGCCCGTCGGGTGCGACCTCCGCGAGACGCTCCGTGAACCGGGAGAGCTCCTCGTAGTGGAAGCGCGAGTTCGTGTTCAGCCGTGCCCACTGGTCGCGCACAGCGTTCACGAGCCGTGGATGCGCGTGCCCGATCTGCGTGACGTTGTTGACCATGTCGAGGTAGCTCTGCGCTCGGGTGTCGACGAGGTGATGCCGCCAGCCGCGCTCGATCAGCGGAGGCTCGGCGAAGTAGTGCTCCTGCACCTGCGCGAAGCTGGAGTCGCGGCGGGCGAGCACGTCCGCCGGGTCGGAGGGGTCCGCGGCGAGCTCGATCCCGAACAGCGCGGACGGGTCGGGGGAGACGGCGCTCCACACCGGGAGCGGGAAGGCCGGGGTCACGAACGCCGGAGGGCGGCGTCCGGGGATGCGGCTGAGCTGAACGGTCAGCCGGACCGCGGTGCCGAGCTCCTCGCCGGCGGCGACGGTCGCGGTGGTGAGCGGCCGGGTGAGGCCGTCGAGCCAGAGATCGATGCCGTCGCCGCCGAGCAGCCAGGAGCCCTCGACGAGGGAGAGCTCGCCGGCGAACGGGGCGAGCACGCTCATCCCTGCGGGGACGTCCAGGGAGACGCCGAGCGCGATGGTCGCCGACGGGGCGCTCCTGTCGACCGTGGCCCTGGTCAGGCGCGCCTCGCCGTAGCGGGTGACGGCGTGGCCGCTGTCACGGCACACACGCGCGAGGACGGCATCCTCTGCTCCCTCGACCAACCACGCGCCCTCGTCGAGGTCGCGCGAAGTGACGGAGAGGTCGGCGACGTTGTCCGCCGTGCTCTCCACCCCGACGACGCGGCCGAGGGCCGGTGCCGCTGACCTCGGACCCCACAGTCGGGCGCGGATGAGCGCCTCCAGCTCGTCGGCGTCGAGGCGCCGGGCGACGTCGAAGGCGACCCACTCGTGCGCGCGGTTCTCGTCGGCGTAGGCGTTGTCGCCGTCCAGCGCCACCTGCTGCTCGCCGCTGACGACGAGCACCGCGCCGCGCAGAACGACCAGCGGCCAGAGGGCGGCGACATCCACGTCGTCCAGCGGTGCGTGCTCGTGGAAGGCCTCGATCACGTCCAGGACCGCGAGCGGCGTATCCGGCAGGTGGTGCAGGGCGCTGGTGACGGTGGAGGCGAGCTCGGCGACGAGCCAGCCGTCGGCCACATCGCCGAAATCGATCACGCCGGGGCCGTCCTCGCCGAGCACGATGTTGTCGTCGGTCACGTCGCCGTGGACGGCCTGCACGCGGAGGCGGTCGCGCAGCGGCGCCAGGCGCGCGAGCGCGTCCGCCGCGGCCTCGCGCACGGCTCGGCGCTTGGCGGGCTGCTCGACATGGTCGAGGAGCAGCTCGACGACCTCGCCGCCGATGCGCGCATCCCACTGGGTGGTCCGGACGAGCCCGGGGTGGTCGAGGTCGGCAAGGCCGGCCGCGACCGAGCCCGCCAGGGCACCGAGCGTCCGCAGCTGGTCTGCGGTGGGTCGCTCGACATCGGTGAGGGGGTCGCCGTCGAGGTAGCGCAGCACGCGCGCGAGCAGCGTGCGGCCCTGCACCTCCACCTCGATCACCTCGTCGCCGACCAGGGACGGGACGACCTCGGGGATGCGGATGCCGGAGCCCGCGAGCGCACCGAGCGCGGCGTTCTGCGCGTGCAGCTCGTCGGCCGAGAAGACGGGGTTGGCGATCTTCAGCACGAAGCGCTCGTCGCCGGTGTCGACCAGGAAGTTCCTGTCCTGGTTGCTGCCGAGCTCGCGGATCCGGCCGTTCAGACCGAACGCGCGCGCGGCGATGCCGGCCGCGTCGTCGGCGCCGACGTCGGGGCGGGGGAGCGAGGGCTGGGCGAGGAAGTCGGAATTCGGCACGGGGGCTCCAGGACTCGGCGGTGGGCTCGATCCCCAGTCTACTGAGCGGGCACCACCCGCCTCGCGTCCAGGGAACCCACGGGCGGCGCCGCGTAGCATCGACCGCGTGAAATCCTGGAGGACAGCGCTCGTGGCGTTCGTGATCGACGCCGTCCTCGTCACCGTGTTCGTGCTGGTCGGCCGCCGCAGCCACGGCGAGGCCGGCAGCCTGCTCGGCGTCCTCACGACGCTCTGGCCGTTCCTGGTCGGGCTGGTCGCTGGCTGGCTTGTCACCTGGGCATGGCGGCGCCCGCTCGCCGTCGTCTGGCCGGGCATCCCGATCTGGCTGATGACCGTCGCGCTCGGGATGCTCATCCGCACCTCGGCGGGTCAGGGCGTGCAGCCGAGCTTCATCGCCGTCGCGTTCGCGGTGCTCGGCGTCTTCCTCGTCGGCTGGCGCCTCCTCGCGCTGCCGTTCGTGCGCCGCCGCACCCTGCGCCGGGCATAGCCCCGCCGAGGGGCACGTTATTGTCGCTTCCGCGTGCAAAAAAGCGACAACAACGTGCCCCTCGGCGGTCGGCGCGCTGCTCAGAGGGCCGCGGAGATGGCGGTGGCCACCGCGTAGATCGCGAAGCCGGCGAGGGCGCCGACGACCGTGCCGTTGATCCGGATGAACTGCAGGTCGCGGCCCACCTGGGTCTCGATCTTGTCGGTCGTCTCCGCCGCATCCCAGCCGCGAACGGTGTCGGAGATGATGCTCGCGATGTCGTGCCGGTAGGTGGACACCAGGTGCAGGGCGGCGTCGGCGAGCCGGGTGTTCAGCGACGCCCGCAACTCGGGGTCGCGGGTGACGCGCGCGGCGGCATCGGCGACGGCGGCCGTCGCCCGGCGGCGCAGCTCGCTCTGCGGATCGGACAGCGCGTCCACGGCGGCCGCCCGGGCGGCCGACCAGGCGGAGGCGGCGAGCTCGCGGATGCGCGGGTCGTCGAACGCGCGCGCCTTGGCGTCCTCCAGCCGCTCGATGGTGGCCGGGTCGTTCTGCAGCCGGGCGGCGACGTCGGCGAGGTAGTCGTCGAGCGCGTGCCGCAGCCGGTGGTCGGGGTCGCGCCGAACGTCGGACACGAACCGGCGCAGTTCGGCGTGCACGCGGTCGTCCACCAGTCGGTCGACGAACGACGGCATCCACGACGGCAGCCGGCCCGAGACGAGCTGCGCCAAGGCCTCGGGATGCGCGGCGAGCCAGTCGTCCAGCCGGTCGAGCAGCAGGTCCACCGCCTCGCGGTGTCCGCCGGAGGCGAGCACCCGATCGCCGAGGCGTCCGAGCGGCGGGCCCCATTTCGGTTCCACGATGTGGGTGCGGACCACCGCCTCCACCGCATCGCGCATCCTGTCGTCGTCGAGCAGTCCGGCGATCCCGGTCAGCCCGCCGGAGACCTCGGTGACCACCCGCCGCGCGTTGGCCGGTCGGGCGAGCCAGTCCGCGATCGCGCCGGCCAGGTCGAGCGTGCCGAGCCGGCCGGCGACCACCTCGTCGGAGAGGAAATTGGTCTCCACGAACTCGCCGAGGCTCTCGCCGATCTCGTCCTTGCGGGTCGGGATGATCGCCGTGTGCGGGATGCGCAGCCCGAGCGGGTGCCGGAACAGCGCGGTCACCGCGAACCAGTCCGCCAGCGCACCGACCATCGCGCCCTCGGCCGCGGCCCGGACGTAGCCGAGCCACGGGTAGCGCTCCTGCAGCGCGAACGCCACGGCGAACACCACCGCGGCGACGATCAGCAGTCCGGTCGCCAGCAGCTTCATCCGGCGGAGCGCCCGCCGTCGCTCCGCGTCGCGGTCGGCCGTCGCTGCCGTCACTGGACGATGTGCAGCTCGCGGCTGGTGTTGTTGAGGCGGTGGGCGCCGTCGTGGTCGGCCACGACGATGTCCTCGATCCGGACGCCGAAACGGCCGGGCAGGTAGATCCCCGGCTCGATGGAGAAGCACATCCCGGCCTCGATCGGCCGCTCCTCGCCCTCGACCATGTACGGCGGCTCGTGGGTGGTCATCCCGATGCCGTGGCCGACGCGGTGGATGAAGTACTCGCCGTATCCCGCGTCGGCGATCACCGCCCGCGCAGCCCTGTCGATCTCCTGGCACGCGACACCGACGGCGACCGCATCGAACGCGGCCTGCTGGGCGCGCTTGACGACCTCGAAGACCTCGTGCTCCTCGTCCGTCGGCTCACCGACGTGCACGGTGCGGGTGGTGTCCGACCCGTAGCCGTCCATGATCCCGCCGAAGTCGAGCACCACCATGTCCCCGTCGAGGATGGTGCGCTCGCCTGCCTCGTGATGCGGGTTGGCGCCGTTCGGGCCGGACCCGACGACGGTGAAGTCCACCTGCGCGTGCCCGTGCTCGCGCAGCAGGTGCGCGAGGTCGGCGGCCACCTCGTTCTCGGTCCGTCCCGCGAACCGGACGCCGAGGATGTCCTCGAAGGTCGCGTCGGCGGCGGCGCCTGCGGCGGCGAGGCGGTCGATCTCGTCGGGGCCCTTCACCGCGCGCAGCATCGGCAGCGCGTGGGAGAGGGACTCGAACCGCGCCTCCGGAAGCTTCTCCTGCAGGCCGAGCAGGTGCATGGCCCACAGGGCGTCGGAGACCGCGTACCGGCCGGCGGCGTTGAGCAGCGCGGCGGTGGGGACGTACTCGTCCTGGCCGTCGCGCCAGTCGACGATGCGGAAGGTGCCCGCTGCGGTGGTCTCGGCCGCGCTGTCATGCTCCAGCACGGGGACGATCATGGTCGGCTCGCCCTCGGCGGGAACGACGAGCAGCGTGATGCGCTCGGTGGTGGCGATCGGGAGGTAGTCCGCGAAGTACGCGAGGTCTGGACCCGGCGCGATCAGGAGCCCGTCGAAGCCGGCCTCTCTGGCGTGCTCGGCGCCGCGGGAGAGCCGCGTGGCGAAGTCCTGGGCGGTGATGGGGCGCATCCTGCTCCTCTCAGTCCTCCGCCGGGCCGAGCCAGGCGTTGGCGACGGTGTTGTGGGCCGACTCGGCGTCGGAGGGGTGGAACAGCCCGGCCAGCACGTCGCGGTACAGCCGGCCGAGCTCGTTCCCGGAGAAGTAGCTGGAGCCGCCGGAGACCCGGATGGCCTGGTCAACGACCCGCCGCGCGGTCTCGGTGGCGCGCACCTTCATGCCGACGAGCTTCGGGAACCACTGAGCGCCGTTGTCGGCGAGGGTGTCGACGTCCCTGGCGATCGCGTCCAGCTGTGGGAGGAGCGCATCCTGATCGATCGCCGCCTCGGCGACCCGCCAGCGGATGTCCGGGTCGCTCGCGTAGCTGCGGCCATCGTTCTTCAGGCTCTTCCTGCGGTGCGCGGAGGCGACCGCGAGCTCGAGCGCCCGCGCGCCGATGCCGGTGTAGACGGCGGCGAGCAGGATCTCGAAGTTCGCGAAGATCGCGAACACGAGCGGGTCGGGGTTGGGACCGGGGTCGAGGCGGCGGACGACGCGGTCGGCCGGAGCGAGCGCGCCGTCGAGGACGGTCGTGTTGCTCTGCGTGGCGCGCATCCCGACGGTGTCCCAGTCCTCGCGGATCTCGAAGCCGCCGCCGGTGCGGTCGATGAAGCCGTAGACGATCTTGGGCGCATCAGCGCTCGTCGTGTCGAGGCCCATCGTCCCGAGTCGCGTCCAGGCGGGGGAGAGGGAGGTGAAGATCTTGGTGCCGTGGAAGCGGTAGCCGCCGTCCGGCTGCGGACGCGCGTCCGTCGTCGAGCCGAAGAGGACCAGGTCGTTGCCCGCCTCGCTCAGCCCGAACGCGAAGACCTCACCCGCGCCCGCCTCGCGCAGCAGGAACTCGAGGGAGTCGTCGCCGCGGTCGCGCAGGGTCTTGGCGATACCCGTCCAGACCAGGTGCATGTTGACCGCGAGCGCCGTCGCGGGCGCCGCGCCGGCCAGCCGGACCTGCAGCCGGGCGGTCTGCTCGAGGGAGAGGCCGAGGCCACCGAACTCGACCGGGACCAGCGCCTTCAGGTAGCCGGCCTCCGCCAGCTCAGCGAAGTCCTCGGTGAAGAAACGGTTCTCGGCGTCGTACTGCGCCGCTCGCGCGCGGAATCGTTCGATCCGGTCATCGCTCAGGAGGTCGTCGTGCTCGGTCACGCTCCTCAGCCTAGGGGAGCGTGACCGGGCACGGCAGGGGATCACTGGGCGGTGTAGCCGCCGTCGACCAGGTGGTAGCTGCCGGTGATGAAGCTCGCGGCGTCCGAGGCGAGGAAAGCGACGAGGGCGGCGACCTCCTCGGGCTCGCCGAGGCGGCCGAGGGCGTGCTTGCTCTCCAGGAACTGCAGGGCCTCTGCGCTCATGTTGGCCTCGACGAGCGGGGTCTTGATGAAGCCGGGGCCGACGGCGACGACGCGCACCTTCTTGTCGGCGTACTCGAGCGCCGCGTTCTGGGTGAGGCCGACGAGGCCGTGCTTGGCAGTGACGTACGCCGACGAGTTCGGGAAGCCGACCGCGCCGAGGATGGACGCCATGTTGACGATGGCGCCTCCGCCGTTCTCCGCCATCGCGGTCAGCTGCGGCTGCATCGAGTAGAGGACGGCGTTGAGGTTGACCTCGATGACCTTCCGCCAGCCGTCGAGCGAGTAGTCGGCGACGGGTGCTGCCTCGCCGCCGATGCCGGCGTTGTTCACCGCGATCTTCAGCGGCGCGAGCTTCTGCGCGGCCTCGACACTGGCGGCGGCGAACGCGGGATCGGTGACGTCGCCGGCGAGGGCGGCTGCGGTGCCTCCTGCCGCCTGGATCTCGGCGACGACCGCCTGCGCGCGCTCCTCGTTCAGGTCGGTGACGAGAACGGCGGCGCCGCTCGCGGCGAGGGTGAGGGCGACGGCGCGGCCGATGCCGGACCCGCCTCCCGTGACGATGGCGGACCGGTCGGCGACATCGTACTGAGCCATGGAAATCTCCTTTCGTTATCCGACAACTGTCGGATAACTCCATTGTACGATCGTCTGGTGGATGCCAGGCAGGAGAAGACGCTCGCGAGCCTGAGCGCCGCCGTCCAGGATCTCGCCACCGCAGGCCCCATCACCGAGGTCACCGTCTCCGGCCTCGCCGCCGCGGCGGGCGTTCACCGATCGACCGTCTACACGTACGCGTCGTCGCCGGCGGAGCTGCTGCGGCGGGTTCTCCGCGCCGACCTGGATGAGCTCCGCGCCTCCTACCTCGTCGATGTGGCGCCGGAGGACGCGGTCGCCGCGGTCAGCGGGGTCACCAGGGCGGTGCTGCAGCACGTGGACGCGCACGACGCGATCTACCGCCGCGGCCTCGGCGCCGAGAGCGGGGACGCGAGCCTGCACGCCATGCTCAGCGAGCATTTCCAGGGGTCCATCGAGCTGCTGCTCGACCAGCGCAGCGTCTCGGTGCCCGCCGCCGACGACATCGACCGCCGCACCATCGAGCGCTACCTCGCCGACGGCATCATCGGTGCGATCGACGTCTGGCTGAGCCGTCCGCGGCCGCGCGACGTCGACGCGTTCCTCGCCCTGGTGGCGCGGCTCACCCCGTCGTGGTGGCCGGACGAGCGGAGCACCTAGTGGCCGAGCGGGGGCGGCTGGGCCGCGCGCTGGACCGTCTGCTCCGGCGCGCTCCGCTGCTGCACATCGCGGGCGACGAGGGCGAGGGTCCGGTGGTCGTGCTCGTGCACGGGATCGCGTCGTCGTCCGTCACCTTCCAGAACCTCGTGCCGCTTCTCGAGCCGACGCACCGGGTGATCTCCATCGACATCCTCGGCTTCGGGCGCTCGCCCGCCCCCGCCGACGCCCGGTACACGATCGAGGAGCACGAGGCGGCCCTGGCAAGGACGCTTCGGTCTCTGCGGCTGCGCGAGCCGTTCGTGCTCGTGGGGCACTCGCTCGGGAGCCTGATCGTCACGCGCTACGCCGCTCAGCATCCCTCCGCCCTGTCCCGTCTGGTGCTCGTCGGCCCGCCGATCTACGGCAGCCCGGCCGAGATCGGCGACCGGCGCGTCCGCAGCCGGGTGAGCGCCTACCTGCGCGCGTACGAGTTCCTCCGCGCCAATAAGGACTTCACCATCCGCAACGCCGGCATCCTCGCCCGGATGCTGCCGATCAAGGGCGTCTTCGAGATCACCGAGCGCAATTGGACGCCGTTCGTGCGCTCGCTGGAGAACTGCATCGAACGGCAGACGGTCGTCAGCGATCTCTCCAGGGTGCGGGTGCCCGTGCAGGTCGTCTACGGAACGCTGGATGCGTTCATCGCGCCCGGCAGCCTCGCCGTGATCGAGACGATGCGGCACGTGACGATGCACCGGGTGGAGGCGAACGACCACATCATCCGCAAGCGGCTCGCGCGGGTGGTCGCCGCGGCGTGCGGCTGACGGCCGAGGAGCGGGGGCGTCAGCCGGCCAGGTGGATGGCGCTCACCGCATCCAGATACGCGTCGCCGTCGAAGTCCTCGAAGAGCACGGTCTGCGTCATGAAGCCCTGCACGATCCCGACGTACAGCGAGCAGTACCGCTCGCCGAGCGCCCGCGCCTCGGCGGGGGAGCGGTCGCGGCCGAACCACTGTGTGAGGTAGTCGGCGAACATCGTCCGGACGCGGCCGCCGACCGCGGCGGCCATCGTGCGCAGCTCGGGGTTGATGGGGACCTGGCCCCACACCTGGATCAGCAGCTGGACCTCGCCGATCTGCGTGAGGATGCCGGTGACGAGCGTGCGGACGACCTCGCCCGGCGCGGGCAGCGGGTCCTGGGCGCGGATCTCCGCGACCTCGAGGAAGCGCGCGTCCAGGATCTCGGACACCGCGAGCGCGATCAGCTCGTCCTTGCTCTTGTAGTGCCCGTAGATCGCTCCGGCCGACAGCCCGGACTCGGCGATGATGTCAGCCATCGAGGTGGCCGCGAAGCCGTTGCGGGCGAAGCAGCGGAGCGCAGCCCGGGCGATCTGGTGCTTGCGGGCGACGCGGTGCTCCTCCGTGACCTTCGGCATCCCTTGCTCCTCCGTCGTGCACGATGCGTGCGCAAAAAGAATGATCGTTCTTGACAATACCGTGTCGCGGACTCACCATAAAGAACGAGTATTCGTTTTGTTTGGAGTTCATCATGGTCACCGACACCTCCCTCGCCGCTCCGCCCCAGACCGCGGACGGTCGACCGCCGGCGCCCGGCGCGCCAGGCCCGCGCGGCCCGCGCACGCCGTGGCCGCGCGCCCTCGTGCTCGCCCTCGGCGCCGCCGCGGCCGTCGTCGTGCTCCTGCTCGCGTTCCTCTGGCCGACGGTCACCTCCTCGGTCAAGGACCTCCCGATCGCGATCGCCGGCCCGGCCGCGCAGGTGAGCGCGGTCGAGAAGCAGCTCGACGCGGCCGCCGACGGCGCGTTCGACGTGACCGCGGTCTCGACGAGGCAGGATGCGGTCGACCGCATCCGCACCAGGGACGTCTACGGCGCGATCATCCTCGGCGACAAGCCCGAGGTGCTGACCGCGTCGGCGAACGGGGCGGCGGTGACCCAGCTGCTCACCGGGGTGGCTGGCACACTGCAGGAGCAGGCGAACGCCCAGGCGGCTGCGGCCGTGAAGCAGGCGATCGCCGCAGGGAGAGCGCCTGCCGGCACTGCGGCACCCACGATCACGGTGCCCGTCACGGACGTCGTGCCGCTCGCCTCCACCGACTCCCGCGGGGTAGGACTGACGGCGGCGGCGTTCCCGCTCGTCCTGGGCGGGATGATCGGCGGTCTGCTCATCTCGCTGCTGGTGGCAGGAAGCTGGCGGCGGCTCACGGTCGTGGCGGCGTACGCCGCCGTCGGAGGCCTCGCCATCGTGGGTATCATGCAGGGCTGGTTCGGCATCCTGCAGGGGAGCTTCTGGCTCAACGCGCTCGCCGTCGGGCTGTCGCTGTTCGCGACCGCCGCGTTCATCGTCGGGATGAACGCGCTGCTCGGCCGCCCGGGCATCGCGGTCGGAGCGGTGCTGACGGTGCTCGTCGGCAACCCGATCTCGTCGGCGGCGCAGCCGTTGCAGTTCCTCGTGGGGCCGTGGGGCGAGATCGGGCAGTGGTTCGTTCCTGGCGCATCCGTGACGCTGCTGCGCGACCTCTCCTACTTCCCGGACGCCTCCACCGCGTTCCCGTGGCTCGTGCTGCTGGGCTGGGCCGCGGTCGGGGTGGTCGCGATGCTGGCCGGGCACTTCCGCAACCAGGAGGTCACGGAGGCCGCGGCCTGACCACCCGAACCGCCGAGTACGTGGATGATCCGCGTACTCGGCGGTTTTCGGCGCACTTTCCGCGTACTCGCGTGGTGCCGCTTAGGCTGACGGGATGGAACAGCGCACGCTTGGCAGGACGGGCCGCGAGGTCTCCGTCGTCGGACTCGGGACCTGGCAGCTCGGCGCCGACTGGGGCGACGTGTCGGAGGCCGACGCGATGGCCGTGCTCGACGCGGCCACCGCATCCGGTGTCACCTTCTTCGACACCGCGGACGTCTACGGCGATGGGCGCAGCGAGCAGCTGATCGGGCGCTATCGAGCCGCGCACCCCGAGCTGCCTCTGACCGTCGCGACCAAGATGGGCCGCCGCGAGGAGCAGGACCCCGCGAACTTCACGCTCGCGAAGTTCCGCGACTGGACGGATCGCTCCCGCCGCAACCTCGGCGTCGACACGCTCGACCTCGTCCAGCTGCACTGCCCGCCGACGCCGGTGTTCTCCTCCGATGCGGTCCACGACGCGCTGGACACACTGGTCGCCGACGGCGCGATCGCGAACTACGGCGTCAGCGTGGAGACCTGCGCCGAGGCACTCGCTGCGATCGCCCGGCCCGGCACGGCGAGCGTGCAGATCATCCTGAACGCCTTCCGGCTGAAGCCGCTAGATGAGGTGCTCCCGGCCGCCCGGGAGGCGGGGGTCGGGATCATCGCCCGCGTTCCTCTGGCATCAGGCCTGCTGAGCGGCCGCTACAGCGAGACGACCGAGTTCTCCGCGGACGACCACCGCAGCTACAACCGCCACGGCGAGGCGTTCGACGTCGGCGAGACCTTCTCCGGCGTCGACTTCGAGACGGGCGTGCGTGCCGCGCGCGAGTTCGCGGCCCTCGTGCCGGAGGGCGCGACCCCCGCCCAGGCCGCGATCGCGTGGATCGTCGCGCAGGATGGCGTGACCTCGGTCATCCCGGGCGCACGTTCGCCCGAGCAGGCCCGCGCCAACGCGGCCGCGGCCGCCGTGCGCCTCCCCGACGGCTTCGACGCCGCCGTCCACTCCCTCTACGACACCCACTTCCGCGCCGCCATCCACCCCCGCTGGTGACCCGCCTCCTCTCGTAAGTCCCCGTGAGTCGCTCGTCGTTGCGGTCGACACGCCGTGGGCGACCGCAACGACGAGCGACTCACTTGGAGGAGCGTGTGGGGCGCGTGCTGAGGAGACGGCGGATGCGAATGAGGAGGGGCGCAGGGCGGTGCAGATCGTCCGCGGTGATGCGGATCATCCGCCATCCCAGATCCTCGACGCGCTCGCGACGGGAGATGTCATTCATCCAGGTGCGGCGGTCGACGCGATGGATGTCACCCTCGTATTCCAGCGCGACGCGTCGCTCCGGATAGGCGAGGTCCACTCGGGCAATGAATGCGCCGCCGGGGTCGAGGATGTTGTGATTGAGGACCGGCTCAGGAAGGCCCGCGTCCGCGATCAGCAGGCGGAGCCGGGTCTCGCCGGGCGACTCGGAACCGATCCGCACGCGATCAAGCGCCGATCGCGCGCGACCGGAACCGCGTCGACCGGCCGATGCCGCGATCGCTGCGCGGAGCTCCTCGACGGTCGCGAGCGGAGCTTTCGCGCCGACGAGGTGGTCGCCGGCGATGACGAGATCCTCGGGATGCAGCATGGTCGCCAGGTCGAGCCAGGTCTGCGCCGGCGAGGTGACGGGGAATCCTCCCACCTCCGTCACCGACCAGCGGGTGAGAGCATGTCCGACGTATCCGCTGATCGCGGGGGCTCGGGCGCCCGCGGGGACGCTGACGTGGACATCCCGACCGCAATAGAGCGGCAGCGGGATGCCGAGGAGGCGGGCGGCCGTGCTGTGGCTGAAGACGAAGTCCCTCCAGGAACGGTGCACCGCGAACGCCATAAGGCGTGCCTCGAATTCGTCCGATTCGGCGGAGATACGTACGCCGCGGATCGGACGCAGGAATGCGCGCGACCGGAGTTGCGCCGGGGTCAGGCCGTTGCGACGCCCGTCCGTCGTCGAGAACACGTGCTCAGCTGGCATCCCCCCACCCTCGCACCCACGTGAATCCCCGGGGGACCTATCCACAGCTCCCACGGTGAGTTGCTCGTTGTTGCGGATGCTGCCGGCGTGTCGACAGCAACAACGAGCGACTCACGAAGAGCTACGAGGGCTGGACCGGGACCGGCTCGGTGTCCGGGATCGGGGAGGCGTCGCGGCCGCGCAGGTCGGGGTGGAAGCGGTGCGCGAGGGCCGGGACCACGAAGCCGACCAGTGCGAAGGCGCCGGCGACCCAGAACGCGCCTATTGCCCCGCTGGAGTCGATGAGGAAGCCGGCGACGGCGGAGCCGAGCGCGGCGCCGATCAGTTGTCCGGTGCCGACCCAGCCGTATGCCTCGGCGGTGTCGGAGAATTTCACGCTCGCCGAGACGATCGCGAACAGCACCGCGAGCGCGGGCGCGATGCCGAGACCGGCGATGAGGAGCGTGATCGACAGGCCCCACCACGACCAGAGCATGAACGTGGAGAGCACGATGCCGACGAACACGATGAGCATCCGGCGTGCGGTCGCCCAGGGCCCGATCGGCACGTGGCCGAACGCAAGGCCGCCGACCAGAGAGCCGAGCGACCAGATCGCCAGCACGATTCCGGCGAGCGGCGACCCCTCGCCGAAGGTCGCGACGACACCGGCCTCGACAGCGGAGCACGAGCCGATGAGCAGGAAGCCGACGACGGTCGCGAGCAGCACGGGCGGGCGGGTCAGGACCACCCCGAACCGCCGCTTGCTGCGCGGGATGCGCACGCGCCCGACCTCGGGCGACGCGATGAACCAGAAGCCGCCGAGCAGCATGATCGCCACCGACATGAGGATGCCCTCGACGGTGCCGATCTGCGTTGAGACGAACGTGATCGCGACCGGGCCGGCGATCCAGATGATCTCTTGCGACGACGCGTCCAGCGAGAACAGCGGGGTGAGCTGCCGGGAGTTGACCATCTTCGGGTAGATCGTGCGCACGGCCGGCTGGATGGGCGGCATGCTGAGACCGGCGAAGAACGCGACGGCCATCGTGAGCGGGATCGGCATGACGAAGACGCCGATCGCCGCGACCGCCGCGGCGCAGAAGGCGAGCGTCGTCCACAGCACGGCGCGCATGCCGAGCACGCCCATCAGGCGGCTCGTCATCGGGCCGGCGATCGCCTGACCGATGCTCATGGCGCCGAGCACGAGTCCGGCCGCTCCGTAGGAGTGGTGGATGCGCTCGATGTGGAGCAGGAACGCCAGCGAGAGCATGCCGAAGGGGAACCGGGCGGTCAGCTGGGCGGCGATGATCCGCGCGACGCCCGGCGTCTTCAGAAGGCTCGAGT
This sequence comes from Leifsonia sp. NPDC080035, assembly GCF_040050925.1. Taxonomy (NCBI): domain Bacteria; kingdom Bacillati; phylum Actinomycetota; class Actinomycetes; order Micrococcales; family Microbacteriaceae; genus Leifsonia; species Leifsonia sp. NPDC080035. Next base: position 177,661 of record NZ_CP157390.1, on the reverse strand, counting down.
AGCTGCTCACAATCCTCCAACTCTATCGGTCGGCACCGACTCCGAAAGAGGCCGGGAGGCGTCGCGAGAGGGTGTGGAAATGTGCATAACTTTCCCACATCTGTGGATGACACGCCCACTAGATGTGGGGGCATGGAAATGTCGGGGGCCCGCTATATAGTGGTTCAGCACGGAGACGCACCGACCGGTTCCCGGGGATGATCGGGCGTGGATCCGCAAGGCCTGGCCGCTCACGGGAGCGGCGCATCGAGAGGGAGAGAACGTGGCTATCACTGTCGTGAAGCGCAACGGCGAGCGCGAGCCGTACGACGCGAACAAGATCAACCTGGCGATCGAGCACGCCGCCGCCGGGCTGGACGAGAACATCACCTGGGTCACCCAGATCGCGAGCGAGCTCGAGCTGACCCTGTTCGACGGCATCACCACCCAGCAGCTGGACGAGGCGGTCATCCAGGTCGCCCTCCAGAATGTGAAGGACGACCCCGCGTTCGACACGGTGGCCGCGCGCCTGCTCCTCAAGACGATCTACAAGCGCGTCCTCGGCGACTACGAGAGCTTCGACGAGCTGGTCGAGCTGCACACCTCCCACTTCCGGGCGTACATCGAGCGCGGCGTCTCCGAGACCCTGCTCGACTCCCGCTTCACGGGCCTCTTCGACCTCGACCGCCTCGCCGGTTACCTCGACCCGTCGCGCGACGAGCTGCTCAAGTACATCGGCGTCGTGACCCTCAACAACCGCTACGGCATCAAGGCGCGCAACGGCGACTCCCTCGAGGTCCCGCAGTACTTCTGGATGCGCATCGCGATGGGCCTCTCCCTCAACGAGGCCGACCCCACCAGCCACGCGATCGCGTTCTACGACAAGATGTCGAAGCTCGAGTACCTGGCCGCCGGCTCCACGCTGGTGAACGCCGGCACCGCCTACCCGCAGCTCTCTAATTGCTTCGTCATGGAGATGCAGGACGACATCGAGCACATCGCCAAGTCGGTCCGCGACGTCATGTGGCTCACCAAGGGCACCGGCGGCATCGGCCTCTCGGTCACCAAGCTCCGCGCCCAGGGCTCGCCCATCCGCTCCAACAACACCACCTCCACGGGCCCGATCCCGTTCATGCACACCATCGACTCGGTGCTGCGCGCGGTCAGCCGCGGCGGCAAGAAGTTCGGCGCCCTCTGCTTCTACATGGAGAACTGGCACATGGACTTCCCGGAGTTCCTCGACCTGCGCCAGAACTCGGGCGACCCGTACCGCCGCACCCGCACGGCGAACACGGCGGTGTGGATCAGCGACGAGTTCATGAAGCGCGTGCAGAACGACCAGGACTGGTACCTCTTCGACCCGCTGGAGGTCGCCGACCTCAACGAGCTCTACGGCAAGGAGTTCTCGGAGCGCTACCAGCACTACGTCGACGAGGCCGAGGCCGGCAACCTGCGCATGTTCAAGAAGATCAGTGCGCGGTCGCAGTTCAAGGACATCCTGATGAGCCTGCAGACCACCAGCCACCCGTGGCTGACCTGGAAGGACACCATCAACAACCGCGCCCTGAACAACAACACGGGCACGATCCACCTCTCCAACCTCTGCACCGAGATCACGCTGCCGCAGGACCGTGACAACGTCTCCGTCTGCAACCTGGCCTCGATCAACCTGTCGCGTCACCTGGTCGACGGCAAGATGGACTTCGCCCGCATCGAGGAGAGCGCCCGCCAGGCGGTCCGCCAGCTGGACAACCTCATCGACATCACGGTGTCGAGCGTCCCGGAGGCGGACTTCTCCAACCAGCAGAACCGCGCGATCGGTCTCGGCGTGATGGGCTTCACCGACGTCGTCGAGAAGCTCGGCCTCAGCTACGAGAGCGAGGAGGCGTACGCCCTGATCGACGAGATCATGGAGCACGTCTCGTACGCGGCGATCGACGAGAGCGCCGACCTCGCCCAGGAGCGCGGCGCGTACCCGAACTTCGAGGGATCGCGCTGGTCGCAGGGCCTGGTGCCGTACGACTCGATCGCGCTCACCGAGGCCGACCGCGGCACCCCGATCACGGTGGACCGCACGATCCGCCTCGACTGGGACCGCCTCCGCGAGAAGGTCAAGGGCGGGATGCGCAACGCGACCCTCATGGCCATCGCGCCGACCGCGTCCATCGGTCTCGTCGCCGGCACCACCCCCGGCTTCGACCCGCAGTTCTCGCAGATCTTCAGCCGTTCGACCTCCTCGGGCAAGTTCCTCGAGGTCAACCGCAACCTGGTCAGCGCGCTGCAGGAGCGCGGCCTCTGGGAGGAGACCCGCGAGTCCATCCTGCGCTCGCAGGGCGACATCCAGGGCATCGCGGCCATCCCGGACGAGATCAAGGCCGCCTTCAAGACCAGCTTCCAGCTCTCGCCGTATGCCTTCATCGAGGTGGCGGCCCGCGCCCAGAAGTGGATCGACCAGGCGATCAGCCGCAACATGTACCTCGAGACGCGCGACCTCGGCGACATGATGGACATCTACTACGCCGCGTGGGAGAAGGGCGTCAAGACGACCTACTACCTGCACATGAAGCCGCGTCATCAGGCCGAGCAGTCGACCGTCAAGGTCAACAAGTCCGAGGAGATCTCGGGAGGACGCAAGGGCTTCGCGAGCGTCGGTGCTGCCGCGCCCGCCACCCCGGCCGCCGAGAGCGCATCGGCTCCGGCCCCCGCTGCTCCCGCCCGCCGCGGGTTCGGCTTCGGCGGCCTGAGCACCAACACCGCGGGAGGTGACAAGTGATGAACAGCACCCGCGTCGAGGAGTACTACGTGCCGGTCGACCCGATGGACGACCTGCAGTGCGAGTCCTGCCAGTGACCCGACCCGGCAACCGAGCCTGAGCAATAGAGGAGAGAGAAACACCATGGGCATCCTGGGAACGGGAATGCCGGTGAGTGGAGTCCTGCTGCTCGTCAGCCGGTGAGCAAGTAGAAGTGAGCGAGGAGAGAGAAACACCATGGGCATCCTGGGAACGGGAATTGAAGAGGGCCTGCTGCTGAAGCCGGTCAAATACCAGTGGGCGATGGACCTGTACGACCAGGCCGTCGCGAACACCTGGTTCCCGAACGAGATCCAGCTGGGCGAGGACATCGCGGACTTCAAGAAGATGACCGACGAGGAGCGTCACGCGGTCACCTTCCTGATGAGCTATTTCAACCCGAACGAGCTCCTCGTGAACAAGGCCCTCGCCTTCGGCGTGTATCCCTACATCAACGCGGCCGAGGCGCACCTCTACCTCGCCAAGCAGATGTGGGAGGAGGCGAACCACTGCATGTCGTTCGAGTACGTCCTCGAGACGTTCCCGATCGACCGCGAGCAGGCATACAACTCCCATGTCGACGTGCCGTCGATGGCGAAGAAGGAGGAGTTCGAGGTCACCTTCATCAAGCGGATGACCGAGCAGGCGCTGGACATCACGACGACCGAGGGCAAGCAGGACTTCATCCGCAACCTCATCGCGTACAACGTGATCCTCGAGGGCATCTGGTTCTACTCGGGCTTCATGGTGGCGCTCTCGTTCCGTCAGCGGAACCTGCTGCGCAACTTCGGCTCGCTGATCGACTGGGTGGTGCGCGACGAGTCGCTGCACCTCAAGTTCGGCATCAACCTCATCCTCACGGTGCTCGAGGAGAACCCGGACCTGCAGACCCCGGAGTTCGCCGCCGAGATCAAGCAGATGATCCTGGACGCCGTGGAGATGGAGGAGCAGTACAACCGCGACCTCCTGCCCGGCGGCATCCTGGGCCTGAACGCCAACTACATCAACCAGTACGTCAAGTACCTGGCCGACCGCCGCCTGGAGGAGCTGGGCTTCGAGGCCGAGTACAAGGTCTCCAACCCGGCCAAGTGGATGGCGACCGCCAACGACACGCTGGAGCTCGTGAACTTCTTCGAGTCCACGAACACCTCGTACGAGTCCAACGCGAAGGCGTCCACCGGCCGCTGAGCGGAGACACCGCAGGCAGGGTTCCCGCACGAACGGGTGGCTTCCAATTCTCGAAGTCACCCGTTTTTGCGCGTCTGCAGGTATTTCGGCCCCACTAGGATGCACCTGGGCTCGGCGCTCGAGCCCGCCTATCTCAAGGGGGAACGATGATTCGTCGCGCAGGTGCGGCCGTGACTCTGGTCGCGGCGATCGGTCTGCTTGCGGGGTGCGCGAGCGCGCCCACCGCACCGCAGGCCGTCGGCAGACAGGCGGAACCGGCAGGGCTCACGGCGCCGAAGCCGTCGACACCCGCCGACACCGGTACCCCGGCCCCGGCGCCGGCACCGGGCCCGGGCGGCGCAGCCGACACGACGCCGCAGCCGGGCGGACCGTCCGACCTGCCGCAGGGCCTGAGCGCGGCGGTCCAGCGCGACCTCGGCATCTCGCCCCAGCACTACCTCGACCAGGCGCAGACGGCCGCGACGGCCTCGAACATCCTGCCGGCGCTCGAGAAGAGCGGCGTCAAGGCCGCCGACGTCTGGATCGACGACACGACGATCCGCGTGCACACGACGAGCGCCACACAGGAGCGCGCGGTCTCGGCCCTCGGCGCCGACCCGACCGCCGCGACGCCACCGACGGCGCCGGAGGTCTCGACCTCCTTCTCGTCGTACGACAACCTGGACAACGGCCAGGGCTGGTACCTCGAGCTGAACGCCGACTACATCTCCATCTGCTCGACCGGCTTCAACGGATACCGCTCGGGCGCGAAGGCGCTCGTCACGGCCGGCCACTGCCTGCTCGCGAACGACCCGGTTCCCGCCGACCCAGTGACGGCCTACCGCTACAACCAGACCAAGCCGAACCAGGACGCGACCGCGGCCGGCCTGCCGATCGGCAACCTCGACTCCACGTCCTTCCAGTTCGGAGGCGGACGCGACGCCGGCATCATCCCGGTGACCGGCGGCGCGCAGACACCTCGCCCGCTCACCTCCACCTGGAACGGCAGCACCCTTCCGGTGCGCGGCACGATCACCGCCACCAATGGCGCCTCGATCTGCAAGTCCGGACGCACCACCGGCTGGACCTGCGGCAAGGTCGTCGCGGTGAACGAGACGGTGACCGTCGACGACACCAAGACGGTCAACTCGGTGGTCACCACGATGTGCATGTACCACGGCGACAGCGGCGGCGCGGCGATGATCGGCAACTACGCGGTCGGCATCAACTCCGCCGGGTCGTGGTCCTCCGTCGCGTGCAAGGACAAGGGCGCCTTCTCCACGGTCTTCCCGATGCAGGGCGCGCCGGACAGCGTGATGAGCGCGCACCCGGACTGGGAGCCGGCGGTGCAGCTGGACGCGCCGACGGTCGCGACCTCCGCCGGGGCGGCGGGTTCCGCCGCGGTGACCGGCAAGCTCACCAACGCGACGACGGCGGACTCCGTGTCCGTCTCCGTCGACGGGACGCCCATCGGCACCGCGCCGGTCGCCGCCAACGGCACCTGGAGCGTGCCCGCCACCTCCGTCACTGCTGGGATGCACCTGGTCACCGCGGTCTCCCGTTACGGCGCGAACAGCGCGTCGGCGACCACCACCGCGGCCGTGCAGGTCGGCTCGGTCTCCTCCCGCCGTCTCTCGGGCCTTGACCGGTACGCGACGGCCGCGGCGGTCTCGCAGGCCGGGTTCCCTGACTCGTCGACCCCGGTGAAGACCGTGTACATCGCCAGCGGCGAGAACTTCCCGGATGCCCTCGTGGCAGGTCCGGCCGCCGCCGCGGAGGGCGGCCCTGTGCTGCTCACCAAGCCCACCACCCTGCCCACCGTCATCGGGACGGAGGTGCAGCGCCTGAACCCGGGGAAGGTGATCATCGTCGGCGGCACGGGCGCGGTGTCGGCCGGTGTCGAGAAGAGCCTGAGGACCCTCCTCCCGGACGCCACCGTCGAGAGGCGACAGGGCGCCGACCGGTATGCGACGGCGCGCGCCGTCGTCGCGGGTGCGTACACCGGCACGCCGATCGCGAACCTCTACATCGCGACCGGCCAGGACTTCCCCGACTCGCTGTCGGCCTCCGCGGCCGGTGCCTTCAACGGTTCGCCCGTGCTGACGATCCCCGGCAACGCGAACACCCTCGACGCCACGACGAAGGCCTTCATCCAGAGCCTGCACCCCGCCGCCATCTCGGTGGTCGGCGGAACCGGTGTGGTCACGGCGCCGATCTACACCCAGCTGGCGGGCCTCGTCACGGGTAGCGCGGCCAACCTGCACCGGTACAGCGGGCCGGACCGGTTCAGCACGTCGCAGGCCGTTGCGCAGGCCGCCTTCCCCGCGGGGAGCGGCGGCACGGTGCTGCTGGCCAGCGGCCTGAACTATCCGGACGCGCTGGTCGGCTCCGCCCTCGCGGGCGCCCTGCACCAGCCGATGCTGATCACCCTGCCGACCTGCGTCGCGAACGCCACCGCGCTCACCATGGGCGGCTGGAAGACCACCGCGATCACCCTGCTCGGCGGGGCCGGCTCCGTCTCCGATGCCGTGGCCGGGATGAAGCGCTGCTGACCCGTGGATGCGAGGATGGTCCGGTGACCCCGTTGATCGACGCAGCCGAGCTCGCCGGCCTCCTCGCATCCACCGCACCGCCCCGGGTGCTCGACGTCCGCTGGAAGCTCGGCGGTCCTCCCGGGGCAGAGGAGTTCGCGAAGGGCCACATTCCCTCTGCCGTATACGTCGACCTGGACACCGAACTCGCCGGCCACGGCGAGCCGACGGACGGCCGGCATCCGCTTCCGGATGAGGCCGACTTCCAGGCGGCGGCTCGGCGCTGGGGACTCCGGAGCGGCGATGCCGTCGTCGTCTACGACGCCGTCTCCGGCACCTCGGCCGCCCGGCTGTGGTGGCTCCTCCGGCACGCGGGCGTCAGCGACGTGCGCGTCCTCGACGGCGGTCTCGAGGCCTGGGTCGCGGCCGGCGGCCGGCTGGGGGCGCAGGGAGCGCGTCCGGAGCCCGGCGACATCCGGCTGCGGTTCGGCGCGCTTCCGACGCTCGACGCCGACGCGGCGGCCGCGCTGCCCGGGCGCGGGGTGCTGCTGGACGCCCGCGCCGGCGAGCGGTTCCGCGGCGAGGTGGAGCCGGTCGACCCGCGCGCCGGGCACATCCCCGGGGCGGTGAGCGCGCCGACCTCCGCCACGCTGGCGCCCGACGGGCGGATGCTCGCGGCGCCGGAGCTGGCCGCGCACTTCGCGGCGCTCGGTGTCGGCCCGGACACCGCGGTCGGCGTCTACTGCGGGTCCGGTGTCACCGCCGCCCACGCCGCGCTCGCGCTCGAAGCGGCGGGACTCCCGGTGCCCGCGCTGTATCCCGGCTCGTTCTCCGCCTGGTCCAACGACCCGTCCCGCCCGGTCGCGACCGGGGCCTGAGCGCGGCCGCCCTGTAATACGGGGCAACAGCGGGTGCGCATCCCAGGATGCGCGCCTATCGTTCCTGCATGACCACGCTCCACCTCCGCGCCGCCGACGCCCCCGGGAATCTGCCCCTGGGCGAGGTCTGCGATTCCGCCGCGGCGCTGATCGGCAACACACCCGTGGTCGAGCTGCACGCGCTGCCCGCGGGTCTCGAGTCGCGCGTGCTCGTGAAGCTCGAGGGCCGCAACCCCGGCGGCTCGTCGAAGGACCGCATCGCGCTGAACATGATCCGCACGGCGGAGGCAGCCGGCGCGCTGGCACCCGGGGCGACGATCGTCGAGGCGACCAGCGGCAACACCGGGATCGGCCTGGCCCTGATCGGCAGGCTCACCGGGCATCCCGTCGTGATCGTGCACAGCTCCGACATCTCGGACGAGAAGCGCAAGGTGCTCGCCGCCTACGGCGCACGGCTGGTCGAGGCCGACTGGGAGGCGGGGCCGGACGACCCGGCGAACCCGCGGGCCGTCGCCGACCGCATCGCGGCCGAGACCCCGGGCGCCTGGCGGCCCGCCCAGTTCGCGAACGCCGCGAACCCGGAGGCGCACTACCGCGGCACCGGGCCGGAGCTGTGGCGGCAGACCGGCGGTCGGATCACCCACTTCGTGGCGTCCATCGGCACCGGTGGGACCGTCAGCGGCACCGGCCGGTACCTCAAGGAGGTCAGCGACGGCCGCGTGCGCGTCGTCGGCGCCAACCCGGTCGGCTCGACCTACGGCGGAGGACAGGCCGGCCGCATCCTCGTCGACGGCGTCGGCACGGCGTGGCCGCGCGACTTCTGGCCGGACACCTTCGATCCGGCAGTCGTGGACGAGGTGCACACGATCGAGGACGGGGTCGTCTATCGGACGCTCCGCCGGCTCGCCGCCGAGGAGGCGCTGCTGCTCGGGCCGTCGTCCGCGCTCGCGGTGGCGACAGCGCTGCGGCTGGCCAGGGAGGCGGCACCGGACTCCGTGATCGCGGCCATCGCCCCGGACGGCGGGATCAACTACCTCACCAAGGCGTTCGACGACGCGTGGCTCACCGCCGCGGGCGTCGGCGCCGACTGACGAAAGGCGCGACGGGCGCAACCCATGGCACTTCTGCACTTCGGCTGGTTCCTCGGCGCGGGCTTCGGCGTCCAGGGCTGGGGCGATCCCACGTACGGCATCGGCTACGACTGGCGGCAGCCTCCCGTGTATCAGGACGCGGCGCGCGCGTTCGAGGGCGCCGGCTTCGACCTGTTCATCATCGAGGACGGCGTCGCCGTCCCCGACACTTACGGCGGGACGGCCGAGGTGAACCTCGCGGCCGCCCGCTTCGTCCCCAAGCACGACCCGCTGCCCCTGGTTCCGTACCTGCTCGGCGCCACGAGCCGCCTCGGCGTCGTGCCGACCCTGAGCGCGAGCTTCTACGAGCCGTTCTCCGCGGCCCGGCTGTTGAGCACGCTGCAGCACTTCGCGGGCGGCCGGCTCGGTTTCAATGTGGTGACCAGCGGCTCCGATCTGGCGGCGCAGAACTACGGTCTCGACAAGCAGGTCGAGCACGACCTGCGCTACGACCGGGCTGACGAGTGGGTCGAGGTCGTCCGCAAGCTCTGGCGCAGCTGGGAGCCGGACGCCATCGTCGAGGACGCCGCGAACGGCGTCTACGCCGACTTCCGCAAGGTACACACGATCGACCACGAGGGCCGGTTCTTCCGCGTGCGCGGGCCGCTGAACACCGCCCCGGCGGCGGAGGAGCCGGTGATGGTGCAGGCGGGCGCCTCCGGCCGCGGCCGAGACTTCGCCGGCAAGAACTCCGACGTGGTGCTCGCCCTCGCCTCGACCCCGGAGCGGATGCGCGAGTACCGGGACGGCATCCGCTCGGTGGCGGCCGAGCACGGCCGTGACCCGGACGCGATCCGGGTGCTGTTCGTCGTCCAGCCGATCCTCACCGCCAACGCCGAGGAGACGGCGAGCGTCCGTGCCGCCCGGGCGGAGCTGACGCAGGCCGCGATCGACGAGCAGCTGCAGTCCATCTCCTACCTCTCGGGCGTCGACTTCAAGACGTTCGATCTGGACGCGCCGCTCCCGGAGGTCTCGACGAACAGCAATCGCGGCACGCTGGAGAACTTCGTGCGCTCGGCCCCGGAGGGCTCGACGCTGCGCGAGATCCTGCAGACCAGGGCGAAGAAGGACGGCCTGGCGATCGTCGGCACCGCCGACGAGGTGGCCGACCACCTCGCCGAGCTGGGCGAGGCCGTGGGCGGCGACGGCTTCCTGTTCACCGGGCAGGTGCATCCCGCGAACGTGCACCGGACGCTCGACCCGCTGGTCCCGGCGCTCCGCCGGCGCGGGGTGCTGCGCGAGGAGCTGGGCGACGGCGGACTGCGGCAGAACCTGCTGGACTTCTGATGGTCGTCCGCTTCGGCGACCGGCCGCCGACGGTGGACGACATCGTCGCGATCGCGGCCGGCGAGCGCGTCGAGCTCGGGGCCGACGCGCTGGAGGTGCTGGTCGCGTCCCGCGCGGTCGTCGAGCGCGCCATCGCTGCGGGGGAGCCCGTCTACGGACTCAACAGGCGGCTCGGGGCGGGCAGGGACGAGGCCGTCGACCCGGCCGAGTTCGCCGCCTTCCAGCGCCGGACGATCGCCAACCACCGCGGCGGCGTCGGCGATCCGCTGCCGACGGAGGAGGCGCGTGCCGTCGTCGCCGCGCGGCTCGCGGGCTTCACCCGCGGCGGCGCAGGGGTGCGGCCCGAGCTCGCAGAGGCGTACGCCGGGATCCTGAACGCGGGGCTGGCGCCGCGCATCCCATCGCGGGGCAGCGTCGGCGCGGCCGACCTGACGATGCTCGCAGAGGTGGCGGCGGTGGTCACCGGGGAGGGGCGCGTGCTTCCGGACGAGCCGGCCCTGCGCGCCCTGGTCGCGGCGGGGCTGCGGCCCATCGAGCTCGCGGCGCACGAGGCGCTCGCCGCCCTCAGCTCCAATGCGTACAGCGTCGGGGTCGGAGCGCTGGCCGTGACAGTGGCGGAGGGGCTCTGCGAGGCGGCGGATCGTGCGGTCGCGCTGTCCCTCGAAGCGGTGGGAGCATCCGGACCGGCCGGCAATCTCAGCCCCTTCTCCGCCGTCGTCGCGGAAGCGCGCGGGGGAGCAGGCCAGATGGCCTCGGCAGCGGAGGTGCGCGCCGCCCTCGACGGCAGCGCCCTGCACGACGCCGATCGCACGGTGTCGGTGCAGGATCCGCTGGCCTTCCGTTCCGCACCGCAGCTGCACGGCGCGCTCCGCGAGGCGGTCGCGCGGCTGCGCGCCGAGGTGGATACGGAGCTCGCCGCGCGCGCGGAGAACCCGGTCGTCGACGCGGCGAGCGGCCGGATGGTCTCGGGAGGCAACTTCCAGGCGCTGCCGCTCGCGCTCGCGCTGGAGAACCTGCGGCTGGCGCTCGCGCACGTTGCGGCGGCATCCGAGCGGCGCACGGCCGCGCATTCGGCCGCGCTCGCGCCGGCGCGGTCGGCCGGGCGCACGCGCATCCCGGGACTCCTCCTCTATGCGGCCGCGGACGCCGCCGCCGAGGTGCGGCACCTGGCCGCGCCCGCGACCCTCGCGTCGACGACGCTCTCCGGGGTCGAGGACCATTCCTCGCTCTCCCCGCTGGCCCTGCGCCTTCTGCAGCGTTCGCTTGCGCTCACGGGCGAGGTGCTCGCGGTCGAGGCGCTGCACGCCGCCGACGCACTCGCCGTGACGGGCGTCACGCCGACCGGCGCGGGCACCGCCCCGCTCGCCCGCGGCCTTGACGACCTCGTCGCACGCACACTCCCCGCCGCCGACCTCACCCGGCACGCCGCCTCCCTCCTCGCCCCATAGGCGGCCGAGCACAGGAAAAGTGTCGCGATCCGGCCGGGATCGCGACACTTTTCCTGTGCTCGGCGGCCCCTCAGAGGGACTTGCGGAAGCCGAGGTAGGAGACCTCTTCCCAGTCGCCGTCGAGGTCGAACAGCGGGGTGTAGCCGAGGGAGAGGTACAGGCCGACGGCCTCGGGCTGACGCGCGCCGGTCGTGAGGACGACGGTGTGCACGCCCCGACGGGCCGCCTCCGCCTCGAGCTCGGTCATCACGCGGCGGGCGAGGCCCTGGCGGCGGAAGCCGGAGTGCGTCCACACCCGCTTCACCTCGACGACGCCGTCGCCCTCGCGCATGAACGCGCCGCCGGCGACCGGCTGCCCGTCGGCGTCCACCAGCAGCAGGAACGTGCCGCCCTGCTCGGCGGTGAAACGCTCAGCCGGGTAGCGGGACAGCTCGACGGAGGAGGGGATGCCGTCGTTCAGTCCGTAGCGCTGGTCGTACTCCCGCGACAGCTCCTCGACGAGGGGCGCGGCGAGCGGGTCGTCCGGGCGCGTCACGACGACACGCGCGGTGCTGGCGAGGCCGGGTTGCGATTGGGTCACGTCCCGACCCTAACCCGGACGCGGGCGATGACGGGTTCGGTCGTCACACGGCGTCGCCCACGACGGAATCCGCGCAATGAAACACGAAATGTTCTCGAAACGTGCAGGAAAAGGGGCGTTTCACGCGCGAATTAGTATGCATGCAATGCATGCAGCCTGGGGTATTCTCCCCTTACCCGTCCTGCATACCTTGCACCAGGAAGAAGGATAACTACCATCATGCGCATCCGAATTGCGGCCCCTGCGGTCGCTCTCGCCGCCGTCGCCGCGCTCGCGCTGACCGGTTGTGTCGACAACTCCACGCCCTCCGGCGGTTCAACGACGAACGCCGCGTCCAGTGTGAAGAAGGACGACACTCTCGCCAATCAGCTGCCCGACAAGATCAAGTCCGCCGGAAGCCTCACCGTCGGCATGGACAACACGTACCCGCCGAACGAGTACAAGGACGACAACGGCCAGCCCGTCGGCTGGGAGGTCGACTTCACCAACGCCATCGCCGCGAAGCTGGGGCTGAAGGTGAACTACGCGATCGCGAAGTTCGACAACATCATCCCGAGCGTCACCGGAGGCAAGGACGACTTCGGCATGTCCTCGTTCACGGACACAACCGAGCGCGAGCAGCAGGTCGACTTCGTCAACTACTACAACGCCGGCATCCTCTGGGCCTCCGCCAAGGGCAAGACCGTCGACCCCGACAACGCCTGCGGCCTGAAGGTAGCCGTGCAGTCGACGACGTACGAGGACACCGACGAGGTCCCCGCCAAGTCGAAGAAGTGCACGGACGAAGGCAAGCAGCCGATCCAAGCGCTCCGCTACGACAACCAGGACGACGCGACCAACGCCGTCATCCTGGGCAAGGCCGACGCGCTCAGCGCGGACTCGCCGGTGACGCTGTACGCGATCTCCAAGTCCAACGGCAAGCTCCAGGAGGCAGGAAAGACCTTCGACGAGGCGCCGTACGGCATCCCGGTCGCGAAGAACTCGAAGCTCACCCCGGTGCTGCAGAAGGCCATCCAGGCGCTGATCGACGACGGCACCTACAAGAAGATCCTCGACAAGTGGGGCGTCGCCGACGGCGCCGTGACCACCGCCGAGATCAACGCCGCCTCGAAGGGCTGAGTTCCATGTCGCAGGGCACCCCTGCCGGACCGGCGACGGGTTCCGTCCCGTCGCCGGCCGGCGCCCCGCCGTCCGAGCCGATCAAGGCGATCAAGCTCAGGCACCCCTGGCGGATCTTCTTCGCCGTCGTGCTGATCCTGCTCCTGGTGTGGTTCGTCGTGGACGCCGCCCAGCGCGATGCCTACGGCTGGCAGTACGTGGGCAAGTACGTGTTCGACAAGCGGATCAGCGCCGCCGCGCTCGTGACGCTCCAGCTGACGGTCTACTCGATGATCATCGGCGTCATCCTCGGCCTGATCCTCGCGGTCATGCGGCTCTCGCCGAATCCGGTGGTGAAGTCGATCGCCTGGCTGTACCTCTGGGTCTTCCGCGGGACGCCTGTCTACGTGCAGCTGGTCTTCTGGGGCCTGTTCTCGCTGATCTACCCGCACCTCTTCCTCGGCGTGCCATGGACGAACCTGGGCGTGAACCTCGACCTGGGCTTCATGCAGAACGCGTTCATCATCGCGGTCATCGGCCTCGCGCTCAACGAGGCGGCGTACATGGCGGAGATCGTGCGCGCCGGCCTGCTCTCGGTCGACAGCGGCCAGGAGGAGGCGGCGACCGCGCTCGGCATGTCCTGGTGGCAGACGATGACCAGGATCGTGATCCCGCAGGCGATGCGGGTCATCATCCCGCCGACCGGCAACGAGGTCATCTCGATGCTGAAGACGACGTCGCTGGTGGCGGCGATCCCGCTGACCACCGACCTGTACGGCGTCGCGCGCGACATCTCGGCCGTGACCTACACGCCCATCCCGCTGCTGATCGTTGCATCGCTCTGGTATCTGCTGTTCACGTCGCTCCTGATGATCGGGCAGTACTTCCTGGAGAAGCGGTTCTCGCGCGGCGTGAACGCGCGGCGACCCGACAAGCAGGAGCCGGCGCTCGCCACCGGTGCGCTGCCCGCCGCCGGGGCTCCCGACGGCAACGACCTGGGAGGCAAGGGATGACCGACACGACCGTGACCCCGATGGTGCTGGCCGAGGGCGTCTCGAAGAGCTTCGGCTCGAACGAGGTGCTCAAGTCCATCTCCCTGTCGGTGAGGCCGGGCGAGGTGCTCTGCATCATCGGCCCCTCCGGCTCCGGCAAGTCCACGTTCCTGCGCTGCATCAACCACCTGGAGCGGGTGGATGCGGGACGCCTCTCCGTCGACGGAGAAGTGGTCGGCTACCGGCAGCACGGCGACAAGCTCTACGAGCTGAAGCCGAAGGAGGCGAACCGCCAGCGCCGCGAGATCGGGATGGTGTTCCAGCGCTTCAACCTGTTCCCGCACATGACGGCGCTCGAGAACATCATCGAGGCGCCGATCCGGGTGAAGGGCCTGCCGAAGGCGCGCGCGATCGAGCGGGCGAACGAGCTGCTCGCCAGGGTCGGACTCGCCGACAAGGGCGACCACTACCCGTCGCAGCTCTCGGGCGGCCAGCAGCAGCGCGTCGCCATCGCGCGAGCGCTGGCGATGGACCCGAAGCTGATGCTCTTCGACGAGCCCACCTCGGCGCTCGACCCGGAGCTCGTCGGCGAAGTGCTCGACGTGATGAAGGGGCTGGCGGCGTCCGGCATGACGATGGTCGTCGTCACGCACGAGATGGGCTTCGCCCGCGAGGTGGCGGACGAGCTGGTCTTCATGGACGGCGGCGTCGTCGTCGAGGCGGGCGACCCGCGCGAGGTGCTCGCCAACCCGCAGCACCAGCGCACCCGCAGCTTCCTCTCGAAGGTGCTGTAGCCCCTCGCCATCGCTTCCGGAGTTCTGCACGCTCGCGCCCGGCGTGTCGCGTGCAGAACTCCGGAACGGATAGCATCGCGGGATGCGACCCGTCGTCTTCGTCACCGGTGCCAGTCGTCCAGGCTCGATCGGGGACGGCATCTGCCGGCGCCTCGCCGCGGACGGCTGGGACGTCGCCTTCGGCTTCTGGGACGACTACGACGCCGGGATGCCGTGGGGCACCGGCGTCCACGACGAGCTGGCGGACGACCTGCGTGCGCTCGGCGCCCGGGCCCTGCCGGTCGCGGTCGACGTCGCGCATCCGCAGGCCCCCGCCGAGGCCATCGCCCGGGTGCACGCGGGGCTCGGCCCGGTGCGCGCGCTGGTCGCCAGCCACGCGCACTCGGTGGACAGCGGCATCCTCGACACCAGCGTCGAGGCCTTCGACCGGCACTTCGCGGTGAACACGCGCGGCACCTGGCTCCTCATCAAGGCGTTCGCCGAGCGGTTCGATGGCCCGCGCGGGTCGGGGCGGATCGTTGCGCTGACCAGCGACCACACCGCGCACAACATGCCGTACGGCGCGAGCAAGGGCGCGCTCGACCGCATCGTGATCGCGGCCGCGGTGGAGCTGGCGGCCCTCGGCATCACCGCCAACGTGCTGAACCCCGGCCCGATCGACACCGGCTGGATGACGCCGGAGCTCGCCGACGCGCTCGCCGCCGAGACCGCGCTCGGCCGCCTCGGCCGCCCCGAGGACACCGCCGACCTCGTCTCGTTCCTGCTCTCCGACCGCGGCGGCTGGATCAACGGCCAGCTCCTGCACTCCAACGGCGGCTTCCACCTGCCCGTCTAGCCTCGCTTCGGGCCGCCGAGCACAGGAAAAATGTCGCGAATCGACCCGAAAGGCGACCTTTTTCATGTGTTCGGCAGCTCGCCGGGCGAATCAGGAGCCGAGGACCTTGCGGATGCGCTGGAGGGAGACGGTCTCGGCGGTGCCGAGGGACTGCGCGAACAGGGAGACGCGGAACTCCTCCAGCATCCAGCGGGCGTGCACGAGGTGCTCCGGCGCGTGCGGCGCGGGCGGGATGCGGCCGCCGGCGTCCGTGTAGAGCGCCACCGCCGTCTCCACCTGCGTCTGCCAGGCGCGGTCGCGTCCGGGGTTCGTCGGGAGCGCCTGCATGCGCTGGGTGATCCCGTTCAGGTAGCGGGGGAGCTGCGCGAGCTGCGGCAGGCCGGTCGCCGAGACGAATCCAGGATAGACCAGCCCCGCGAGCTGGCCCTTGGCGTCGTTCAGCGCGGGCAGGTAGGCCAGGGCGGTCGTGCCCGAGATCGCCTTGTCCGCGGCCCGGGCGGCGGTCAGGATTCGGGTGACGAGTGCGACGGTCTCGAACATCGAGTCCATCACCACGCCGGAGACCCGGTCGCGCACCGCCTCGAACTCGGCCCGCATGAACAGTTGGCCGTCCGGCTTCATCCGGTACAGCACCGAGTCGATCACCGCGAGCAGGCAGTCGTCGAACAGTGCCTTGGTATTCGGGTACGGGCTGGCCGCGAGGGTGAGCTTCTCGTTCGACGTGAGGTGCTGCTGCACGTACGCGACGGGCGACGGGATGCTCGCCAGCAGCAGCCGGCGTACGCCTCCCGGGATCGCCCGGGCCTGGTCGGCCGGCGTCGACATCAGCCGGATGCTCACGCTCTGGCCGTCGTCCACCAACGCGGGATACGCCCGGATGGTGTTCGTGGTGCCGTTCGGGCCCTTCTGCGTGCTGTCGAGGAACCGTGGCAGCTCGTCGAAGTCCCACGTCGTGAGCCCGGCGCGCTCCAGAGCGTTCGGGGTCCGCGCCTCCGCCACGCGCGCCACCGAGTCCCGCGCGCGCGACCGGAGCCGGTCCTGCAGCGCGCCGAGGTCCTTGCCGGAGGCGAGCGGGCGGCCGCGTTCGCCGATCACCTGGAAGGTCGGGCGCAGGTGCGCGGGCAGCCGCTCGAGGTCGAAGTCGCTTCCGCTGACGCGGGAGCCGGTGAGCCGCGAGATCGTCGCGGCGAGCGTGTCGGCGAGGGAGGCCGCGGGCTTCGCGCCGTCGTGTGCGCGCATCCCGGCGGCATCGGAGAGCTCGCCGAGCAGGCGCTGCGCCCAGTCGGCGGCGGGGACCACCTGGCGGCGGATCGCCTTCGGCAGCGACTTGATCAGCGCGGTCACGAGCTCGTGCCGGAGCCCGGGGACCTGCCAGTCGAAGCCGTCCGGCAGGAGGCCGGCGAGGAGGGGCAGCGGCACCTGGACGGTCACCCCGTCGTCCTCCGCGCCCGGCTCGAAGCGGTAGCGCAGCGTGAGCCGCTGGTCGCCCTGCCGCCACACGGGAGGGAACGCCTCCTCGTCGACGTCGGCGGCCTCCTCGTCGAGGAGCGCCTCCTGGGTCATCGTGAGCAGGTCCGGCGTCTCGTTCCTGGCCTTCTTCCACCATCCCTCGAACGTGCGGGTGGAGACGACGTCGGCCGGGATGCGGCGGTCGTAGAACTCGAAGACCGCCTCGTCGTCGTTCAGGATGTCGCGTCGCCTGGTGCGCTCCTCCAGCTCGCGCAGCTCGGCGCGCAGCTTCCGGTTGGCGCGGTCGAACGCCTGGTGCGAGTCCCACTCGCCGTCGACGAGTGCATGCCGGATGAACAGCTCCCGGGAGAGCTCAGCGTCGATGCGCGCGTACTGCACGCGGCGGCGAGAGATGATCGGGACGCCGTACAGCGTGACCCGCTCGTACGCGACGACCGCGCCCTGGTTCTTCTCCCAGTGCGGCTCGCTGTACTGCCGCTTGCAGAGATCCCCGGCGATCGGCTCCGCCCAGGCCGGGTCGATGGCGGCGTTGGTGCGCGCGAACAGCCGGGAGGTCTCCACCAGCTCGGCGGACATGATCGTGTTCGGCTGCTTCTTGGCGAGCGTCGATCCGGGGAAGATCACGAACCGCGCCTGCCGCGCGCCGAGGTACTCCGACTGCCGCGAGCCGCGCGCGCCGCCCTTGTTGCCGGAGGCGGTGAGGTCCTTGATGCCGATGTGCGAGAGCAGCCCGGCCAGCAGCGAGCGGTGGATGCCGTCCGGGTTCACCGAGGGCTCGCCGATCGTGAGGCCGAGCGGCTTCGCCAGCTGGCGAAGCTGCCGGTAGACGTCCTGCCACTCGCGCACCCGCAGGAAGTTCAGGTACTCGGCCTTGCACAGCCGGCGGAATGCGGAGGAGGAGAGCTCCTTCTTCTTCTCCTCCAGGTAGTTCCAGAGGTTCAGCAGGGTCAGGAAGTCGCTGGTCGGGTCGGCGAAGCGCGCGTGCTTCTCGTCCGCGCTGCCGCGCTTCTCGACCGGGCGCTCGCGAACATCCTGGATGGTGAGCCCGGCGACGATGGCCATCACCTCGCGGGAGGTGTTGTGCCGCTTCGACTCCACGACCATCCGGGCGAACCGCGGGTCGATCGGGAGCTGGGCGAGCGAGCGGCCGACCTTGGTGAGGGCGTTGGACCCGTCCTTCCCCTTCACCACCGCGCCGAGCTCCGCGAGCAGGTCGAGACCGTCCTTGATGCCCCGCGAGTCCGGCGGGGTGAGGAACGGGAACGCGGCGATGTCGCCGAGGCCGAGCGAGATCATCTGCAGGATGACCGCAGCGAGGTTGGTGCGCAGGATCTCCGGCTCGGTGAACTCGGGACGCTTCTCGAAGTCCTCCTGCGAGTACAACCGGATGGCGATGCCGTCGCTGGTGCGGCCGGAGCGCCCAGAGCGCTGGTTGGCGCTCGCCTGCGACACCGCCTCGATCGGCAGCCGCTGCACCTTCGCCCGCGTGGAGTAGCGGCTGATGCGCGCGGTCCCGGCGTCGATCACGTACTTGATGCCGGGGACGGTGAGGCTGGTCTCGGCGACGTTCGTCGCAAGCACCACCCGGCGCCGCACGCCCGGCATCGCCGAGGGCTGGAAGACGCGGTGCTGCTCGGCGGCGGAGAGCCGGCCGTAGAGCGGCAGCACCTCGGTGCCCGGCAGGTTCCTGCCGCGGATCGCGTCCGCCGCATCCCGGATCTCGGTCTCGCCGGAGAGGAAGACGAGCACATCGCCACCGGCCTCGCGGGCGAGCTCGTCGAGGGCGTCGTTGATGCCCTGCAGGTAGTCGCGGTCGGCGCCGGGGACGGGATCCGGGTCGTCCTCGTCCTCCTCCAGCTGCTCGGCGACGAGCGGCCGGTAGCGGATCTCGACCGGGAACGTACGGCCGGACACCTCGACGATCGGCGCAGGAGTGCCGTCGGCGGCGGCGAAGTGCGCGGCGAAGCTCTCCGGGTCGATCGTCGCCGACGTGATGATCACCTTCAGGTCGGGACGCTTCGGCAGCAGCTCCCTGAGGTAACCGAGCAGGAAGTCGATGTTGAGGCTGCGCTCGTGGGCCTCGTCGATGATGATCGTGTCGTATTTGCGCAGCAGCCGGTCGCGGTGGATCTCGTTCAGCAGGATGCCGTCGGTCATCAGCTTGATCCTGGTCGCCTGCGACACCCGGTCGGTGAAGCGGACCTGGTAGCCCACCAGCTCGCCGACGGACTGGCCGAGCTCCTCGGCGATGCGCTCGGCGATCGTGCGCGCGGCGATCCGCCGCGGCTGGGTGTGGCCGATCGAGGTGCGCCCGAGCTCCAGGCAGATCTTCGGCAGCTGCGTCGTCTTGCCCGACCCGGTCTCGCCGGCGACGATCACGACCTGGTTCTCGCTGATCGCGCGCGCGATGTCGTCCCGCCGCTGGCTGACCGGCAGCTCGGGCGGGAACGTGATGCGGGGGAGGGCGGCGGGGGCAGACATGAGCCCTCCAGTCTATCCGGCGGAGGGGGCGGGAGTGCAGCCGGGGCGGCCGCCCGCACGGGGGCGTTGCGGCGCGGGTGGCGGTGACGTAGGTTTCCCTCAACCCGAACGGGTCCTGTCAACGACGACGAAGGAGCCCCCGAAATGAACCACGGCTTTGCCACCATGTCGGTCGCCAGCATCCTGGCCGAGACCGCGCACCGGCTGCCCGACAACGTCGCCCTCGTCTTCGGCGGGGCGGAGATCCGGTACGGCGAGCTGTGGGAGCAGACCAGGCGCTACGCGGGGGCGCTGCGCGACCGCGGCGTCGGGCCCGGGGACCGGGTGGCTCTGATGATCCCGAACGTGCCGGACTTCCCGCGCGCCTACTACGGCGTCCTCGCGCTCGGCGCGGTGGTCGTCCCCATCCACGCGCTGCTGAAGGCGGAGGAGATCGTATACGTGCTGCGCGACTCCGGGGCGTCGCTGCTGATCTGCGCGGCCCCGCTGCTCGGCGAGGGTGCGAAGGGGGCGGCGCTCGCCGGGGTGGACACGCTCTCGGTGCTGGTGCCGGACGAGCTGGCCGACCAGCTGCCGTTCCCCCGGCTGGAGCAGGAGGCGGCCGCCGCGACGCCGATCGACACGTACCTGCCGCGCGACCCGTTCGACACCGCGACGATTCTGTACACGAGCGGGACGACCGGCAAGCCGAAGGGTGCGGAGGGCTGCCACTTCTCGCTCGTCGAGCAGGTGAACGTGCTCCTCGCCGGCGCGCTGGACGTGGAGCCGGAGGACCGCATCCTCGGCTGCCTTCCGCTGTTCCACACGTTCGGCCAGACGTGCGTGATGAACATGGGCTTCCGGGCGGGCGCGGCCGTCGTGCTCGTGCCGAAGTTCGACGGCGCGACCGCCCTGCAGCTCCTGAACGCGCACGGCTGCACGATCATGACCGGCGTCCCGACGATGTACATCGCGCTGCTGGAGGCGGCGAAGTCGAATCCGGAGCGGCCGCCGCTGCGCTACGGGATGAGCGGCGGAGCGGCCATCCCTGTCGCCGTCATCGAGCGGATGAAGGAGGTGTACGGCATCGACGTGCACGAGGGCTACGGGCTCACCGAGACCTCGCCCGTCGCGTCCTTCAATCACCGCGGGCTGCCGACCAGGGTCGGGACCGTCGGCACGCCGATCTGGGGCGTGGACGTCGAGATCGCCGACGCGGAGGTGGACGACCGGATCGAGCTGCTGCCGCGCGGGGAGCTCGGCGAGATCGTGGTGCGCGGCCACAACCTCATGAAGGGGTACCTGAACCTGCCGGAGGCGAACGCCGAGGCGGTCGTGGACGGCTGGTTCCGCACGGGCGACCTCGGCACCAAGAGCGACGACGACTACATCACCATCGTGGACCGCAAGAAGGACATGATCGTGCGCAACGGCTACAACGTGTACCCGCGGGAGGTGGAGGAGGTGCTGTCGACGCATCCCGCCGTCGCGATGGTGGCGGTGTTCGGCGTCGCGCACGAGACGCACGGCCAGGAGATCATGGCCGCGGTGACGCTGATGCCGGGCACGAGCGCCGAGGCGGAGGACCTGCTGGCGTTCGCTCAGGAGCACGTGGCGGCGTACAAGTTCCCGCGCCGGGTGGAGATCCTGGAGGCGCTGCCGCTCGGGCCGAGCGGCAAGGTGCTCAAGCGCGAGCTGGTCGCCCGCTACGAGGCGGAGACCCCGGTCGCCTGACCGTCGAGTACGCAGAAAATGCGCCCGAAACCGACGAGTACGGAGAGAATCTTCGTACTCGCGGGCTTCGCGCGGGCTGGGATCAGGGGGCGACGTCCATGCTGTGCAAGCGGTAGGAGGAGTGCAGGTAGAACACGGCGAGCAGCGCGTACGCCAAGAACGCGACCGCGGGCACGAACGCGTTCTCCGGCTTGCTGGAGAACGCCCCGACACCGGCGATGAACGCCAGGAAGGCGAGGATGCCGCCCAGCCAGAAGCCGGCCGCGGGGCGCGCGGTTGCCCGCCACCAGGCGCGCGGGTCGTCGCGGTTCTCGCCGGCGCCGCGGAAGGTGCGCACGCCCACGATCACGTAGGCCACGTTGAGCACGGCCACGATCAGCACGTCGATCGTCGGGTTCAGGTACGGAAAGAGGAACAACCCGTTCAGCACAAGGATGAGCCCGAACACGCCGACGATGTAGATGATCTTCCCGGTGATCGTCGTAATCCTCACCCCGCGAGCCTAGCCGCGGAAGCACGAAGCACGGTCAGTCGAGAAGCTCGTAGTACGCCGGTCGCGCCTTCATCGCGTGGATGAGCAACTCCTCGCCGCTGTCGAAGCGTAGGACGACGAGTTCGAGCAGGCGGCCCGCTGCGTCGAAACCGAGTCGGAATTCCCGCGCGGGGCTCTCATCGTCGAGGTCCGAAAAGAAGACGGCGTGCTCGGCCGCGTAGATGCCGTCGGTTTCGCTGATGTCGTGTTTCAGGGCCGACCTGTGCGCCCGGATCAAGCGGCGTCGATCCACGCCTTCACGGCGGCACGGATCGCCTCGGACCGGCTGACGTGATCGTGCGCGGCCCTGGCGCTCAGCGCATCCAAGAGTTCCTTGTCCATGCGCACGGGCACCACAGCGCCGGCCGTCGTGCCGACGGGCTTCCGTCCGCGCTTGCGCAGCTGGGGGACGGAATAACCCGCCTCGGCCTCGTCCGCCCATCGCTCGATCTCGGCGTCGCTGACCGGGCGCCCGTTCACCGTCTCACCATCCACGCACAAATCGTATTACACAATTCGAAAGTTCGGTACCCTCAGCACGAAGCGCACGTCGTTGTCGCTTTTCGCGGGCGAAAGCGACAACGACGTGCCCTTCGGCAGCCGAGGTGCGAGGTGCGAGGTGCGGTCAGTTGACCTCGTCGGGGTGGGCGCTGACGCGGCCCTCCCGCTCCATCGCCGAGATCGCGGCCACCTCGTCGGCGGTCAGCTCGAAGTCGAAGACGTCGAAGTTCTCGGCCATCCGCTCCCGGCGGTTGGACTTCGGGAACACGATGTTGCCGGTCTGCAGGTGCCAGCGGATGACGACCTGGGCCGGGGTCTTGCCGTGCGCCTCGGCGGGGCCTGCGACCTCGGGGGCGTCGAACAGCGGGTACTTGCCCTGGCCGAGCGGGCCCCAGGCCTCGATGTGGATGCCGTGCTCGCGCGCGAACGCGGTGACCTCCGGCTGCTGGTGCGCCGGGTGCAGCTCGATCTGGTTGACGGCCGGCACGATGTCCGTGTTCGCCAGCAGTTTCTCCAGGTGCGGGACGAGGAAGTTGGAGACGCCGATCGCCTTCGCGCGGCCCGAGGCGTAGATGGTCTCCAGCGCCTTCCAGGCCTCGACGAAGGTGTCCTTCTGCGGGGTCGGCCAGTGGATCAGGTACAGGTCGACGTAGTCGAGACCCAGCTTGGCGAGCGACTCGTCGAACGCGGCGGGCGCGTCCGTCTGCCGGTCGTTCCACAGCTTGGTGGTCACGAAGAGCTCGTCGCGGGGGATGCCGGAGGAGGCGATCGCGGCGCCGACGCCCTCCTCGTTGCCGTAGATGGCGGCGGTGTCGATGTGGCGGTAGCCGACCTCGAGCGCGTCGGTGACGATGCGCGTGGTCTCGGCCGGGTCCACCTTGAAGACGCCGAAGCCCAGCTGGGGGATCGTGGTGCCGTTGTTCAGGGTGAGAAGCGGGGTATTTGCGTTTGCAACCATATCCACAACGCTACCAGGACGGTCGTAGGGTGTGCGCATGGCGAATCGGCTCGCGGACGCGATCAGCCCGTACCTGCGCGCCCACGCGGAGAACCCGGTGGACTGGTTCCCGTGGGGCCCGGAGGCGTTCGCCGAGGCGCGGCGGCGGGATGTCCCCGTGCTGATCTCGATCGGCTACGCCACCTGCCACTGGTGCCACGTGATGGCGCGCGAGAGCTTCAGCGATCCGGTGCTGGCGCAGAGCCTCAACGAACGGTTCGTGGCGATCAAGGTGGACAGGGAGGAGCATCCCGACGTGGATGCCGCCTATCTCTCCGCCGCGAGCGCCTTCACCGACAACCTGGGCTGGCCGCTGACCGTCTTCGCCACCTCGACCGGCCGCGCGTTCTTCGCCGGGACTTACTTCCCGCCCCTGCCGGTGGGTGGCCGCGCCTCGTTCGGCCAGGTGCTCGACGCGGTCTGGGACGCGTGGCAGGAGCGCAGGACCGAGGTCGAGGCCGACGCGGGCAAGGTCGTCGCGGCGCTCGGCGCGGCCGCCGCCGAGGCGACGAGCGTCGCCGACCTCCCCGGCGACCGCGAGCTGGATGCGGCGGTGGCGCTCCTTGCCTCGGTGGAGGATCCGCTCTACGGCGGGTTCGGCACCGCGCCGAAGTTCCCCGTGGCACCCGTGCTCGGCTTCCTGCTGGAGCAGCCGTCCGGCCGCGACCTCGGGCTGCGCACACTGCGGAGGATGGCCGCGTCGGCCCTGCGCGACGAGCTCGACGGCGGCTTCTTCCGCTACGCGACCCGGCGGGACTGGAGCGAGCCGCACTACGAGCGGATGCTGTACGACAACGCGCTGCTGCTCGACACCTACGCGACCGCCTGGCAGCAGACCGGGGAGGCGTGGGCGGAGACGACCGCGGACGCGGTGGCCGCCTTCCACCTCGCCGTCCTGCGCCGGCCCGGCGGCGGGTTCGCGTCCGCCCAGGACTCGGAGAGCGTCATCGACGGCGCGCGGGTGGAGGGCGAGTACTACCGCCGGCCGCCCGCCGAGCGCGCCCGGCTGGAGCCGCCGCCGGTGGACGCGAAGGTGCTGACCGGTTGGAACGGCTTCGCGATCGGTGCGCTGGCGCGCGCGGCGCGCATCCTGGACCGCCCGGCGTGGATCGTCGCGGCCGGCGAGGTGGCGCGAACGCTCCTCGAGAGGCACAGGAGGGAGGACGGCACCCTGCTGCGCGCGTCGCTCGGCGAGCGCGTCTCCGACGCCGGTGCGACGCTGGAGGACTACGGCGGGCTGGCCGCCGGCCTGCTGGAGCTGTCGCTCGCGGGCGGCGACGCCGGGTTCGCCTCCGCCGCCCGCGACCTGGTCGACCTGTGCCTGGATGCGGCGGGAGCGGTGCTGGGCGGCGACTGCCCGTTCGAGACGCCGGGCGGCGGCGACCCGGTGCTGGAGGCGACAGGGCTCGCGGTGCGCGTCGATCCCTCCGAGGGGGCGTACCCGTCGGGGCTCAGCGCGATGGCCGGCGCGGCGCACACGCTGTTCCTGATGACCGGCGACCGGCGCTACGAACGCGCGGCCCGCGAGGGGATGCGCCTGGTCGCGGGCCAGGCGACGGGCGCGCCGAACGCGTTCGGCGCCTCCCTCGCCCTGATGTCGCGGCTCGCGCGGGATGCGGTGCAGCTGGTGGTCGTGCGGCCGGACGGAGAGGCGGGCGCTCCGGGCGACCCGCGCGACCCGCGCCGGCTCGTCGCGGCCTCACGGACGCATCCCGCTTCCCTGGTCGCCGTGGCGACCGAGAGCCAGGTGCGCGCATTCTCCGCGGCCGGCTTCGAGCTGTTCGCCGAGCGCGCCGTCCGCGACGGCCTGCCGACGGCCTACCTCTGCCGGGACTTCGTCTGCCGGCTGCCGGTGACGGAGCCCGGCGCGCTCTGAGCCCCTCCGCTCGCCGGCCCGGTTGACAGCGCCGCCAGGGTGCGTGCTACTGTCGTGTAAACGTTCTCGTAAACGTTTCCAAGCATCAGCACCAGCCCCACCCTCCAATGAAGCAGGAGCAGCGCATGTCCGAGCAGCCGACGTCGGAGCCCAAGCGGTCGACGCTCGTCCTCGTCGCCGAGCGCGCCGGCGTCTCGATCGCCTCCGTGTCCCGCGTCCTCAACGGCCAGCCCGCGTCCGCACAGCTCGCCGAGCGCGTGCGCCGCGCAGTGGACGAGCTCGGCTACGTGCCGGACGCGAGCGCACGGACGCTGAAGACCGGCCGCACCGATCAGCTCGCGCTCGCCGTCGCCGACCTCGGCAACCCGGTCTACGTGAAGATGATGCACGAGGTCGCCAGGGTCGCCGCGAAGAACGGCTACCGGCTGGTGCTCTCCTCGACCGGAAGCGAGGCGGCCGACCAGATCGAGCTGCTCGGCAGCCTGAACCGCGGCTTCGCCGACGGCCTGCTGCTCAGCCCGCTGCGCGTCACGGACGAACTGGTCGCGGCGCTGCGCGCGAGCCGCATCCCCGCGGTCGTCATCGGCTCGCTTCCGCCGGACGTGGAGCTGGACAGCGTCCGCGCCGACTCCGTCGCGGGCGTCGGTCTCGCCGTCGAGCATCTCGCCGAGACCGGCCGTCGCCGGATCGCGTTCGTCAACGGACCGGTCGACACGGTCCCCGGCGCCGCGCGCCTCGAGGGCTACCTGCGAGCGGTCGAACGCCTCGGGCTCGGCACGAACGCTGACCTCCAGGTCGCCGCCTCCGACTTCACCTACAAGGCCGGGCGCAAGGCCGCCGCGCGCCTCCTCGGCCAGTGCACGCCGGACGCCGTGGTCTGCGCCAACGACCTGATCGCCGTCGCCGTGCTCAAGGAACTCGCCGCGCGCGGGCTCCGCGTCCCGGAGGACGTCGCCGTGGTCGGGATGGACGACAGCGAGGCCGCTGAGCTTGCCAACCCGGCGCTCACCAGCGTGAACCTCGGATCCGCCAAGCGAGCGCGCACCGCCGCGAAGCTCCTGATCCGGCGGCTGGAGAACCCCGGCGTCGCGCCGCGCACGGTCGTCATCGAGCCGACGCTGCAGGTGCGCGAGTCCTCCGTCGCCGCACGCGTCGCGGACGGGGCGGGCGCATGACCGCGACCATCGTGCCCCCGGCCGCGACCACCGTCCCGCGGCCGCCGCGGAAGCGCCGCCGCCGCAGCGGTCCCGCGGGAGGCAGCGGCAAGGACGCCTGGCTGCTCGTCCTGCCCGCGCTGATCCCGATCGTCATCTTCAGCGTCTACCCGCTGGTGCAGGGCATCCTGCTCGGCTTCACAGACGCGCGAGCGGGCTACAACCTGCCGATCCACTTCAACGGGATCGACAACTACACCAAGCTCGGCAGCAACACGCTGTTCTGGAACTCGTTCGGCATCGGTCTGCTCTGGGCGTTCAGCGTCACCATCCTGCAGTTCCTCGCCTCGCTCGGGCTGGCGCTGCTGCTCAACATGAACCTGCGGCTGCGCTGGCTCGCGCGCACCCTCGCCCTGGTGCCGTGGGCGATGCCCCCGGTGATCATCGCGATCATGTGGCGGTTGATGCTCAACCCGAGCTACGGGCCGATCAACCAGGGCCTGCGCGCCCTGGGGCTCCCGGGCGACATCAACTGGCTGGGCAACGCCTCCATCGCGCTGCCCGCGGTCATCGTCGTCGGCGTCTGGGCCGGGATGCCGCAGACGACCATCACGCTGCTCGCCGGGCTGCAGTCGGTGCCGACCGAGCTGCACGAGGCGGCCGCGATCGACGGGGCGAGCGCCTGGCGCCGGTTCTGGCACGTGACGCTCCCGGCGCTGCGGCCCGTGATCGTCGCGATCACGACGCTCGACCTGATCTGGAATTTCAACTCGTTCGCGCTGGTCTTCGTCCTGACCGCGGGGGGACCGGGCGGCACGACGATGCTGCCGATGCTGTTCGCCTACAACGAGGCCTTCCGGTACGGGAACTTCGGCTACGCGGCCGCCATGGGCAACGTCATGGTCGTCGTGATCGCGATCTTCCTGTTCCTGTACCTGCGCGGCCAGATGAGGAGTAGGAACGCATGACCACTCTCGCCTCCGGCCCCGTGAAGAGCGCGTCGGTGAAGCGCGCGCGGATGATCTCGCGCCCCCTGCAGTACATCGCGCTCGTGCTCTACATGATCTTCCTGGGCTTCCCGCTGCTGTTCCTGCTGACGACGGCGTTCAAGACGCCGCGCGAGCTGCAGTCGCCGAACCCGGGATTCCTGCCGACCACGTTCGACCTGCAGAACTTCGTGCAGGCGATCGAGAAGGCCAACCTGTTCACCGCCGCGGGCAACAGCCTGATCGTGGCGGTCTGCACGACCGTGCTGGTGACGATCATCGCCCTGCCTACCGCCTACGCCCTGGCGCGGTTCCGCACCAAGCTGCGCGGGATCGCCACGGGGTGGATCCTGCTCAGCCAGGTCTTCCCGTTCATCCTGATCATCATCCCGCTGTTCCTGGTGCTGAAGAACATCGGCCTCATCAACAACCTGGCCGGTCTGGTGCTGGTCTACACGGTGTGGTCGCTGCCCTTCGCGCTGTGGATGCTGCAGGGCTATATCGTCGGCATCCCCGTCGAGCTGGAGGAGGCGGGAGCGATGGACGGTGCCAGCCGGTTCCGCACGCTCCGCACGATCGTGCTGCCGCTGCTCGCGCCCGGCCTCGTCGCCACGAGCCTGTTCACCTTCATCAACGCGTGGAACGAGTTCTTCTTCGCGCTGGTGCTCATCCAGGACCCGAACCTGCAGACCCTGCCGCTCGCGCTCGCGCGCTTCGTCGGGGCCGAGGGCCAGGTCCAGCTCGGTCAGCTCGCGGCGGCCTCGCTGCTCGCGACCATCCCGAGCCTCGTGTTCTTCCTGCTCATCCAGAAGCGTCTGACCTCCGGCCTGCTCAGCGGCGCCGTGAAGGGCTGAGACGTCACCCACCCCCAACCAAGGAGAAACCATGCGCAAAGGCACCATCCGCGTGGGCGCCATCGTCGCCGGCATCGCCGCCGCGTCGCTCGCCCTCGCCGGCTGCTCGTCCTCGGGCAGCTCGGACAGCGCCAGCGGCGGCAAGGTCACGCTGACCTTCCAGTCGCTCGCCTACCAGGACACCACGGTCGCCGCGACGAAGCAGATCGTGGATTCGTGGAACAAAGCCAACCCGGACATCCAGGTGAAGCTCCAGCAGGGCAGCTGGGACAACGTGCACGACCAGCTCGTCACGCAGTTCCAGGGCGGCACCGCGCCGGACATCATCCACGACGAGTCCGCCGACATCATGGGCTTCGCCCAGCAGGGCTACCTGGCCGACCTGAGCAGCGAGCTCAGCTCCGACACCAAGAAGCAGGTGTCGAAGGATGTCTGGAAGTCCGTGACCACCCCCGACGGCAAGATCGTCGCGGCGCCGACGCTCCTGCAGACCTACGTCGTGTTCGCCAACAAGAAGGCGTTCGCGGACGCGGGTGTCGAGGTGCCCACGGGCAAGACGCTCTCGTGGGACGACTTCCAGGCCCTCTCGAAGAAGCTCACGGCGAGCGGGAAGTTCGGCACCGGCTGGGGCATGAAGTCCCCGACCGCGACCGTGATGAACCTCGCCCTCGGCTTCGGCGGCACGTTCTTCGACACCAAGGCCGGGAAGTCGACCATCCACGTCGGCGACGACGAGCTGCAGGTGCCCAAGCGCATCAACGCGATGGCCTACGACGACAAGTCGCTCGACCCGGTCTCCCTCACGCAGAGCGGCACGGACGTGCTGCCCGGCTTCTTCGGCGGCAAGTACGCCATGTACGTCGGCGGCAACTACGTCGCGCAGCAGATCAGCGAGTCGGCCCCGAGCGGCTTCGACTGGGTCGTCCTGCCTCCGCTGGCCGGCAGCGAGGGCGCGGCACAGGCCGCCAACCCGCAGACGATGTCGGTGTCGGCGCAGAGCAAGCACATCCCGCAGGCCGCGAAGTTCATCGACTACTTCATGAAGGCCGACAACCAGGCGAAGCTGGCCGAGGGCGACTGGCTCATCCCGGCCTCCTCCGCTGCGCGCGACCAGGTGAAGAAGGACACCGCGGGCAAGAACGGCTGGGACGTCATCCTGGCCTCGGGCGACGAGCTGACCGCCGCCCCGTTCCAGGCCGCGACGAACTACCCCCAGTGGAAGGACCAGTACGCGACCCCGGCGCTGCAGAAGTACCTGGCGAACAGCATCAGCCTGGACGACCTGAAGAAGCAGCTGACGGACGGCTGGTCCGCGGTCGGCTGATCGCCCGCACCGGCACCGCAGAACACACGCAACAGACGAAGGAGAGACGATGGATGCCCTGGTGAACGCCAGCACGGGTGCGCTCGCGGGCGCGGCCGTGGGAGACGCGCTCGGAGGAGCGGCCGAGGGGAACACGCCCGAGGCGATCCAGGAACGCTACGACGGCTTCATCCAGGGCGTCGTCCCTCCCTTCCTGGCCGACTGGCGCAACGCCCGCCCGATCGCGCCCTACCACAAGGGCGACGGGCACATCACGGACGACACCTTGATGACGACCGCGCTCGTCGAGGTGTACGACACGGTGCGCGACCACCTGGACGCGTTCGCCGTGGCGGACCACCTGGTGCCGCTGCTGATCGGCGAGAAGCGCTGGATCCCGGAGTTCGAGTCGGAGGCGCTGCTGCTGCAGCGCATCTTCCTCGCCGAGAAGTGGCTGGTCGCCCGGCTGCACTACGGCCACATCGACCCGCGCGAGGCGGGCGTCGGCAACATCGTGAACTGCGGCGCGACCATGTACGTCGGCCCGATCGGCATCGTGAACGCCGGGAACCCGGAGGGCGCGTACGCCGAGGCGATCGATGTCGCCGCCGCGCACCAGTCCAGCTACGGCCGGGAGGCGGCGGGCGTGTTCGCCGCCGCCGTCGCCGAGGCGATGCGGCCGGGAGCCGACGTGGACAGCGTCGTCGCGACCGCGCTGCGGCTGGCGAAGGACGGCACTCGCGACGCCATCGAGGCGGTCGCGGAGGTGGCGGCCGGGGTGACCGACTGGCGCAGCGGCCTCGCGACGCTGCGCGCGGCGGTCGAGCCGTTCGACACCGTCGGCCCGCACTACCGGGCCCCGGCGAAGGATGCGCGCATCCCGAGCCGCACCAAGTCGATCGAGGAGCTGCCGATCGCCCTCGGTATGCTGATCGCCGCCCGCGGGGACTACCGGGAGGCGGTGCTCGGCTCGATCAACTACGGTCGCGACTCCGACTCGATCGCCGTGATGGCCGGCTCCATCTCCGGCGCGCTCGGCGGCCTGGAGGCCGTCCCCGCGGAGTGGATCGAGGCGGTGAACGAGGGCAGCAGGATGGACGTCACCGCGACCGGCCCGGTGATCGCCGCCGTCGCCCGCGACGTCTGGGCGAAGGATGCTGCGCGCGCCGTCGCCGTCGCCGCCGCCCGGTCGGCGTACGCGTCGGTCGCCGCTGAGGCGGTCTGATGCTGCGGCTGAGCTGGACGCAGCCGGAGGACCTGCTGCCGCACGCCTTCGTCGCGGCCGAGCTGGACGGCCGCGCGGTCGGCGACCTGCGCGAGCGCTGGGTCGCGGCGGGCGGGCCGTCGGCTGCGCCGGTCAGCGGCGCAACACCGCAGCCGGCGCCAGAACAGCTGCGCCGGCTGGCGCGGGAACTGCTCGCCGAGGTGGACCAGCGTCCCGACCCCGCCGCGCTCGTCGCCGCGGAGCCGGACGACCTGGAGGCGATCCTGGCGGCGGCGCCCGGGGCGCAGCCCGGTGCGCCGGTCGCCGCGGACCGCGCCGACCGCCTCGCTGACGACGCGCTGGACGACCGCGTCCTCGGCGCCTGGCGCGGCCGCGCCGCCGGCTGCCTGCTCGGCAAACCGGTGGAGAAGCTGCCGCTGGAGGGCATCCGCGCGATCGCCCGCTCGACCGGCAACTGGCCGGTCGCGTCCTACTTCACCGAGGTCGGTCTTGAGAAGAAGATCGCCGCCCGGTACCCGTGGAACCGGCGCAGCCGTCCGACCAGCCTGGTCGAGAACATCGACGGGATGCCGGAGGACGACGACATGAACTTCCCGCTGATCGCCCTGCAACTGCTGGAGACCGCCGGCCGCGGCTTCACGACCGACGCCGTCGCGCAGGCCTGGCTCGACGCTCTGCCCGGCGGCCGGGTCTTCACCGCCGAGCGGGTCGTCTACCGCAATCTCCTCGACGGCTACGAGCCGGAGGTGGCCGGCCGGGTCCAGAACCCGTTCCGGGACTGGATCGGCGCACAGATCCGCACCGACGTGTACGGCTGGGCGACGCCGGGCGACCCGGTCGCAGCGGCGCGCCTCGCCTGGACCGACGCGCGTCTGAGCCACGGCCGCAATGGCGTGTACGGCGCGATGTTCGCCGCCGCCGCGTGCAGCGCGGCCGTCGCCGGCGCACGGATCGACGGCGTCCTCGCCGCCGGCCTCTCCGTGGTGCCCTCCGGCAGCCGGTACGCCGCGGCCGTCCGCCGCGGTGCGGAGCTGGCGGCCGGCGATCCCGACGACGAGGCGGCGGTGGATGCGCTGCACGCCGAGTTCGGCCACCTGCACTGGGTGCACGTGCTGAACAACGCCGCGCTGCTCGCCTTCGCGCTGGTGCGCGGCGACGGCGACTTCCAGCGCACCATCACGCTCGCCGTCTCCGGCGGCTGGGACACCGACTCCGTCGGCGCCACCGCCGGCTCCATCGCGGGTGCGCTCACCGGCGCCTCCGCCCTCCCGGCACGCTGGATCGATCCGCTGCACGACCGGCTGGCCACCTCCGTCCCCGGCTTCTCGGACGTGCGCTTCGCCGACCTGGCCAGGCGGACGCGGGCGGTGGCGGCATGACGACGACCGTCGTCGGCAGCGCCAACCTCGACCTCGTCTACCGGGTCGAGCGCATCCCGTCGCCCGGGGAGACCGTGCTCGCGTCATCCTCGGACGCGGTGCCCGGCGGCAAGGGCAACAACCAGGCCGTCGCCGCGGCTCGGGCCGGTGCGGACGTGACGTTCGTCGTCGCGCTCGGCCGCGACGCGGCGGGGGACCGCCTCGCCGAGGAGGCCCGCGCGGCGGGAGCGACTGTGCTCGACCGCCGGATGCACGCCCCGACCGGCACCGCGCTCATCACGGTGGACACGGCGGGCGAGAACAGCATCGTCGTCGACTCCGCCGCGAACGCCCTGCTCACCGACCTGACCGTCGCCGAGCGCGACGCCATCACCGCCTCCGATGTACTGCTGCTGCAGCTGGAGACGCCGCTGGAGACGGTTTCCGAGGCCGCGGCCCTCGCGCACGCAGCCGGCTCCCTCGTCGTGCTGAATGCGGCGCCGGTGCGCCACCTGCCGGACGCGCTGCTCGCGGCCGTCGACATCCTCGTCGTCAACGAGCACGAGGCGAGCCTCCTGGCGCCGGACGCCGCATCGCCGCAGGCGGCCGCCTCCGCCCTCGCCCGCGACGGCCGCGCCGTCGTGCTGACGCTCGGCGGCGCGGGCGCGCTCGTCGTCGCGCCCGGCGCCGAGCCCGTCGCGGTGCCCGCGCACCGCGTCGAGGTCGTGGACACGACCGGTGCCGGCGACACCTTCTGCGGCGCGCTCGCCGCCGAGCTCGACCGCTCCGGCGCCGCGCGCGGCGACCGCGCCGGGCTCGGCGACGCCCTCGCCTCCGCCGCCCGCTTCGCGTCGGCCGCCGGCGCGCTGTCCGTGCAGCGCGCGGGGGCCGTCCCGTCCATCCCCACGCTCGAGGAGATCCGTGCTCTCATCGCCGACCGCTGACCCCGACGAGGCCAGCACCAACCAGTTCGACCCGCTCGTCCCGCGGCCGATCGACCGGCCGACGACGCTGCCCGCCGGCGGGGCACTCGACCCCGAGGTCGGCGACATCGCCAAGGTGTTCGCCGCGCCAGACGACCCGGCCGACTGGCCGGCCTGGCGCGCCGACCTCGCCGCCTGGCGCAGCGCGGCCCGCGAGCGGCTGGCGTACGCCGGCGAGCTCTACGACCGCCCAGAGACCCGCTGGGCGCAGACCGCCTACGCCGTCGCTCAGGTGTGGCTGTGGGACGACCGGCTGTTCGACCACGAGCGCCAGGAGTTCACGGTCGACGGCTTCCTCGACGCGGTCGCCGCGCAGGGCGGGCTCGACGGCGTCGTGCTGTGGCACGCGTACCCCGTGATCGGCATCGACGACCGCAACCAGTTCGACTTCTACCGCGACGTCCCCGGGCTGCTGGACGTGATCGACCGCTTCCACGAGCGAGGCCTGCGCGTCTTCGTCGACTACAACCCGTGGGACGTCGGAACCCGCCGCGCCGCTCGTCCCGACGCCGAGGAGCTCGCCGCACTGGTGCAGGAGTTCGGCGTGGACGGCGTCTTCCTCGACACGATGAAGGAAGGCGACTCCGCGCTGGTCGACGCGTTGCTCTCCGCGTCCCCTCCGCAGGTGCTGGAGGGCGAGTCCCGGGTGCCGAACCAGCGCATCAGGGACCACCAGCTGAGCTGGGCGCAGTGGTTCGCCGACTCGGCGGCGCCGGGCGTGATGCGCGCGCACTGGTTCGAGCGGCGGCACATGATGCACGGCGTCCGGCGCTGGAACCGCGACCACTCCGACGAGCTGCAGGCCGCGTGGATGAACGGCACCGGCATCCTGGTCTGGGATGCGGTGTTCGGCGTCTGGGTCGGCTGGAACCCGCGCGACGAGGCGACCCTGCGGGGGATGCTGCGGGCGCAGCGTGCGCTCAGCGCGGTGCTGGTCGCAGGCGACTGGGCGCCGCTCGACGGCGCGACCGAGACGGCCGTGGCTGCAGGCGTCTACGTCTCACGCTGGTCGCTGGACGGCGTGACGCTCTGGACGATCGTGAACCGCGGCGAAACGGACTGGACGGGCGACCCGCTCGCCGCGCCGCTCGCCGCGGGCGCCTCCCGTCACGACGTGATCGGCGGGGCGCGGGATGTGCGCGAGATCACCATCCCTGCGCGCGGGATCGGCGGCGTGGTCGAGATCGTGGCGGGCGTGGCGGAGCCGGAGGGGCTGGATGCGCTGCTCGCGGCCGCGGCCGCCGACCGCGGTGCGTCCGATGCGACGTTCCCGGCCCGCGAGGCCGTTCGGGTCGGCCGGACGGCCGTCGCCGCGGCGCCCGTCGCCGCGGCGCCCGTCGCCGCCGCGCCCGTCGCCGCCCCGGCCATCCCCGCGGACGCCGTGCGGGTGGCCGCGGGCGAGCGCGAGCTCTCGGTGACCTTCCGCCGCCGCGAGACCGGCTTCTACCAGGGCGCGCCCTACGTGGAGGAGTGGAAGCCGCTGCCGCCTCGGCTGCACGACGACCGCGCCGAGACGCTGGCCGTCACGGTCGAGAGGCCGGTCGTCGTCGCCGCCCGCGAGGTGTCCGTCGCCGAATTCCGGGCGTTCCTCGATGCGACCGGATACCGTCCCGCCATCGCCCACCGCTTCCTGGTCGGGACGGACGGCGCCGCCCCGGATGCGCCGGTCACCGGCGTCTCCCTCGCCGACGCGCGCGCGTACGCCGGCTGGGCCGGTGCACGCCTGCCGGACGAGTTCGAGTGGCAGCTCGCCGCCGAGTCCGGTCTGGAGCGCCGCCGGCCCGCGGTGTGGAACCTCACCGAGAGCGAGCACGACGACGGCATCACGCGCTTCGTCATGCTCAAGGGCGGCTCCGACCACCGCTCGGAGGGCTCCGACTGGTACGCCGACGGAGGCGTGCAGCAGTCGTCCTTCTCGTTCAAGTACCTGCTGCCGGGCCTCGGGATCGAGCGCTCGGCGAGCATCGGGTTCCGGGTCGCCTGGGATCTCGACGGAGACCCCGACCGCGACGCAGAGGGGGTGGCCCGATGACCGCGCCCCTCGACGGCGTCCGGGTGTTGGACGTCTCCACCCTGTTCGCCGGACCGCTCGCGGCGACCTTCCTCGGCGACTTCGGCGCCTCCGTGACCAAGGTGGAGCATCCCACCCGTCCCGACGCCGCGCGCGGCCACGGGCCGGCGAAGGACGGCGTGAACCTCTGGTGGAAGACGCTCGGCCGCAACAAGCGCACGATCACCATCGACCTCGGCACCCCCGATGGCGCGGAACTGCTGCTCGCGCTCGCCGCCGAGGCGGACGTCCTCATCGAGAACTTCCGTCCCGGAACGCTGGAGCGCTGGGGCCTCGCTCCCGAGCGGTTGCAGGAGGCGAACCCGCGGCTGGTCATCGCCCGCGTCACGGCCTTCGGTCAGACCGGTCCGTACTCGTCGCGTCCCGGCTTCGGCAGCCTCGCGGAGGCGATGAGCGGGTTCGCCGCACTCACTGGCGAGCCGGACGGGCCGCCGACCCTGCCGCCGTTCGGCCTCGCCGACGGAATCGCCGCGCTCACCTGCGCGTACGCCGTCTCGGTCGCGCTCCGCGCGGCGGAGCGCGACGGCCGCGGCCAGGTCATCGACCTGGCGATCATCGAGCCCATCCTGATGCTGCTCGGCGGTCAGATCACCGCCTACGACCAGCTCGGTGTCGTGCAGCCGCGCACCGGCAACCGCTCGGTCAACAACGCGCCGCGCAACGTCTACCGCACCGCGGACGGCGACTGGGTTGCCGTCTCCACCAGT
Organism: Leifsonia sp. NPDC080035; assembly: GCF_040050925.1. Taxonomy (NCBI): domain Bacteria; kingdom Bacillati; phylum Actinomycetota; class Actinomycetes; order Micrococcales; family Microbacteriaceae; genus Leifsonia; species Leifsonia sp. NPDC080035. Next base: position 141,940 of record NZ_CP157390.1, on the reverse strand, counting down.
TCGCAGTCCATCGCCGAGCGCGTGATGCGCCTGGTCGGCCGGGAGGACGTGGTCGCCGAACCGTGGTTCGCCACCGGCCACAGCAGGGCCGAGCACGCCGACGAGCTGGATGCCGCTGTCGGCTCCTGGATCGCCGCTCGCCCGACCGACGAGGTCGTGTCCGCGTTCGAGGAGGCGCAGGCCGCGATCGCGCCCGTGTACGACGTGCGCGGCATCCTCGCCGACCCCCAGTACCGTGCCCTCGGCACGGTGCAGACCGTCCCGGACGACGAGCTCGGGCCGGTGAAGATGCAGAACGTGCTGTTCCGCCTCTCCGGCACGCCCGGCGGCATCCGCTGGGCGGGCCGCCGCCACGGGCAGGACACCGACGCGGTTCTCGCCGAGATCGGCGTGACCCCCCAGCAGCTGGCGGCGCTGCGGGAGCGGGGCGTCGTATGACCGCCATCACCGCCCTCTACGTGCCCGGCGACCGCCCCGACCGCTTCGAGAAGGCCGTCGCCGCTGCGCCGGACATCGTCATCCTCGACCTCGAGGACGCCGTCGCCCCCGCCGCCAAGGACGCCGCGCTCGCCGCGGTGACGCAGTGGCTGACGGCGCGGGACGCCGCGAGCGGCCCGCGGATCCAGGTGCGGGTGAACCGCGGCGCCGAGCACGAGCTGGACGCGCTGGTCGCCACCGGGGTGTCGCTCGGGCTGCGGCTTCCCAAGGTGGAGTCGACCCACGAGCTCGACCGCGTCGCCGCGCTCGCGCCCGGCGTGCCGCTGACCGCGCTGGTGGAGTCCGCTCTCGGCCTCGAGCGGGCGTTCGAGCTGGCCTCGCATCCCGCGGTCGTCGCCCTCGGCGCGGGGGAGTCCGACCTCGCCGCGGAGCTCGGCACCCGCGAGGACGCCGTGCTCGACCACATCCGCATGCGGCTCCTCGTCGCCGCCCGCGCGGCAGGGCTGCCCGCGCCGATGCTGGCCGCGTACCCCGGCATCCGCGACCTCGACGGCCTGCGCACCGACACCGAGCGCGGCCGCCGGCTGGGCTGGCACGGCCGCTCGGCCATCCATCCCGCCCAGCTGCCGGTGATCCGGGAGGTGTTCCGGCCGCGCGACGAGGAGGTCGCGTGGGCGCACGCCGTGCTCGACGCGCTGGCGACCGACGGCGTCGCGACGTTGCCGGACGGGCAGATGGTGGACGCGGCGATGGCCGCCCGCGCCCGGGGGATCCTCGAGGAGTGACCGCGCCGCGGTGGGCCGCGATCCCGAGCGCCGCGCTCGGCGAGGAGCTGCGGTTCCTGCTGCGCGCGCCGCGCGGCCCGGGGCCGCATCCGGTCACCCTGCTGCTGCACGGCCGCGGCGACGGCGCCGAGAGCTGGGAGCCGGTGTTCGATGCGCTCCCGGACGGCGTGGTCGTCATCCCGGACGCGCCGTGGCTGGACCGCGCCGGATACTGGGTAGACTCCGCGCATCCCGACGGCCGGGCGGTCGAGACGGCGGTCGTGCGCGACCTCCTCGGCTGGGTGGACGCCGAGCTGCCCGTCGTCCACGACCGCGGGGCGCGCACGGTGGCCCGCTACTCCATGGGCGGCGCCGGGGCCGTGCGCCTCGGGCTCGCGCACCCCGCGCTGTTCGGCACGGTGATCGCGCTCAGCCCGGCGATCTACGAACCGGACCCGCCGCCCGGGTCGTCGGCCCGCGAGTCCGGCGCCTTCGGCACGGCCACCGCGCGGTACGACCCGTCCGAGTACACGCGGCTCGGCCACCGGGCGGCGCTCGAAGCGCATCCCGGGACGCCGACGCGGCTTCTCGTCGCGACCGGGGATGCGGAGCCCGCGCATCCCGGAGCGCCCGCCGCGCTCGCGGTCGGCGCGCAGGCGCGGGAGCTGGTCCGGCTCGCCGGCGACACCCCCGGCATCGAGGCGACGTTCCGGGAGTTCCCGGGCGGCCACGGCTGGGAGACCTGGCGGCCGGCGCTGCGCTGGGCGCTCAGCGCCGCACGCGATAGCTGAGGTGCGCCACCTCCGGCGTCACCCGCTCGCGCAGCAGCTCCAGTTCCAGCGCGGGCACCCGGTCGAAGACGCGCTCGCCCGCGCCGAGCGTGATCGGCACGACGTGCAGCCGCAGCTCGTCGACGACGCCCGCCCACAGCGCCTGGTTCAGCGTCTCGGCGCCGCCCGCGATCGCGACGTCCGCGTCGCCGGCCGCCGCGCGCGCCCGGTCGAGGGCCGAGTGGATGCCGTCCGTCACGAACGTGAACGTCGTCCCTGTCATCTCCAGCGGCTCCCTGGCGTAGTGCGTCAGCACGAACACCGGCGCGTGATACGGCGGCTCGTCGCCCCACCAGCCCGTCCAGTCGCCGAGCGGCTCGCCGGACGCCGGCCACTCGTCGCGCACCGGGCCGAACATCTTCCTTCCCATCACGTAGGCGCCCGCCGCGGTGATCGCGTCGATCTCCTCCGCGTGCCGGTCGGCGTACTCGTCGAACATCCAGGTGTGCAGGCGGCCCTCCACACCCTCGCCCATCGGCTTGTCGATGGACTGGTTCGGGCCGGCGGCGTAGCCGTCGAGGGAGAGGGCGATGTCCGCGGTGACGATTCCCATGCGGGAAGTCTGCTACGCCCGCTCCACCTTGTCGAGCATGCCCCAGACGGCCTCGCTCAGCTCGGGATGCTCGAGCGCGATGCGCCGCAGCACGCCGTACTCGAAGCGCGCGAAGGTGTCGCGTCCGGCGGCGGGATGGTGCGCCCGCGACTGCTCCTCGGCGAGGTCGAACTCCTCGATGGCGCCCGCACGGAGAGCGATGACCACCTGTTCGTCGACGCTCGGGAGGTCCGGGATGAAGTGCCACGGGTCCTCGCCCGCGCGGCAGCGGTGCTCGATGATCGCGGACAGCTCGTCGCGCGCCTGCTGACGCAGCACTTCGATGCTTCTCGGGACCTGCTCGCTCACGTCGACCTCCCTCCGCTGTCGGTGGCGCCGGCCTCTTCGCCGGTACGGTGCGTACAGCCTAAGCGGCGAATCCTCCGGGCCGCGAATCGGGGCGTAACGTCGTGTCTACCGGCGGCCGAACGGCCGGGCGTCCGCGGCCGGGCTCAGTGGGTGCGGGACAGCAGGAAGCGGTTCAGCTCCGCGGTGAGGTCGGCGTCGACGCGGTACGCGCGGCCGTCCAGGTCGGTGATCGGGGCCGCCATCCGGACGCTCGAGACCAGCCAGAGCGCGTCGGCCGTCGTGAGCTCCTCCGCCGTGATGCGCCGGTACTCCGTCCGCAGGCCCTTCGCCTCGAAGAACTCGAACACGGACGCCTGGGTCGTCCCGGCGAGGATGCCCTGGTCGGTCTGCGGCGTGCTCACCATGCCGCCCGAGAGCACGATGACGTTGGAGGTCGGGCCCTCCAGTGCGAACCCGTCGGAGCTGAGGAACAGGACGTCGTCCGCGCCCCGCCGGACGGCCTCGCGCTGTGCGGCGCGGTTGACGGCGTAGGAGAGGGTCTTCGCGCCGGCGAGCAGCCAGGGCGCGGTCTCGGCGACGTCGTGGCGCAGGCCGCGGTCGAGCGTGACGACGCGGATGCCGAGGCGCTGGGTGCGGAAGTCCTCGCCCTCGTCCACGAAGATCCATCCGCTCGGCCGGCCGGTGCCCTCGACGCCGCGGGTGTAGATCAGCTTGGCGTATAGCTCGCTCCCACCGCCGTTGCGGGTGCGGTAGTCGGCGATGCCGGCGAGCACGGCCTCGTGCCACACGTGCTCTGCGGGCTCAGGCAGGTCGAGCAGCACGGCGGAGTGCGCCAGGCGCATGAGGTGCGGGCCGAGCGCCTGCGGGTGTCCGTCGATGACGGCGATCGTCTCGAAGACGCCGTCGCCGCGGGTGATGCCGAGATCGGTGATGCGCACCTGCGGTGCACCGAAGTCGGCGATGGCGTAGCCGGGGTCCCCGGCGTCGTGGTCGCCCGTGGGCGCGGTGACGGTGAGCAGCGTGGCGCGGGTCATGTCCCCATTCTCACCCCGGGGACGGCTCGCGGTGAGTCCTAGACCGTCTGGCGGATGCGGAACTCGTCGTCGCCGTCGACCGTGGCGTCGGCGACCTCCACGGTGTCGACGCCGCTTCCGGGAGGGCCGGTCCGCAGCCAGTCGAGCATGCGCTCCACGGCGTCCGGCTCGCCCTCCACCTCCACCTCGACGCTGCCGTCGGCGCGGTTGCGCGCCCAGCCCGCGACGCCGAGGCGGTGCGCCTCTTCGCGCGCGCTCCAGCGGAACCCGACGCCCTGCACCTGGCCGGTCACGATCGCCCTCTTGCGGATCACGAGGCCCATTCTGCTCCTGCTTCAATGGATGCGTGAGCTCACCCGCCGTCGCCGCCCTCCGTTCCGACCTCTCCGCCGCCGGTTTCACCGTCGACGGTCTCGATGCGCTGTGGGGCGCGGAGGCGGCCGCCGCGCTGCACCGCGGCCAGCGCATCCCGGCCGAGCGGGCCCTCGGGTCCGCCGACGGACCGCTCGCCACGCTCGCGGCGCTGTTCGTGCTCGGGCGGCCGGTCCCGCGCGAGAGGCTGATCGCTGCGCTGCCGTCGACCGGAATCGAGGGCGCCCTGTCGCTCGGGCTCGTCACCGACGAACGGGGTGCCGACGCCGTGGCCCCCGCCGTCGACCTGCGGCCGTACAGCTTCGTGGATGCGCTCGGGCCGGCCGAGTGGTGGATCGTCTCGGACCTCGGCGAGCTGGCCATCGGCGGTCCGCTGCCGGAGGACCACGTGCTCGGCGTCGGCGGGGCGTCGATGACCCTGAGCGGCCTGATGCTGCAGCGGCCGGTCGAGAGCGTTCTCGACCTCGGAACCGGCTGCGGCATCCAGGCGCTGCACGCCTCACGGCACGCGCGCCGCGTGGTCGCGACCGACATCTCCGAGCGGGCGCTGCTGCTCGCCGCCCTCAACGCCGAGCTGAACGGGATCGAGGGCATCGACTTCCGGCTCGGCAGCATGTTCGAGCCGGTCACGGGGGAGCAGTTCGACCACATCGTCTCGAACCCGCCGTTCGTCATCACACCGCGTGTTGAGGGCGTGCCGTCGTACGAGTACCGCGACGGCGGGATGGTCGGCGACGAGCTCGTCGCGGCGTTCGTCGCGGGATGCGGCGAGCACCTGACGCCCGGCGGCGTCGCCCAGCTGCTCGGCAACTGGGAGTACCGCGGCGCCGGCGACGCGTTCGACCGGGTGCGCGGCTGGGTCGACGGCTCCGTGCATCCCCTCGACGCGTGGGTGATCGAGCGCGACGTCGAGGACGCGCCGCAGTACGCCGAGACCTGGATCCGCGACGGCGGCACCCGCCAGGGCACGCCCGGCTTCGACACGATGCTGTCCGCCTGGCTGGACGACTTCGAGGCCCGCGATGTGCGGCAGGTCGGCTTCGGCTATGTGCTGCTGCGCCGCGCGGAGGGCGTCCCGACGCTGCGGCGCTTCGAGCGGATGCACGGGGCGCTCGGCGCGAACGAGGCGGGACTCGGCGTGCATCTCGGCGCGTGCCTTGCGGCGCACGACGCCCAGGCGGCGCTGCACGACGCGGCCTTCGGGTCGCTGCGGCTCACAGTGGCCGGCGACGTGACGGAGGAGCGGCACCTCTGGCCCGGCGCGGACGCTCCGACGGCCATCCTGCTGCGGCAGGGCGGCGGGTTCGGCCGGGTGGTCGCGGCGGACACGGGCCTCGCGGCACTGGTCGGCGCCTGCGACGGCGAGCTCAGCGTCGCCGCGATCATCGGCGCGCTCGCCCAGCTGCTCGAGGTGGACGAGGACGCCCTGCGCGCCGACCTCGTCCCCGTCATCCGGTCCCTCGTCCAGGACGGCTTCCTGCAGCTTCCCGCCTGACTCGCCATCCGTTCCGGAGTTGTTCCCGCTCAGCGTCGGCGTGTCGCGTGAAGAACTCCGGAAGCGATGGCGGTCAGGGCCGTGCCGTCTGCGGGAGGGCGACCAGGCGCACGTCGGTCAGGCGGCCGTCGGCGACCTCCGCGGTGAGATAGGTGCACGCGGGCTGGCGGCGGCGGTCCGTCGGCGAGCCCGGGTTGAGCAGGCGCATCCCGCGAGGTGAGACGGTGTCCCACGGGATGTGCGAGTGGCCGAACACGAGCACGTCCGTGTCCGGGAACGCCGCATCGCAGCGCACCTCCCTACCGGTCGCCTGCCCGGTCTCGTGGACGACGGCGAACCGCAGGCCGCCGAGCTCGGCCCGCGCCACCTCGGGGAGCCGCGCCCGCAGCTCGGTGCCGTCGTTGTTCCCCCAGACCCCGATCAACCGGCGGGAGCGCGCCTCCAGCAGGTCGAGCGTCGCCGCGTCCACCCAGTCCCCGGCGTGGATGACGACGTCCGCCGCGTCCACCTCGGCGAGCACGGCGCCGGGCAGGGCCTTCGCGCGCTTCGGCAGGTGCGTGTCCGAGATGATGAGCAGTCTCACGTCGATGAACGGTATGCGAAACGGGACGTACGGGCTAGCGTCGCAGCATGGACCTCAGGAATCTCGGAAACAGCGGAACGATCGTGTCGGAGTACGCCCTCGGCACGATGACCTTCGGAGCGGAGGCGGACGAGAGCACCTCGCACGCCATCCTCGACCGCTTCATCGATGGAGGCGGAACGTTCATCGACACGGCGGACGTCTACAGTTCCGGCGTCTCGGAGTCGATCATCGGCCGCTGGCTGGCGCGCAACCACGGCAGCAGGGACCGGCTCGTGATCGCCACGAAGGGCCGCTTCCCGATGGGCGACGGACCCAACGACCTCGGGCTCTCGCGCACCCACCTGCGGGCGGCGCTCGACGCGTCCCTGCGCCGGCTCGGGGTCGACCACATCGACCTGTACCAGCTGCACGCGTTCGACGCCCTCACCCCGCTCGAGGAGACGCTGCGCTTCCTCGACGACGCCGTGACGGCCGGCAAGATCTCCTACTACGGCTTCTCGAACTACCTCGGCTGGCAGCTGACGAAGGCGGCGGCGGTCGCGCAGGCGCACGGCTGGGCTCCGCCGGTCACGCTGCAGCCGCAGTACAGCCTCCTGGTGCGCGGCATCGAGCACGAGGTCGTGCCTGCGGCGCTGGACGCGGGCATCGGCCTGCTGCCCTGGTCGCCGCTCGCGGGCGGCTGGCTGAGCGGGAAGTACCGCAGGGACCAGGCGCCGACCGGCGCCACCCGGCTCGGCGAGAACCCGACGCGCGGGATGGAGGCGTGGGAGGCGCGCAACGCCGACGCCCACACCTGGGCGGTCATCGACGCTGTGCAGACCGTGTCGGAGCAGACCGGCGCCAGCATGTCCCAGGTCGCGCTCGCCTGGCTGGCGGACCGGCCGGCCGTGACCTCGGTGATCCTCGGCGCGCGCACGGTCGAGCAGCTGGAGGACAACCTCGGCGCCGCCGACCTGGAGCTGACGGACGAGCAGCGCTCGGCGCTCGACGAGGCGAGCGAGCCGCGCGCCGAGGTCTATCCCTACGGCGAGCAGGCGGTCGCGCAGCGGCACCGCAAGCGCACCGGCGGCCGCTGAGCCGCTCCGGGACCGCTCCGGGGACGCGACATGCCGTGCCGGCGCGGCCGCCGCGGCGTGTCGTGTCCCCGCTGAGCAGGCGGCCGCTCAGGAGCGCCGGGCGGCCTCCCCGGCCAGGGCGACGGCGGCGTCGCGCACGTCCTCGTCCGTGAGCCGGAGTCCGACGACGACATCGGTCGTGTCGCCGGGTGGCGCCCCCGGCGCGCGCATCCCGAGCACGGCGACCCGCACCTCGACCCCGCCGCCGGGGATGCGCCGCCCGCTCAGCGACAGGACGGGCTCGGTGAACGTCAGCGCCGCCCACTCGTCGGCTCCGAGCGTCAGGTCGCCGGCCAGGCCGGCGAGCCAGGCGGCAAGCTCCGTCGCCTCCTCGACGGTGAGGACGGGCGCCGTCAGTGTCCAGGAACGGTCGCCGTCCACCGCCTCGACGGTGACGGCCGGAGCGGCTCCCGCCGTCGCGGCGCCGATGTCGAGCCGCAGCGCACGCGGCTCCGACGCATCCGTGAGGAGCACCCGGCGCCTCAGCGGGGGCTCGGGACCACGGTGAGCACGCGCTCGATGTACTCGAAGAACGCGTTCATGAAGCCGCGCAGGAACTCCTCCGAGCCGGGGTCGGTGACGTCGCCCTCCTCCGTGATGAGGCCGGGTGTCAACCGGATGTAGGCCTCGGGGGCGTTCATCTGCGGCGCCTGCAGGAAGCTCAGCACGCTGCGCAGCTGCTGCTGGGCGACGGCGGTGCCGATGGCGCCGCTGGAGGCGCCGATCACCGCGGTGGCCTTCCGCGCGATCACGTTCTCCCCGTAGGGCCTGCTCGCCCAATCGATCGCGTTCTTGAGCGCGCCGGGGATCGATCGGTTGTACTCCGGCGTCACGAAGAGCAGCGCGTCCTGGGCGGCGATCGTCGCCTTGAAGTCGCGGGCGACCTGCGGGTAGTCCGCGTCGTAGTCGCGGTTGTAGAGCGGCAGTCCGCCGATCGGGATCTCGGTGAACGTGAGATCGCGCGGCGCGAGCCGCAGGAGGGCCTTCGCGAGCGTCCTGTTGATGGACACCGTGGAGAGGCTCCCGACGAGGTAGCCCACCGCGTACGGCGGCTGGAGTTCGTTGATCGTTGCCATGCAGTCAGCTTGCTCCGGCGGACCCGGCCTGTCGAGGGCGGGCGTGGCCGTCGGTTCCGTGCTTATGAGGGCGGGGCGGGAGGGGAGGGGGAAATAGGGCATCTGCCCGATGCAGGGCACCTGCCTTAGCGACGACGCTTGATCGTGACGAAGGACGAGAAGGCATCGAGAAGGGGAGCGACGATGATGCTGGCAGACGAGTACATGACCGGCCGGGTGGGTGCGGCGGACGCCGTCCGCGCTGAGCAGGAGCGCGAGCGGGACCGCCGCCGCCGCGAGCGCGTGGAGGAGCTGCTTCAGGTGCGCGCGGAAGGGCTGATCGCGAAGCGACTGGCCAGGGCGCGGGCCGCGCGGGATGCGCAGCGGGCGGCCGCGGCGGCGGGGCGCGCCCCGGTCGCCGAGCCCGCCGGCGCGGCGGTCGCGGAGCCGGTCCCGGCGCGGGTCGCGGAGCACGCCCCGGTCCCGGAGCGGGAGCTCGCGCACGCCGGCCGGTGACGCCCGTTCTGCCCTGCGCAGAGCAGACGGCGACGGCACCCCCGATGTCGGTGGTCCATGGCACGATGAAGCCATGCGGTCACCGGCGTCGAGCCCCACGATGATCGGGCGGGAGCCCGACCTGGAGGCTCTGCGCGCCGAGCTGGCCGTTGCCTCCGGGGGAGAGCCCCGCGCCGTCGTGATCGGCGGCGAGGCCGGCATCGGCAAGTCGCGGCTGCTGGGGGAGTTCCTGGCCGAGTCGGGGGAGACGGCCACGGTCCTGCTCGGCCGCTGCGTCGACCTCGGCGGAGACGGTGCGCCGTACGCGCCACTGGCGGCCGTGCTGCGGCGGCTCGTGCAGGTGCGCGGCCTGGATGCGGTGCTCGAGGCGGCCGGTCCGGGCGCCGGGGTGCTCTCGGTGCTGCTGCCCGAGCTCGCCGACGAGTCGGCGGTCCCCACGCGCACCGGCGCGGAGCGGCTCTACGAGCTGGTCACCGTGCTGTTCGAGACGCTGTCCGCCGAGCAGCCGATCGTCGTCGCGGTCGAAGACATCCACTGGGCGGACACGTCCACGCTCGAACTGCTGCGCTTCGTGGTGCGCATGACCGACCGCGGCCGCATCCTCTTCCTGTTGAGCTACCGCAGCGACGAGGTCTCGCGCGGGCACCCGCTGCGCGCCTACCTGGGCGAGCTGGAGCGCACCCGCCGCGTCACCCGCTGGGAGCTGGCGCGGCTCGGGCGCGAGCAGGTCGCAACGCTAGTGGAGCGACTCCTCGGCTGCGAGCCGGACGCGGCGACCGTGGACACGGTATACCGGCTGAGCGAGGGCGTCCCGTTCTTCGTGGAGGAGCTCGCAGGCATCGACGGCCTCGTGGCCGGCGAGGACCTGCCGGAGACCCTCCGCGAGATCCTGCTCGCCCGCTACGAGCGGCTCACCGACCCGGCGCAGCGACTGCTGCGGCTGCTCTCTGCAGGCGGGGTGTGCGTCGAGCACGACCTGCTCAGCGCGGTCTACGACGGGAGCCCGGAGGAGCTGGACGCGGCCGCGCGTGAAGCGGTCGTCGCCAACGTGCTCACGGCCGACTCCACCGAGTACTCGTTCCGGCACGCGCTCGTGCGCGAGGCGGTGCACGCCGACCTGCTGCCGGGGGAGCGCAGCCGGTTCCACACCCGGTACGCGCAGGCGCTGGAGCAGAGCCCGCAGCGCTCCGCGCTCCAGCTCTCGACCCACTGGCTCGCCGCCCACGATCTGCAGCGCGCGTTCGTCACCGCGGTGGAGGCCATGGAGGAGGCGCGGCTCTCCTACGCGTACGCGACGATGGCCGCGATGGGCGATCGCGCGCTCGAACTCTGGGGGAGCGTGCCCGACGCCGAACGGCTCGGCGGCCTCACCCTCACCGACCTGCAGAAGAAGACCGCCTCCGCGCTCCGCAACGCCGGCGACAGCGAGCGCGCGCTGGCGCTCGTGAACGTGGCGCTCTCGGAGGCGGCACAGCTGCCGCCCGCCCAGCACGCGCGGCTCCTGCGCGACAAGGCGCAGTACCTGGACAACCTGGGCAGGCCCGGCGTCGGCGCCCTCCTGCGCGAGGCCCTCGACGTGGTCCCGCCGGACGCGGTGCCGGCCGAGGACGGCCTCCGGCCGCAGCTGCTCGCCGAGCTCGCCGCCGAGCACATGCTCATGGCGCACTTCGACGCCGCGATCGCCGTCGCCTCGCAGGCCATCGCCGAGGGCGAACGGGCGCCGGACTCGCTGCGCTCGGTCGCGCACAACATCCGCGGCAGCTCGCTCGTCGCCTCCGGACGCATCGAGAGCGGCCTGGCCGAGCTGGAGGAGGCGCGACGCCTCGCAGGGATGGAGCCGGCGGCGTCCCTGCGCTATGCCGTGAACGCATCCGACGCCCTGAACGGGCTCGGCCGTCACGAGGAGGCGGTGCGGATCGCCGAGGCCGGCGTCCGCAAGGCGCGGGCGCGCGGCGTCGAGCGCACCTCCGGCGTCATCCTGTCCTCCAACACAGTGGAGCCGCTGCTCGCCCTCGGCGAGCTGGCGCGTGCCGAGGCGCTGCTCGACCCCGCTCTCGCGCTCGACCCACCGCCGAGCTTCCGGGCGCACCTGCAGCGGATGAAGCTCTGGCTCACGCTCTGGCGCGGCGAGAGCGAGCGCGCGGAGCTGCTGTTCCGGCGCTGGCAGTCCGGGTTCCGGGCGATGGCACAGCGCGAGGCCCAGTCGGAGCTCGGCGTCGCCCGGCTCGCCGCCGAGCTGGCGCTCGCTCGCGGCGACCACGCGGCCGCGTGGGAGGAGTCCGCCTCCGTGCTCGCGGAAGGTCACGGCGTCGTCCCCGCCTACGAACTGCCCGTGCTCGCCGCGGCGGCGCGCGCCCTCGCGGACGCGGCCGTCGCCCGGACGCCGCTAAACGGTGAACGGCTCGACGTCGCGGCGCAGTCCACGCGGCTGGAGGCCGTGCTCGCCGCCGTCTCGTCCTGGCCGACGGCGGTGGCGTGGGGTCCCGTGATCCGGGCGGAGCTGGCGACCGCCGTCGCGGCGAGTGGCGCCGAGGACGCTCCCGAGCCCGCGCCGGCATGGGATGCGGCGATCGCCGCCACCGAGTCGTCCCTCGCGCCGGCGCACCTGCGCCCGTACGCGCTCATCCGCGCCGCACGCGTCGCCCTCCTCGCCGGCGACCGGCCGCGCGCCGAGCGCCTCGTCGACGCGGGCCGCCACGAGGCAGAGCGATTCGGCTTCGGCCTGCTCGTGACGGCGGCCGACGAGCTCAGCCTCGCGCGAGGGCACCGCACGACCGGCTCCGCCGCCCCCGGCACGGCGGCCCCGCTCACCGAGCGGGAGGAGCAGGTGCTCGCGCTGATCGAGCAGGGCCTCAGCAACAAGCAGATCGGCGAGCGGCTGTTCATCAGCGCGAAGACGGCGAGCGTCCACGTGTCCAGCATCCTGCGCAAGGTCGGCGCCTCGACCAGGACGGAAGCCGTCTACCGGGCGTCACGCACGCCCAGCTGACACCCCGGGCGAACCGCGCCGCTCGGCGCTACCCGCTCGGCGCTCAGCGCTCGGCGGCCACGGCGCAGGAGATGCACAGCTCGGCGGTCGGCCGGGCGCGCAGGCGCGCCTCGCCGATCTGCCGTCCGCAGTGCACGCAGACCCCGTAGACGCCGTCGCGCATCCGTTCGCGTGCGGCCTCGATCGCCGCCAGATCGTCGACCGCGTCGGTGCGCAGCGCCTGCAACCGGCTCCACTCCGAGCTCAGCGTCGGACCCTCGGGGTCGTGCTCGTCGTCCGCCGTCGACTCCGACCGCGACGACAGCAGCGAGCCGAGCGACTCCGCGATGTGCTCCGATTCTGCCAGCCTGCCGTGCTCGCGCTCGTCCAGCAGGCGCGCGAGGTCGGCCAGGGCGCCCTCGCTCAGTGGAAGCTCGCTGAGTCGCAGGCTCGCGGTGTCCAGTGGTTCGGTGTGCATCTGCGCACCCCCTTCGATGCTCGTGTCAGCGTACGCCGGCCGTCGGCGGATCGCCGTAGGCTCGACGCGTGCCTTCGTTCCGTGTAGTGGTCCCCGTCGGACGTCTTCACGCCGGTGTTCCGGCGCCCTCCATCGAGCCGGCGGCGGCCGAGGCCGCGGCGCAGGTCGCCGTGGTGGAGGCGACGAGTGTGGATGTGGTGGCCGGGGAGGCCCGCATCACCGTGCGGTTCACCGCGGACCGGCTGGATGACGCGCTCGCGGTGGCGTTGCACACCGTGCGCGGCATCGACCGGCTGGCCGAGACCGGCTCCTGGCGGCTCACCGAGCGCGTCGGTGGCCGCTGGTTCCGCCGGGCGTGAGCGCCCGCACGCCTGGAGCGCTCAGGCGACCGCCGGCAGCGACTCCTCGATCAGCCCCACGATCGCCGGATCGTCCGGTTCCGTCGTCGGGCGGAACCGGTGCACGGCGCCATCCGGCGTGATCACGAACTTCTCGAAGTTCCACTTGATCTTGCCGGCCTTGCCCTCGGCGTCCGGGTGCGTCGTCAGCTCCGCGTAGAGCGGGTGCGCCGACCGGCCGTTCAGCCGGACCTTCTCCATCATCGGGAACGTGACTCCCCAGGTGGTGGAACAGTACTCCTTGATGGCGTCCGTCGAGCTCAGCTCCTGCAGGAACTGGTTGCTCGGGAAGCCGATCACCGTGAAGCCGCGGGCGCCGTACGTCTCCTGCAGGCGCTCCAGCTTCTCGTACTGCGGTGCGAGTCCGCAGCGCGAGGCGACGTTGACGACGAGGACGACCTTGCCCGCGTACTGCGCGAGGGAGGTGGGTTCGCCGTCGATGGTGTGGAACGGGATGTCCATCAGGCTCATGCTGCGAGCCTACGTCGCGCCCGGCTGAGCGTCCCCTGGATTCGGTGAAGTGTCAGCAATCGGCGGGGACGCCGCAACCCCGGGGTGCGGCGATGCCGCTACGCCGCCACGCTCGCGAGCGGAGCGGCCGGATCGGACACCCACTCGCTCAGCGAGCCGTCGTAGACGGTGACGTCGTCGCGGCCGAGCAGGGCGAGAGCGAGCGCGTCCGCGGCGGCGGCGATGCCGGCTCCGCAGTACGCGATCACCGGATCCGGCGAGGCGAGCACGTCCGCGAAGACCGCGCGCAGCTCGGCGCGCGGCAGGAAGGTGTTCGTCGCGCGGTCCACCAGGCGCACGGCGGGCGTGCTGATGCTGCCGGGGATGTGGCGTGCGGCGAAGTCGCGCGGCGGCGTCCCGCAGATCAGGGTCGCGGGTCGCTCGCCGCTCAGGATGGCCTCGACATCGGTCCTGTCGCTCCAGAATCCGTCGCGCTCCTCGGCGGCGAACGGGACGTCGGCGGGCACGGAGGCGGCGAGCCCCGACTCCACCGGGCGCTCCTCCGCGGTCCACGCGACCGAGCCGCCGTCGAGCACCGCGACGCGGTCGTGCCCGAATGAGCGGAACAGCCACCACAGCCGTGACGCCCACTGCCCGACCGCGCCGTCGTAGACGACGACCGTGGTGTCCGGCCCGACGCCCGCCGCCGTCGCCGCGGCGGCGAACGCCCCCGCAGTCGGCCGGGTGAACGGGTGCTCGGCGTCCGGGTCGCTGAACGCGCGGAGGAGGTCGGCGAACCGTGCACCCGGGATGTGCGCCTCCTCGTGCCGGAGGCGTCCGCTGCCGTAGGTCGGGCGGCCGTCGGCGCCGGTCGCGGGGACGACGCTCGCGTCGAGGACGACCAGGCCCTCCGCCCCCAGGTGGTCGGCGAGCCACTGCGTGGAGACCAGGGGGCCGGCGATGCCGGCGTCGATCGCCGATGCCGTCGCGGTCGGTGTCGCGGTCGCGGTCTGCCGGGTCTGCTCTGCTTCGTGGCTCATGCGCACCAAGCTAGCGGCGACCCCCGACGCCGCCCACGGGCGCCGCAACCCGGCGTAACGCGACGCCGGCGCGACGCCGGCCTGTCGTCGCGCGCCCGCTGGGCCGCTGCGCGCCCGGCCGGGTCAGCACTCGATGACGTTGACGGCGAGCCCGCCCTCGCTCGTCTCCTTGTACTTGGTGGACATGTCCAGCCCGGTCTGCCGCATGGTCTCGATGACGGTGTCCAGCGAGACGAGGTGGGAGCCGTCGCCGTGCAGCGCGAGCCGGGCGGCGGAGACGGCGGTGGACGACGCGATGGCGTTGCGCTCGATGCACGGGATCTGCACCAGGCCGCCCACGGGGTCGCAGGTGAGGCCGAGGTGGTGCTCCATCGCGATCTCCGCCGCGTTCTCGACCTGGTGCGGCGTGCCGCCGAGCACGGCGCACAGCGCACCGGCCGCCATGGCGCACGCCGAGCCGACCTCGGCCTGGCAGCCGCCCTCGGCGCCGGAGATGGAGGCGTTGGCCTTGAAGAGGGAGCCGATCGCGGTCGCGGTCAGCAGATACTTGCGGATGCCGTCGAGGGAGGCGCCCGGCACGAAGCGCAGGTAGTAGTGCGCGACGGCGGGCACGATCCCGGCCGCGCCGTTGGTGGGCGCCGTGACGACACGGCCGCCCGACGCGTTCTCCTCGTTGACGGCCAGCGCGAACGCGTGCAGCCACTCCAGCGCTGTCGCGCGGCCCGGGTCGTCCTGCACGCTCTCCAGGTGCTCGCGCATCGCCGCGGCCCTGCGCTTGACGCCGAGACCGCCCGGAAGCGTCCCGTCGCCCGCGAGCCCGCGCGAGACGCACTCGGCCATCGCCTCCCAGATCAGGTCGAGCCGGGCGTCGGTCGCCTCCGCGCCGTGCAGTGCCACCTCGTTCCGGCGGGCCACTTCGCAGATCGGGATGTCGAGCCGCGCGCAGATGTCCAGCAGTTCGACGGCGGAGTCGTAGGGGAGCGGGTGGGACGCGCGCGCCGCGAGCTCCGCCTCCTCGCCGTCGCGGCGGATGAAGCCGCCGCCGATGGAGTAGTAGGTCTCCTCGAACAGCGGCAGCGGCTCGCGGGAGCCGTCGGCGGAGCGGCCCCACGCGCGCAGGGTCAGGGCGTTCGGGTGTCCGGGCAGCCGGGTGCGCGGTTCGAAGTCGATGTCTGCCCGGGAGAGGGGGATGCTGCGCACCGCCGCGAGCAGCAGCGTCCCGTCGTCGCCGAGGTCCGACCACGCGCCGCGGACGTCCTCCGGCCGGCAGTTCTCCGGGACCAGACCGCGGAGCCCGGCGACGACGGCGTCCGGCGTTCCGTGGCCGATCCCGGTCGAGCCGAGGGAGCCGTAGAGGGTGCAGGTGACCTGGTCGACGCGGTCGACGATGCCCTGCTCGACCAGCCGGTCCGCGAACGCTTTGGCGGCCCGCAAGGGTCCGACGGTGTGCGAACTCGAGGGGCCGATGCCGATCGAGAACAGGTCGAAGGCGGAGACGTACGCTGTCACTTCTCCAGTCTACGTCGCGTGCTACGCGCGATTCCGGCGTCACGGCGCGCATCCGCGCACGATTCCTGCGCGGCTCCGGGGGCGACTGATGGGAGCGGATGGCCCCACTTGTTCGTCGCTCGGTGTCGCATCCATTCGTCACGAATGTGCGGGGTTCGTCACGACCGGCGCCCATTCGTGACGAAGCGGGAGCGGGGAGGCGGCGCATGGCTCGACGAAACGAGCAACCTCGGTTGACAAATCGAAATAGGCAACTATGGTTGCTTGTATGACCCCACCAACCAGCACGCCGGATCCGCTGGGCGGCCCCGCGGACGGCCTCGCCGCCGTCATCGCGCTGCGCGAGCTGGCCGACCGTCTCGAAGACGCCGAGGTCGAGCGCGCGCTGCGCGAGGGCTGGACCTGGTCGCAGATCGCCGACGCGCTCGGCATCACCCGCCAGGCCGTCCACAAGAAGCACCTGCGCCGCGTCGCCGCGGCCGGCGTCGTCCTGAGGAGACGCAATGTCTGAGACCACCCCCGGCACCGCCAACAACGCCCCAGGGCAGCCGCTCTCCCGGCGGCTGCGAGAGCTCATCGTCCGCGCCGTCGCGGAGGCGCAGAACCGCAACGCCTCGCTCGTCGAGGCCGAGCACCTGCTCCTCGCCCTCACCACGGCGGAGGACTCGCCCGTCCAGGCCGTCCTCGCCCAGGCGGGACTCGACACAGCCGGGGTCGACGCCGCCCTCTCCGCCGAGCGCGCGGCGAGCCTACGCGTCGCCGGCGTCGAGCCGCTGCCCGCCGAGCGCCTCGTCGCCTCTCCACGGGTGACGCGTCCGCGCTGGGGGGCATCCGCCAAGGACGTGCTCGTGCGCGCCCACAAGGCCGCCGCGGCCCAGCGTCGCCAGCGCTCCGCCGAGATCGACCTGCTCGCCGGCCTCTTCGCCCTCGAGCTCGGCACGGTCCCGCGTGCGCTCACGCTCGCCGGCGTCGACCGGCCCGGCCTCCTCGCCGCCGCCCGACGCGCCGCCTGACCCGCACCGTCTGACCCGCACCGCCACGCCGCCGAGTGCGCAGAAAGTCGCGCGAAAGCACGCGAGTACGTAGAGAATCCGCGTACTCGGCGGCTGCTTACGGCCGCTTACACGCGGGGGCGGGGGGTGTAAGCGGGGTGTGAGGGCGGTGTAAGGGCGACCCGGCAGCATCGCAGAGTACCCATCCACCCAGGAAGGACCACCATGACTTCACGCACCGAGTGGGCCGTCGAAGCCCACGGGCTCGTCAAGGTCTTCGGCGACAACCGCGCGGTCGACGGCGTCGACCTGAACGTCCGCGCCGGCACCGTCTACGGCGTCCTCGGGCCGAACGGCGCCGGGAAGACCACCACCATCTCTATGCTCGCCACCCTGCTCCGGCCGGACGGCGGGGATGCCTACATCTTCGGTCACGACATCCGGAGGGAGCAGCAGATCGTCCGGCAGCTCCTCGGCGTCACGGCCCAGTTCGCGTCCGTCGACGAGACGCTCTCCGCCAACGAGAACCTGATGATCTTCGGGAGGCTGCTCGGCCTGAGCGGCCGCGAGGCGAAGCGGAAGACCGCGGAGCTGCTCGAGGAGTTCGGGCTGACCGAGGCGGCGAAGCGCCCGCTGAAGAAGTTCTCCGGCGGGATGCGCCGCCGCCTCGACCTGGCCGCGAGCCTCATCGCCCAGCCGCCCCTCATCTTCCTCGACGAGCCGACGACCGGCCTCGACCCGCGCACCCGCGCGCAGATGTGGGACACCATCCGCCGCCTGGTCGCCACCGGCTCCACCGTGCTGCTCACCACGCAGTACCTGGACGAGGCCGACCAGCTGGCCGACCGCATCGCGGTCATCGACCGCGGCCGCGTCGTCGCCGAGGGCACCGGCGACGAACTGAAGTCCTCCGTCGGCGACTCCTCGCTGCAGCTGCGGCTCACCGACCCCGCCGACATCGAGGACGCCCGCAGGGCGATCTCCGCGGTGCTCGGCGTCGAGGCGGTCGTCTCCCCGGAGGGCTCGCGCCTCACCGCGCCGATGCGCGACGCGGACGCGGTCACCGACCTGTTCGTCACGTTCCGCGAGGCGGGCATCCACCTGGCGGAGATGTCCGTCCAGAAGCCGACCCTCGACGAGGTGTTCCTCACCCTCACCGGTCACGGCGTCGAAGAGGAGACGGCGGACGAGTCCGCCGGCGACGAGAAGTCCGTCGCATCGGAAGGAGTCCGGGCATGAGCGCCATCGCCACCATCACGCCGCCGTCGGAGCGGAACCTCAAGAACCACGTCAGCCTCTCCCAGACGCTGGCGAACACCCTGACCATGGCCCGCCGCGGGCTGCTGAAGATCAAGCGGACGCCGGAGCAGCTCTTCGACGTCACGCTGCAGCCGATCATCTTCACGCTGATGTTCGCGCTGCTGTTCGGCGGCGCGATCGCGGGCAACGTGCAGAACTACCTGCCCGCGCTGATCCCCGGCATCCTGGCGCAGACCGTCATCACGACCTCCGTCGTCACCGGCGTCCAGCTGCGCGAGGACATGGACAAGGGCGTGTTCGACCGCTTCAAATCCATGCCGATCGCCCGCATCGCGCCGCTCTCCGGTGCGCTGCTCGCCGACACGCTGCGCTACGCGATCGCCACCGCGATCACCTTCATCACCGGCTTCTTCATGGGCTACCGGCCCGCGGCCGGCCTCGGCTTCGTCATCCTCGCCGGACTGCTCGTGATCGTCTCGGCGTGGGCGATCAGCTGGATCTTCGCCTTCTTCGGCGTGATCGCCCGCACGGCGGGATCGGTCCAGGGCATCTCGTTCCTGGTGCTGTTCCCGCTGACGTTCTTCTCGAACGCGTTCGTGCCGGTGGACACGATGCCGGACTGGCTGCAGTCGTTCGTGAACGTCAACCCGGTCTCGCACCTGGTCACGGCGGTCCGCGACCTCGCCAACAACGGCACCTTCGGCGCCGACGGCTGGTGGGCGCTGCTCGGCGCCGCGGTCATCGTCGCGGTGTTCGCGCCGCTCACGGTGCGCGCCTACATGCGGAAGGCCTAGCCTCCCGCTCCCGGACGGCGGCCGTCGCACCCCTGCGGAGGGGGAGCGGCGGCCGCTTCGCGCGCTCGGACGGCGGCCGGACGCCGGCTGGGCCGCCGAGCACAGGAGAAGTGTCGCGAACCGCCCGGATTCGTGACCTTTTTCCTGTGCTCGCCGGCCAGCGGCGGCGCCGAGGGCCAGCGGCTACGCGCGGACGGAGGAGAGGAGGGCGAGGCCGCGGGTCGCCGCCTCCTCGCGGGAGAGCGCCTCGACGGCGGTGAGCGCGGCCTCGAGTCCCGCGTCGCCGTGGACGCGGCGGATGCGCTCCGCCAGCCGCTCGCGGTTCAGCGTCGGCAGGTCCTGCCGGGAGCTCGACCGGGACGCCAGCGCGAACAGCTCCAGCCCGGCCGCGACCCAGTCGGCGTCTCGGGATGCGGCGGTCGCCGGGTCGAGCATCCAGATCGCGTAGCCGATCAGGCCGGTGCCGACCACCGGCTTGTCCAGGTAACTGGGGTTCAGCCGGGAGCCCACCAGGACCCGCAGCCGCAGCCGGCGGGCGTGCTCGTCGGTCTCCGCGCGGTCCACGACGCCCGGCTGCTCCTCGTGGGCGCGCAACCGGGCCGCGACGTCGGCCGTGCCGAGGATGGTCAGCCACGGGTTCGCGACCACCTCGCGCTCGGCGACCGCTTCGTCGGTGTACACGCCGATCGCCTCGCCGTAGAGCCGGACGCCCTCCGCCAGATCGCCCTCGGCCAGCGCGATCTCCGCCATCCCCGAGTAGCCGATGCCGTAGTAGTCGACGTAGTCGAACCCCGTGCGGTCGACGTCGTCCGTCAGGTAGTTCTCCAGCAGCGCCCTGCCGCGCGCGAGGTCGCCCTCGGCGATCGAGTTGATCGCGATCAACCAGTCCAGCTGCCGCAGGTCGCCCGTCGCCTGCAGTAGCACGATGCCCTCGTGCGCACGCTCTGCCCACTCCAGCGCCTCGGCCGGATGCGCGAGCTGGCTGTGCAGCTGGGCGATGCCCTGCGCCGCCGTGGCCATCGACCAGGTGTCGCCGGCCTCGACCGCGAAGCGGTAGGCGCGCCCCGCGGTCTCCAGCGCCGTATCGAGCTCGCCCGCGTTCTCCTGCAGCTGCCCGGTCAGGAGGTTGCCCATCGCCGCCTGCTCCGGGTCGCTCGACCTGCTGTACTCCTCCAGCAGTCGCAGCCCCGGCTCCACGTGCCCGGCCGCCATCACCAGGCCGGCGATCGCCGACAGGCGGGCGTCCGTGAACGGGCGCCCGCGGCTCAGGCGCTTCAGCCGCACGATGGCGCGGACGGCCGTGCGGAGCCCCGCGAACAGGAACGTGCCGCCGATCATCGTGTAGCAGGCGGCCGCCGCATCGCGATCCGCGTCCTCCGGCTGCCAGCCCTCCAGGGCCTGGAGGACCGTGGCGCCGAAGCCGAGCACCTCGGAGTGCGCGCTGCGCAGCGACCAGTAATAGGCGAGCAGAGCGAAGACGGACGCGACCGTGCGCGGCCTGCCGCCGTCGAGCGCCGAGCGCAGCACGCCGACGAGGTTGTCCTGCTCGGCGGTGACCCTGCCGAATGTCGCCACCTGCTCGTGGCCGTGCATGCGGGCGAGTGCGTCCCGAGAGAACGCGATCGCCCACTCGTCCATCCCCTCGAGCACCTCGGCGCCGTCGCCCGCCGCCTCCAGCTCACGGTCGCCGAACTCGCGGACGGTCTCCAGCATCCGGTACCGCAGGATGCCGGTGTCCGGGTCCTCGCTCACGCCGACGAGGGACTGCGCCACCAGCGCGTCCAGGTCGTCGAGCACCGAGTCGGCGCCTGTCCCGGCGACCGCTTCGGCCGCCTCGGCGCTGAAGCCGTCCGGGAAGCGGGAGAGCCGGCGGAGCAGGCGCTGCTCCGAGGAGCCGAGGAGGTTCCAGCTCCAGTCGATCACGGCGAAGAGGGTGCGATGCCGTTCGGGAGCGGTGCGCTCGCCGCCGGTCAACAGCGCGAACCGGTTCCCCAGCCGCCGCTCGACCTCCTCGACCGACATGGACCGCGTGCGCGCCGCCGCGAGCTCGATCGCAAGCGGAAGCCCGTCGAGCCGCGAGCAGAGCCGGGCGACGGCGTCCGGCGGCAGCACGACCCCGGGTCGCGCAGCGCGGGCGCGCTCGGTGAACAGCGCGACGGCAGGGCCGTCCGCCTCGGCGGGCAGCGGTTCGAGGGCGTAGACGCGTTCTGCGCCGATGGCGAGCGGCGCGCGACTGGTGGCGAGGACCCGGACGCCGGCCGTGGAGTCGAGGACGTCCGAGATGTACGCGGCCGCCGCATCCACGATGTGCTCGCAGTTGTCGACGATCAGCAGCGTCTCGCGCTCGGAGAGGACGCCGAGGATGCGCGAGCGCAGATCCAGCATCGCGCCCGGCTCGTTCGGGCGTGCGGTGCGCGCCTCCCGGATGCCGAGGGTGGAGGCGAACGCCAGCGAGAGGTCCTCCCCGGTGCGCACGCTGGCCAGCTCGACCACGATGACCGCGGGAGTGTGCACCGCGCGGCGACCGACCTCCTGCGCCAGCCGGGTCTTGCCGAGACCGCCGGCGCCGAGCACGGTCGTCAGTCTGGACGTCGCGACCAGGTCCTCCACGGCCTGCAGGTCGTACTCGCGGCCGATCAGCTCGTTCGGCGCGGTGCGCAGCCCGATCCGCACGCGGCGGGGCGCGGCGGCCTCGCGGTCGTCGTCCTCCGCGAGCAGCTCGGCGTTGAAGGCGACGAGTGCCGGCCCTGGACGGGTCCCCAGCCGGTCGAGGAGCGCCTCCTTCACCTCGGCGAACGCGAGCAGTGCCTCGCTGCGCCGGCCCGCTGCGGCCAGCGCGCGCATCCGTTCCAGCTGCAGCGTCTCGTTCAGCGGGTTCTCCGCGACCAGCGGCTGCAGGTCGGCCAGGGCGGCGGTCGCGTCCCCCGTCGCGCGGTGCGCCCGGGCGCGCAGCAGCAGCAGCTCCGAGCGGAGCGCGGCGGCGGTGGCCGCAAGCTCGGACGCCAAGGGGCTGCCGCCGAGCTCGCGGCCCGGCTCGCCACGCCAGAGCGCGAGTCCGTCGCTCGCCGCGCGCACGGCGGCGGCCGCATCCCCGGCGGCCTCGGCGTCGCGGGCGGCCTCGGCGCAGCGCCGCGCCAGCCCGAGGTCGGTGTCCTCCGGCTCCACGGCGAGCGCATACCCGCTCGGTGTCGAGGTGAGCAGGCCGTCGGCGCTCGCGGTCCGGACGCGCGAGACGAGCGTCTGCAGTGCCGCGCGCTCCTGCCGGGGCGGTGCGTCGTCCCACAGGTCGGAGACGAGGGAGGAGACGGAGAGGCCGCCGCGCGCGAGCACGAGCGCGACGATCAGGCTCTTGCCGAGCGCTCCCGCCGGCTCGCTCAGCCGCCCGGCGCGGTCCTCGACGAGCACCGGGCCGAGCACGGCGATGCGGGGCGAGGGAGGCGCGGGATCCACTCGCCGATCTTAGCCAGCGCGCAACCCGGCGCGCTTCCCCGCGCGCCGCTTCCCGCGCGTAGGCTCGCAGGCATGGCGTTCGACTGGTCGCAGTTCTACGAGAAGCAGGGCGGCCGCGGCGTGCGTCCGACGTTCGAGACCGCACTGGACGCGTGGGACGACGCCCCCGGCTTCGCGATCGACCTCGGCTGCGGTGACGGCGTCGAGACGCGTGCGCTCGCCGAGCGCGGCTGGCGGGTGCTCGCGGTCGACGCCGACGAGGGGGTCGCGGATAGGGTCCTCTCCGGACTGTCCCCAGCGGATGCGGCCCGTGTCGAGGCACGGAGCGCCCCGTTCGAGTCACTCGGCGAGCTGCCGGCGGCCGACCTGGTCTACGCCGGCTTCGCCCTGCCGTTCTGCGAGCCGGGGCACTTCCCGTACCTCTGGGCGGACATCCGCGACGCGC
The DNA here is from genome assembly GCF_040050925.1 of Leifsonia sp. NPDC080035. NCBI lineage: Bacteria > Bacillati > Actinomycetota > Actinomycetes > Micrococcales > Microbacteriaceae > Leifsonia > Leifsonia sp. NPDC080035. Next base: position 119,050 of record NZ_CP157390.1, on the reverse strand, counting down.
TCAACCCCGGCGGTCTGTTCGCCGGTGAGCTGTTCGGCCCGCACGACGAGTGGTTCGGCCGTCCCGGCATGAACTTCCACGACCGCGCCGGAGTGGAGGGGATGCTCGCCGGCATGGACGTGCTCACGCTCGCCGAGGACGACCGTCGCGGGATGTCGTTCGAGGGCCCCAAGCACTGGCACGTCTTCCACATCGTCGCCCGCGCCTGAGCCGGCCCGTCTCGGCCGCCGGGGCGCCGCGTCAGCGGATGGTCTTGCGGGCGGTGATCTGACCGGTGTCGAAGCCGAGCAGGTGCAGGCCGCCGTGGAACCGGGCGTGCTCGATCTTGATGCAGCGGTCCATGACGACGGTCAGGCCCTTCGACTCGCCGTACTCCGCGGCCTCCTGGTTCCAGATGCCGAGCTGCACCCACACCGTCGGCGCGCCGACCGCGATGGCCTCGTCGATGACGGCCGGGATGTCCGACGGCTTGCGGAACACGTCCACGATGTCCGGGACCTCGGGCAGCGACGCCAGGTCGGGGTAGGCCTTCTCGCCGAGGATCGTGTCGGCGTTCGGGTTCACGAAGTACACCCGGAAGTCGCTCGACTGCTGCAGGTAGGTGCCGACGAAGTAACTGGAGCGGGCGGGGTTCGGCGATGCGCCGACGATGGCGACCGACTTCGCACCACGCAGGATGCGCAGCCGCTCCTTCGCGTCAGGGCCGACCCAGGTGCGCTGCGACTTCAGCAGCTTGGCGAGCGGCGAGTCGGCGGGCAGCGAGCAGCTCAGCCCGTTGACCAGCTGGACCTCGGTGGTGTCGGTCATCGTCACGCCTCCTTCACGGCCTCGGTCAGTGCCTGGTCGAGATCGTAGATGATGTCGTCCACATCCTCGATGCCGACGCTGATGCGCACGACGCCGGGCAGCACGCCCGCGTCGAGCAGCTGCTGCTCGGTGAGCTGCGCGTGCGTGGTGGATGCGGGATGGATGACGAGCGTCTTCGCGTCGCCGATGTTCGCCAGGTGGCTGGCCAGGTTCACCGACTCGATGAACCTCTGGCCGACCGCGCGTCCGCCCTTCACGACGAAGCTGAACACACTGCCCGCGCCCTTCGGCAGATACTTCTGCGCGCGGTCGTGGTGCGGGTGCTCCGGCAGCCCGGCCCAGAAGACCTTCTCGATGCGCGGGTCGGCGTCCAGCCACTGGGCGACGGCGCGGGCGTTGTCCACGTGCGCCTGGATGCGGTACGGCAGCGTCTCGACACCCTGGGCGAGCAGGAAGGCGGAGTGCGGGGCGAGCACCGGGCCGATGTCGCGCAGCTGCTCGGCCCGCAGCCGCGTGAGGAACGCGTACTCGCCGAAGTTGCCCGACCACTGCAGGCCGCCGTAGGAGGGCACCGGCTGGCCGAACAGCGGGAACTTCTCGGTGTGCCAGTCGAAGCGTCCGCTCTCGACGACCACGCCGCCGAGGGTCGAGCCGTGGCCGCCCAGGAACTTGGTGGCCGAGTGGATGACGACGTCCGCCCCCCACTCGATCGGCCGGTTGAGGTACGGCGTCGCGATGGTGGAGTCGATGATGAGCGGGATTCCTGCCGCGTGCGCGACCTCGGCGAGCCCTTCGATGTCGGCGATCTCGCCGGACGGGTTCGCGATGGTCTCGGCGAACAGTAGCTTGGTCTTGTCGGTGATCGCGGCAGCGTAGTCGGCCGGGTCGGCGCTCTGGACGAACGTCGTCTCGACCCCGAACCGGCGCAGCGTCACGTCGAGCTGCGTGATCGAGCCGCCGTAGAGGTTCGCGGAGGCGACGATGTGGTCGCCCGCCCCGGCGAGCGAGGCGAAGGTGATGTACTGCGCGCTCAGACCGCTCGCGGTGGCGACGGCGCCGAGGCCCCCCTCGAGGCTGGCGATGCGCTCCTCGAACGAGGCGACCGTCGGGTTCGCGAGGCGGGAGTAGATGTTGCCGTACTTCTGCAGGGCGAACCGCGCCGCCGCATCCGCCGTGTCGTCGAACACGAACGCGCTGGTCTGGTAGATCGGCAGGGCGCGCGCGCCGGTGACGGGGTCGGGGATGTTGCCCGCGTGGATCGCACGCGTGCGGAAGCCATATTCGCGATCTGCCATGCGGCAACGCTACCGGAGCGGTGCGCCCGGGCTCCGGCCGTCCGGGCGGCGCGCGTAACACTCCGCAACGATGTTTTGATACACTTGTGCTAGATCGCCGTTCCGGCGGTCCCGGACGACGGTTCAGTACCCGGTGAGCGACAAGACTGGCCAAGGAGTCGTGACCGTGTCCTGGATCGTCCTCATCCTCTCCGGCGTGCTCGAAGCCGTCTGGGCGACCGCCCTCGGGAAGTCGGCCGGGTTCACCCGGCTGTGGCCGAGCGTCGTCTTCGTCGTCGGGCTGCTGGCATCGATGGCGGGCCTCGCCTACGCCATGCGCGAGATCTCGACCGGCACCGCCTACGCGGTCTGGGTCGGGATCGGGGCCGCGCTGACCGTGCTCTACGCCATGTTCTTCGGCGGCGACGGCTTCTCCGTCGTGAAGCTGCTGCTCATCCTCGGTCTGGTCGGCTGCGTCGTCGGGCTCAAGCTCGTGCACTGATCCGCATGGCGCCCCACCGCGGCGTCAGGCCGACAGCCGGACCGCGACGAGTGCGAGCGCCGCGATCAGCGCCCAGGAGAGCAGGCCGGTGGCCAGGGCGCGCCAGCCGGTGCCGACCAGCGAGCGAAGCCGCACGGCCGTTCCCAGCCCGAACAGCGCCACCGCCAGCAGCGCCGTCTGCAGGGCGTCCGCCCCGTCCGTCACCACGGCCGGGAGCGGGATGAACGAGCGGATCAGCACGGCGGCGATGAACCCGGCGACGAACAGCGGGACGATCGGCGGACGCTTGACGCTCGGGTCGCCCGCCACGTGGCGCCGGCGCTCGCCCACGGCCGCGATCGCGACCGTGGGCGCGAGCATCAGCACGCGGGTCAGCTTCACCACGAGGGCGACCGCGAGCGCGCCGGAGCCGGCGATCTGGGCGGTTGCGACCACCTGCCCGACATCGTGGACGCCGCCGCCCACCCAGTGCCCGAACTGCAACGGGGTGAGGCCCAGTGGATGCCACAGCAGCGGCAGCACGAAGATCGCGAGCGTCCCGCACAGCGTGACGAGCGCGACCGGTGTCGCCGCCTCCTCGTCCTTCGGCTTCACCACGCCGCTCATCGCGCCGATCGCCGAGGCCCCGCAGATGGAGAACCCGGTGGCGATCAGAAGCGGCTGGTGTCCGGGCAGCCGGAACAGCCGCCCGATCGCGAAGGTGCCCGCGAAGCCGAGCACGACGATCCCGATCGTGGTGAGGATGGTGACCCAGCCGAGCGAGGCGATGTCGCCGAGGCTCAGCTTCAGCCCGAGCAGCACGACGCCGATCCGCATCAGCCGCTTGGCGCTGAGCGAGAGGCCGGGCGCGAGCACGCCGGTGACCGCGGCCCGGGCCGCCGGCAGCTGGCCGACCACGATCCCGAGGACGACCGCGGCGGTCAGCAGTGGCACGGCCGGGACGAGCCAGTGGACGCCCCAGGCGACCGCTGCCGCGACCGCCGCCACGGCGACCCCGGGAAGCCAGGGGATCCCGGTGCGGACGGCGGGGGAGGCGGACGGACTCACCCGTCCATTCTGGCCGCGTCGACCGCCGCGTCAGACCACGCCGGTGAGGGTGGACCCTTCCGGGACCCCGAGGCCGGTGCACGCGTCCCATCCGCTCCCGGCGGTGTACGCCCCGTTGTCCCCGCTCGTGATGTCGCGGAACCCGGCGGCGACCTGGCCCGCACGGATGGAGTCGTACAGCTTCGGCTGGAGCAGCCCGAGCCGTGTGCCGGAGGACTGCACGAGGCGGGCGATCAGCGCGGCCCAGAGGGGAGCGACCGCGCTCGTTCCGCCGATCACGATGTCCTTGCCGTCGACGCGGATCCGGTACCCGGTCTGCGGGTCGGCGACGGCGGAAACGTCGGGCACCCCGCGCCCGCCAGGTCCGTTGGCGCCGCCTCCCGCGTCCGTGCCGCCGGCGCCGGAAGGGACGCCGACGTTCGCCTGCCAGGAGGGCAGCGGGAAGACCGCGCTGACGCCTCCGCCGGTCGCGCCGCTGCCGGTCCCGTTGTTCCACACGGTCTCCGAGCGCACGGTTCCTGTGGTCCCGTCCGCGTCCAGCCGGGTCCCGCCGCAGGCGAGCGCGTGCGGGGACGACGCCGGGAAGTCGACGTGCGCCTTGCCGTCTCCGACGCGGTCGCTGCTGCCGTCGTCGCCCGCCGCCACGGTCGTCGTCACGCCGAGGGCGGCGGCGTCCTGCAGCGCCTGGTCGAACGCGGTGCGCGCCTGCGCGGTCCACTGGTCCTCGGACTGGCCCCAGCTGATGCTGATCGCCGCGGGGGTCGGGTCGGCGTGCGCGGCCGTGCTCACCGCATCCAGGAACCCGGCGTCGGTGTTGGGCGCGAAATAGACGAGGATGTCGGCGCCGGGGGCGAGTGCCCCGGCGACCTCGATGTCGAGCATCACCTCGCCGTCGGCGCCGTTCGGGTCCTGGCCGGGGTTGTTGTCGCCGCCGTCGACGCCGACGGCGATCACGGACGGCGGCGTGATGCCGAGGCCGGCGAAGTACGTGTCGAGATCGGCCTGCTCGTAGCCGCCGCCCAGCTCGATGATCGCGATGGTCTGGCCGCTGCCGTCCGTGCCGTCCGGGAACGCGTAGACCTTTCCGAGCTGCGGCGGCGTGTAGCTCGTGTTCACCGCCGCGGGCATCGCGATGCGGAACTGCGCGCGCGCCTGCGGGCGGTCGTCCAGGCCGAGCACGGCCGTCACGACGCCGTCGAGGGCCGCGGGGATGCTGAGGCCGCCGCTGCGCTGCCGGTAGCTGGGCGCGGTGTCGTCGGCGTCCTCTCGCTTCGCGGCGGCGAGGTCGGTGCCGAAGACGCGCGCCATGACGCGCGCGGGGCCGGAGACGCGGACCCGTCGTTCCGCGGCGTTCTCCTCCTCGATCGTGACCCCGAGCGGGGCCAGCGTCCGCGTCACCAGCGCGACGTCGTCGGGGGAGGCGCCGTAACGTTCGGCCAGTTCATCCCGGGTGAGCGGGCGGGACTGCGACGAGGCGAATGCGTCCTCCGGCAGCGGGGACCTGCGCCGGAGCACCAGCGTCGCCTGGACGGGCGCCTCCGCATCCAGTGCGCCGTGCGCGATGTAACCGGAGCGCTCCGGCCGCTCGCTGCCGGGCAGGGGGACCAGGTTCAGGGGCTCTTCCGCATCCATACCCACGGTCTACACCTGGGCTGTGACAATCACACCCAGCTCGGCAGCCACATGTGGATCTGCCAGAACCAGAAGGGCACCTGCTGCCCGGTCCAGATGGGGAAGAAGAACGCGCTCACCGCGGCGACGGCGACGAGGAACACCGTCGTCCAGGCGATGCCGGTCCGTCTGCGCCGTTCCGGGTCTGTCCGCCTGCCGAGCACGACGGCGATCGCCGCCGTCAGCGCCAGGATCAGGTAGGGCTCGAACGCGATCGAGTAGAATTGGAAGATCGTGCGCCCCATGTAGAGCAGCCACGGCACGTAGCCGGCCGCGAGTCCGGTCAGGATCAGGCCGACCTGCCACTCGCGGAAGCGGATGAGCCGGTACACGAGGTACAGGATCGCCGCGGCGGCGCCCCACCAGATCAGCGGGTTGCCGATGGACGTGATCGCGGCGGAGCAGCCGCCGGCCGACATGCAGCCGCCCTGGCCGTCCGCGTTCCCGACGTAGAACATGCTCACCGGCCGGATCATTAGCAGCCACGTCAGCGGGTTCGACTGATAGGGGTGCGCGACGTGCAGGTTGATGCTGTAGCCGTACATCTCCGTCTGGTAGTGCCAGAGGTTCTGGATCCACAGCGGCACCCAGGAGAGCGCGCCGGACCACTGCATGTGCACCGACTCCGCCCAGTGCCGGTAGTAGCCGTTCCCCGTCGCGATCCATCCGGTCCAGGTGGCGATGTAGCTCACGAACGCGATCGGCACCATGAGCACGAACGTCGCGGGCGCCTGCTTGAGCAGCCCGCCGCTGATGAAGAACGGCAGCTTCGCGCGGCGCCGGGCGACGATGTCCACCACCACGGTGTAGACGGCGAAGAACGCGAGGAAGTAGAAGCCGCTCCACTTGACCCCCGCGCACAGGCCGGTCAGGATGCCCGCCGCGATCAGCCAGGGCCGCCACCAGAGCACCGGCCCCCAAGCCGGGTCGCGGCCGATGTCGCGCTCGGCGGCGACGCGAGCGGCGAGCCTGCTCGCGTGCCACTCCCTGTCCAGCAGGATGCAGCCGAAGGCCAGCAGCGCGAGGAACATCACCGAATTGTCGAGCAGGGCGACCCTGCTCATCACGATCGCGTGACCGTCCACCGCCATCAGGAAGCCCGCGATGGCGGCGATGAGGGTGGAGCGGAACAGCTTCCGCGCGATCAGGAACACCACCAGCACCGCGAGGATGCCGACCACGGCGGTCGACACGCGCCAGCCGAACGAGTTGCCCGCGCCGGTGGCGGCCATCCCGAGCGCGATGATCCACTTGCCGAGCGGGGGATGGGCGACGAACGACGGGTCCTTCTCGAACACATCGGTGTCACCGGACGCGAACAGCTGGTCCGCCTTGTCGGGCCAGCCGCCCTCGTAGCCCAGGTGGAAGAGCGACCAGGCGTCCTTCACGTAGAAGGTCTCGTCGAAGACGAGCACGTGCGGGTAGCCGAGATTCCACAGCCGCAGCACCGCCGCGAGCAGGGTGACCGCGACCGGCGCTCCCCAGTACCAGAGGCGCAGCCGCTGCGGGGTGCCGAGCACGCGTGCCCACCACTGGTCGAGCCGGCTGCCGGTGCGCTCGGGAGCCCGGTGCGCGACGGCCTCATGGGTCGCGGTGGCCTCGCTGGCGTCGATGTGACTGGTCACCGGAACATCCTGACAGACTGAAGCCATGATCATCCTCGCCGCGACGCCCATCGGCAATCTCGGTGACGCGTCCGCCCGGCTGGTGGAGGTGCTGTCGGCCGCCACGGTGGTCGCCGCGGAGGACACCCGCGTCGCGCAGCGCCTTCTCGCGGGGCTCGGCATCGAGAACCGGCCGCGGCTGATCCCGCTTCACGAGCACAACGAGCGCGAGCGGGCGGGTGAGCTGGTGGAGCTCGCGCGCGACACGGACCTGGTGGTGCTCTCCGACGCCGGGATGCCGACCGTCTCCGACCCGGGCTTCCCGCTGGTCGAGGCGGCGGCGGCCGCCGGTGTCGGTGTGACCATCATCCCCGGGCCGTCCGCCGTGCTCTCGGCGCTCGCCGTGTCGGGCCTGCCGACCGACCGGTTCACGTTCGAGGGCTTCCTGCCGCGCAAGCAGGGTGAGCGAACGGCCGCCCTGCGCGCCCTCGCCGCCGAGCCGCGCACGATGGTGTTCTTCGACTCGCCGAACCGGCTTGCCGACTCCCTCGCCGACCTCGCCGCCGTGTTCGGCGCCGACCGGCGGGCGGTGGTCTGCCGCGAGCTGACCAAGCTGTTCGAGGAGGTCCGCCGCGGCACGCTCGCCGAGCTCGCCGAGTGGGCCGCTCCCGGCGTGCGCGGCGAGATCGTGGTGGTCGTGGCCGGCGCGCCCGCGCGGGACGCCGACCCTGAGGCCGCGCTCGCGCAGGTGCTGGCCCTCGTCGCCGACGGGATGCGCCTGAAGGACGCCGCCGCCGAGGTCGCCGAGGCGACGGGCCTCGGCAAGCGCGATCTTTACCAGGCCGCCCTCGCCTCCCGCCGCTGACCCACCCTGCCTGCGGGGAGCACCAGCCTCGGTAACACTCCCGGACCTGCCTCCGCGCGCCCGTAGGATAGTCAGCATGTCCGACGGCTCCTCGTTCTACATCACAACGCCGATCTTCTACGTGAACGACGTCCCGCACATCGGGCACGCCTACACGGAGGTCGCCGCCGACGTCCTCGCCCGCTGGCACCGCCAGGCCGGCGACGACACCTGGCTGCTGACGGGCACCGACGAGCACGGGCAGAAGATCCTGCGCACCGCCACCGCCAACGGCACCACCCCGAAGGAGTGGGCCGACCGGCTGGTGACGAACGAGTGGCTGCCGCTGCTGAAGACGATCGACATCGCCAACGACGACTTCATCCGCACCACCGACGAGCGTCACGAGACGAACGTCCAGAAGTTCCTGCAGAAGCTGTACGACGACGGCTACATCTACGCAGGCGAGTACGAGGCGCTGTACTGCGTGGGCTGCGAGGAGTTCAAGCCGCAGAGCGAGATCGTCGACGGGACGGGGGAGTACGAGGGCCAGAAGGTCTGCGCCATCCACTCCAAGCCGCTGGAGCTGCTGCAGGAGAAGAACTACTTCTTCCGGATGAGCGACTTCGCCGACCGCCTGCTCGCCCTCTACGAGGAGCGTCCCGAGTTCGTCCAGCCGGAGTCGGCGCGCAACGAGGTGGTCAGCTTCGTCCGCCAGGGTCTGTCGGACCTGTCCATCTCGCGGTCGAGCTTCGACTGGGGCATCAAGGTGCCGTGGGACGAGTCCCACGTCGTCTACGTGTGGTTCGACGCGCTGCTCAACTACGTCACCGCCGTCGGCTACGGCCAGGACGAGGAGACGTTCGGGCGGCGCTGGCCCGCGACGCACCTCGTCGGCAAGGACATCCTGCGCTTCCACGCGGTCATCTGGCCGGCGATGCTGATGGCCGCAGGTCTCGAGGTGCCGCACCGCGTCTTCGGCCACGGCTGGCTGCTGGTCGGCGGCGAGAAGATGTCCAAGTCCAAGCTGACCGGCATCGCGCCGACGCAGATCACCGACACCTTCGGCTCCGACGCGTTCCGCTACTACTTCATGCGCGCCATCAACTTCGGCCAGGACGGTTCGTTCAGCTGGGAGGACCTCTCCGCCCGCTACCAGGCGGAGCTCGCCAACGGCTTCGGCAACCTCGCCTCCCGTGTGATCGCGATGGTCACCCGCTACTTCGAGGGCGTCGTGCCTCCGGCGGGCGCGTACCAGGAGGCCGACCTGGAGGTGCAGCGCGTGGTGCAGACCGCGACCGCCGACGCCGACGCGGCGATCGGCCGGCTCGCGATCCACGACGCCCTCACCGCGGTGTGGACGATCGTGGACGAGCTGAACGGCTACATCACGATCCAGGAGCCGTGGGTCCTGGCGAAGGACGACGCGCAGCGCGAGCGGCTCGGCACCGTGCTGTACACCGCGGCCGAGGGTCTGCGCGCGCTCGCCGTGCTGCTCTCGCCGGTGATCCCGCAGGCGACAGCGAAGCTGTGGACCGCGCTCGGCGCCTCCGGCGAGCTCGGCACCCTGGCCGAGCAGCGGCTGAGGTCCGCGGGCGAGTGGGGACAGCTCCCGGCCGGCACCGAGGTGAACGGCCTCGAGGCTCTGTTCCCCCGGATCGACGCGGACGCGGTGCCCGGCGCATGACCGACCCGGCGTTCATCCGGCAGCGGCATGTCACGGACGGCCGTGACCTCGCGTACCCGCCGCTGCCGGAGGCGCTGACCGTCCCCGTCTACGACAACCACACGCACCTCGAGATCGCGGACGGCGAGCAGCCGCTCGACTACCGGGAGCACCTGGACCGCGCGTCCAGCGTCGGCGTCCGCGGTGTCGTGCAGGTCGGCAACGACGTCGAGACGTCGCGCTGGTCGGCCGAGACCGCAGCGATCGAGCCCCGGATGCTCGCCGCCGTCGCGCTGCATCCCAACGACGCCCCCGACTACGCCGAGCGCGGCGAGCTCGACGACGCCCTCGCGGTGATCGCGGAGCTCGCCGGCCGTCCTCGGGTGCGCGCGGTCGGCGAGACCGGCCTCGACTTCTTCCGCACCGAGGAGGGGCCGCGGCGTGACGCCCAGTTCGCCTCCTTCGAGGCGCACATCGAGATCGCGAAGCAGAACGGCATCGCCCTGCAGATCCACGACCGCGACGCGCACGCTGCCGTCGTGGCGACGCTGAAGCGCGTCGGCGCCCCGGAGCGCACGGTGTTCCACTGCTTCTCCGGTGACGTGGAGCTTGCGAACATCTGCGCGGAGAACGGCTGGTACATGTCGTTCGCCGGCAACATCACCTTCAAGAACGCGCCGAACCTCCGCGAGGCGCTGCGGGTGGCACCGCGGCACCTGATCATGGTGGAGACGGACGCGCCGTTCCTCACCCCGACGCCGTACCGCGGCCGGCCGAACGCCCCCTATCTCGTGCCGCTCACGCTGCGCGCGATGGCGGAGACGATCGGCACGGACGCCTCCACCCTCGCCGCGCAGGTCAACTCGAACACCGAGCTCGTGTACGGACGCTGGGACAGCGAACCCGTCGGACCGCCGCCGACGCAGCCGATCGGCACGATCGCGTGAGCGAGCTGAGACTGCTCGGGCCGGCGGAGATCCGCGATCTCGCCGAGCTGCTCGACGTCACCCCCACCAAGAAGCTCGGCCAGAACTTCGTCATCGACGCCAACACCGTCCGGCGCATCGTCCGCGTCGGCGAGGTGGAGGCGGGGGATGTCGTCGTCGAGGTCGGGCCCGGTCTCGGCTCGCTGACCCTCGGCCTGCTGGAGACGGGCGCCCGCGTGGTCGCGGTGGAGATCGACGGCAGGCTCGCCGCGCAGCTCCCCGTCACGGTCGCGCAGCTCGCCCCGCAGGCCGCGGAGCGGCTCACCGTCGTGCACCGGGACGCGCTCGCCGTGACCGAGCTGCCCGAGCAGCCGGACCGGCTGGTCGCGAACCTGCCGTACAACGTCTCCGTGCCGGTGCTGCTGCACTTCCTGGAGACGTTCCCGACGCTCCGCTCCGGGGTCGTGATGGTGCAGGCGGAGGTGGGCCAGCGCGTCGCCGCCGGCCCCGGCTCCAAGGTCTACGGAGCCCCCAGCGTCAAGGCGGCCTGGTACGGCACCTGGCGCACGGCCGGCGCCGTGAGCCGTCAGATCTTCTGGCCGGTGCCGAACGTCGACTCCATCCTCGTCGGGTTCGAGCGGCACGAGACGCCGCCGGGGGACGAGACGCTGAGGCTGCGGACGTTCCAGCTCGTCGATGCCGCGTTCCAGCAGCGCCGCAAGACGCTGCGCCAGGCGCTCGCACCCGTCTTCGGCGACCCGGCGGCCGCCGAGGAGGCGTTGACCGCGGCCGGCCTGCCGCCCTCCGCGCGCGGCGAGCAGCTCGCGCTCGCGGACTTCGCGCGGCTCGCGCAGACGCGTCCCTGACGCCTGCCGCGCCCGCCGCCGCGCCGCTCCCGCGCGCCGCGTGCGGCACGTCGGTCGCGGGCCTCAAGCGGTGTGTAGGTTTGAGGCATGGTGGAGGCAGGGGCCGGCTGGGATGTGGACAGCGTGCATGTGCGCGCACCGGGCAAGATCAACGTCTTCATGCGGGTCGGCGCCGTGCGCGATGACGGCTACCACGACGTCGCGACCGCCTACCAGGCCGTGTCCCTGTACGAGGATGTCCGCGCCGCGCCCGCCGACGACTTCTCGCTGAGCTTCGGCGGCAGCATCGACACCTCCGACCTCCCCGTCGACGGCAGCAACCTCGCCATCAAGGCGGCGAAGCTGCTGGCGAAGCGCACCGGGTACACCGGGGGAGTCCGCCTGCACATCGACAAGCACGTCCCCATCGCGGGCGGCATGGGCGGAGGCTCCGCAGACGCGGCAGCGACCCTGGTCGCCTGCGACGCGCTCTGGGGGACGGACGTCGGCCGCGAGGAGCTGCTCTCGCTCGCGACGAAGCTCGGCGCGGACGTTCCGTTCGCGCTGGTCGGCGGCACCGCCATCGGCACGGGACGCGGCGACCGGCTGAGCCCGGCGCTGGCGACCGGGCAGTTCCACTGGGTGCTCGCGCTCCCGGAGAGCCGGCTGAGCACGCCCGAGGTCTACTCGGAGCTGGACCGGCACCGCGAACGGCACGCCGACGACATCCGGCCCGCCCAGCTCTCCCCGAGCGTCGACGCGGAGGTGCTGCAGGCGCTGCGTGCGGGGGACCCGGCCATGCTCGCGGACGCACTCACCAACGACCTGCAGGCCCCGGCCATCCACCTGGCTCCGGACATCGCCGGCGTGCTGGAGCTCGGCGAGCTGAACGGCGCCCTGGCGGGGATGGTGTCGGGGTCCGGGCCGACGGTCGCGTTCCTGACGGCCGACCTCGACAACGCCCTCGACCTGCAGATCGCGCTGAGCGCCGCCCGTGTGAAGGCGGTGCGGGCGACGGGCCCGGTGCACGGAGCCCGCATCCTCAACGACTGACGCAGGGCCCTCGGCCCTCCGGTCTGCCCGAGGATGCCCGACCCCGCACCCGCGTCGGGTTGAGACGATTCGTCGATGGAAACGTATCCGCGGGAGCGGGTCGGGCATCCCAGGTGCTGACAACGCTAGCGGCGGCGGTCCGTGCCCTCCAAGTGGGGGACGGGAAAACCGTCAACTCTTGACGGGTCTCCTGCGCGAGAGACCGAGCGCCCGCAGATCGCGTCGGGATCGCAGCCCCAGCTTTGCGAGGATGTTCCGGACGTGGAAGTTCACCGTTGTCACCGACACGTAGAGGCGCTCGGCGATCTCCTTGTTGGTCATGCCCGCCGCGAGCGCGTACGCGACCTGCCGTTCGCGCGTCGTGAGGGAGGCGAGCGGGTCGTCGCCGGTCGCCCCGTCCTCGTCGGCGGCCCGGCGTCCCGCGGCGCGCACGGCGTCGAGCGCGTGCGCGGTCCTGGCGAGGTAGGGACCGGCGCCGAGCCGGCGGAACACCTCGGCGGCGCGTTCGAGCAGCCCGTCCGCGGCGACGGCGTCGATCGCGGCGAGGAGGCGGCCGGCGTCGAGCGCCGCCACCGCCTGCGGGAAGGGGAAGCGGGCGTCGTCCGCGGCGTCGCGGTATGCGTCGGCGGCCTCGGGGATCCGGCCCTCCGCCTCCAGGGCGCGGCCCTCAAGCCAGCGCAGCGATCCGTAGTACGGACGCCACATCCCGGGCGCCGCGCACCGGTCGTAGGCCGCGCGGGCCTCCTCCGCGCGCCCGAGCGCCGCGAGCGCGTCGACCCGGTAGGTGAGCCAGCCGAGGGTCGAGCCGCGATTCGCGGCCGCCTCCGCGTCGTCCGTCGCGGCGAGCTGCTCCTCGGGACGGCCGAGCGACCGGGCGAGCTCCGCGCGCGCGATGAACGGCAGGTCGCCGTCGTACGATCCCGTGATCCGCGGGTCCGACTTGGCGGCCGAGGCGAGACGACTCGCCACCGCGTCCGCCTCGCCGCGCCCGGCGCGGACCAGCGTGGAGGTCCACAGGGCGATCGGCCAGCAGGACAGGTCCGTCTCGTCGAGAGCGAGGGCGACCGCGGTGTCGGCCAGGGTGACCGACTCGTCCCACTCGCCGACGAGGAACAGGATGTGCGCGTAGATCGTGCGCGCGAACCCGGCGGTCCAGCTCGACGGGAAGCGCCGCACCAGCTCGTTGGCGCGCGCGAGGTCGGCCCGCGCCCGCTCGATGTCCCCGCCCAGCACGGACACCCGGGACCGGGAGACGAAGGCGTCCACCGCCGCGGGCGATTCGTAGCCGGCCAGCAGCTCGTCCAGTTCCCTGGTCAGCGGTTCGAACAGGTCGGGGCGCCGCGAGTGCGCGGCCGAGTTCAGCGCCCAGCCGAGCAGGCGCACCAGGTGCTCCTCCGGCTCCGCGAACCAGCGGAGCGCCGGGTCGGACACCTCCTGCGGCCGCGGGCACTCGGCGATGTGGGCGCGGGCGAGGTCCAGGTGGTCGAGCACCCCGGCGAAGTCGCCCATCGCCATGAGCACCTTCGGCAGCGCCTCCGCGACGTGGGTGCGGATGGCGCGCTCGTCCGGGGTGACGGCGGGAGCGGCCTCGAGAGCGAGCGCCAGCGCGAGCGCGCCGGGGACGTCCCTGGACAGCGTCCGCAGCTCCAGCAGCACTGCATCCCTCGTCCGCGACGGCGGCAGCTCCTCGATCGCGGGCCGCAGGTCGAGCACGCGCTCGTGCTGACGGAACCGCATCGCGATCAGGCCGAGCTCCAGCAGCGCGCGCTCCTGCTCGCCGTCGGCCGCCAGGTGCACGGCGGAGCGCGCGTAGCTCATGGCCTGCTCCGCCCGTCCCTGATCCGCCGCGGCGAGGGCCGCCGCCAGCAGCTCGTCGACGAGCGTGGGGTCGGTCCGGTCCGCGGCCTCCACCCGGTGCCGCAGCGCACGGTGGCCGGTCAGCACGGATGCGGCGACGCGGTGGATCTCGACACGCCGCTCCACCGTCAGCTCACCGGCGAGCGCGTCGGCGAGCAGGGCGTGCGCCGGCTCGACCCACAGCACGCCGTCGCGCGGGCGGGCGAGCACCAGCCCGCGCGCGGCGGCGCCCGGGGCGTCGATGGTCATGCCGAGACCGTCCGCGATCGTCCCGGCGAGCGGCAGCGGCAGCGGGTCGCGGAGCACCGCGATCAGCTCCGCCGCGGTCCGCACCGACGGGTCCGCCCCCTCCAGCGCGGCCGAGATCGCCGAGGCGAGCGGTCGGATGGCCGTGTCGGGCAGGTCCCAGCCCGCGGGATGCAGCGCCTGCGCGAAGCTGTCCCGCAGCTGACCGAGCAGCACGCTCAGCAGCAGCGGGGAGCCCTGCGTCGCCTCGGTGAGCCGAGAGGCGGTGCGCCGCGAGATCGCGTGGCCGAGCACGTGCAGGGCGAGGTCCTGCGTGTCGGAGACGGTGAGCGGTGTCAGGTCGATGCGCGCGTGGTTGAGGGTGCCGGAGGCGATGTCGTCGAACAGCGCGACGACGCCGTTCTGCTGCGGCCTGGTGGCCGCGGTGAACAGGAAGCCGCGGTCGGAGAGGCGCCGCACCACGAACCGCAGCGCCCGGGCGGACGGCTCGTCCACCCACTGCGCGTCGTCGATGATCAGGCAGACCGGCCCGGCGATGGCGTCGATGGAGTCGAGCAGCAGCCGCCCGACGGTCAGCGCGTCGTCCCCCGGCGCCGGTTGCCGGATGGCCGGCCCACCGGCCCCGGCGAGTCCGCGGATGAGGGTCTCGACCGTCGCGTAGGCGAGGTCGGACTCGAACGAGTCGGCGTGGGCGCGCAGCACGGTCCAGCCGTCGAGCCGCTGGGCGACGTCGGCGAGCAGGGCGGTCTTGCCGAGCCCCGCCTCCCCGGTGACGAGAACCGCGCCCCCGGTCTCGAGCGCGCGGTGCGCGACGAGGAGGATGGTCTCCCTGGCCCGGTCGCGCCCGAAGAGCGGCCTGAGCGATGCCTCGTCCGGCACGTGCCCACCCCATCCCGCCCGCGCCGGTCGGGTGCGCGGACCGATTCGAGAAATCATCCCACACCGGGCATACCGGGCGACTTCCCCCGTCCTGGGGGCGCGGTCCTCAGAGCCGCTCGCTGAGGTCCAGCCAGCGCTCCTCGAGTTCCTCCGTCTCCTGCTCCAGTTCGCGGATGCCGGCCATCTTCTCGCCGAGGCCGACGTAGTCGGACTGGTCGTGGTCGGCCAGCGCCGTGCGGCGGGCGTCGATCTGCTCGGTGAGCTTGGCGAGCCGGCGCTCGATCGCCGCGACCTCCTTCTGCGCGGCGCGGAGCTCGGCGCCCGAGAGGCCCTCCGCACCGGGAGCAGGAGCCGCGGCGCCGCCCGGCGCCGGGCGCTCGGCCGCGCGGCGGCGCTGGTCCTGACGCAGGCGCAGGTACTCGTCCACGCCGCCAGGGAGGTGCCGAAGCCTGCGGTCGAGGATCGCGTACTGCTGGTCGGTGACGCGCTCGATGAAGTAGCGGTCGTGCGAGACGACGATCAGCGTCCCCGCCCACGAGTCGAGGAGGTCCTCGATCGCGGCGAGCATGTCGGTGTCGAGGTCGTTGGTCGGCTCGTCCAGAATGAGCACGTTCGGCTGGTCGAGCAGGATGAGCAGCAGCTGCAGGCGGCGGCGCTGGCCGCCCGAGAGGTCCTTGACCGGCGTCGACAGCTGGGCGCTTGCGAACCCCATCCGCTCCAGCAGCTGGCCAGGGGTGAGCTCCTGGGCCTTGGATCCGGAGCCGATGGTGTAGCTGGTGTTCAGCCGCGAGATGACGACGCGGACCGGGTCCTCGAGGTGCTCCTCCAGCTCGTCCATGCGCTGCGTGAGCGTGGCGACCCGCACCGTCTTTCCGCGCTTGACGCGGCCGGAGGTCGGCTCGACGGTGCCGGCGATCATCCCGAGCAGCGTGGACTTGCCCGCGCCGTTGACGCCGAGGATGCCGGTGCGCTCGCCGGGGGCGATCCGCCACTCGATCTCGTGCAGCACCTCGCGCTCGCCGTAGACGACGGAGGCGTCGAGCAGGTCGACCACGTCCTTGCCGAGGCGCGAGACGGCGAGCGAGCGCAGCGAGACGCCGTCCCGGATCTCGGGCACGTCGGCGATGAGGGTGTTCGCCGCCTCGATGCGGAACTTCGGCTTCGAGGTGCGCGCCGGCGCACCGCGGCGCAGCCAGGCGAGCTCCTTGCGCGCGAGGTTCTGCCGCCGGGCCTCGATGGCCGCGGCCTGCCGGTCGCGCTCGACGCGCTGCAGGATGTACGCCGCATAGCCGCCCTCGAACGGCTCGACGACGCGGTCGTGCACCTCCCAGGTGGCGGTGCAGACCTCGTCCAGGAACCAGCGGTCGTGGGTGACCACCAGGAGCCCGCCGGTGCCCGCGGACCAGCGCCGCTTCAGGTGCTCCGCCAGCCAGGCGATGGCCTCCACGTCCAGGTGGTTCGTCGGCTCGTCGAGGGCGAGGACGTCCCAGTCCCCGGCCAGCAGCCGGGCGAGCGCGACGCGGCGGCGCTGGCCGCCGGAGAGCGTGCCGAGCTCCGCCTCCCAGTCGAGGTCGCCGACCAGGCCGGCGATCACGTCCCGCACGCGCGGGTCGCCCGCCCACTCGTGCTCGGCGACGTCGCCGACGACCGCGTGGCCGACGGTCTCGTCGTCCGCCAGGGTGTCGCCCTGGTCGAGCACGCCGATCCGGACGCCTCCGCGCACGGTCACCCGCCCGGAGTCGGGGGAGAGGCGGCCGGCCAGCATCCCGAGCAGACTCGACTTGCCGTCGCCGTTGCGGCCGACGATGCCGATGCGGTCGCCGTCGTCAACGCCGAGGGAGACGGAGTCGAAGACGATCCGGGTCGGGAATTCCAGGTGCAGGGCTTCGGCCCCGAGGAGGTGTGCCATATGCCTCCAGGGTACGGGACGGGGCGTCACGCCTCCCGCGCGAACAGCTCCATGCGCACGTTGTAGTAGGCGTCGCTCTGGCCGAGGTGCCGCATCCCGATCCGCTCGCACACGCGCTGCGATGCGGTGTTCCCGGGGTAGGTCACGGCGACGACGCGCGGGAGGCCGTCGGCCAGCGCGGTGTCCAGGAGCAGGCCCGCCGCCTCGCTCGCGTAGCCGTGCCCCCAGTGGCCGGGGTGGAAGTGCCAGCCGATCTCGGTGTCGCCCGACGGCCGCAACGGCTCGCTCGGACCGGACGCGGGGATGGGCTGCAGCATGACCGTCCCCACCGGCTCGCCCGACGCGGCGAGCTCGGCGACGCGGAAGCAGCGCAGGTCGTCCTCGAGGGCGGTCAGCCGGGCGACCAGGCGGCGGGCGTCCGCCGGGTCGGTCATCACCGCGGGCGTGCGCCCGAGGAAGCGCGCGACCTCCCAGCGCGAGTAGAGGTCGAACGCGAAGGCGGCGTCCTCCAACCGCCACGGGCGCAGCAGCAGGCGGTCGCTCGACAGGGTCTCCGGGATGCGCATCGGCACCAGATTAGACTCTGCGGTCATGGGCACTCACACGGTCGTGAACCAGGCGCCCCCGCGCGTCGATCTCGACGAATTCGCTGCGAACACGCCGCTGCGCGAGGCGGTCGAGCGCTACGACGCGGACTGGGCGCTGAGCGGCCTGGGGGCGACCGGGCGGCTCGTCGGGTCCGCGGCGTTCCAGGCGGACGCGGAGCGGGCCAACGTCCGCGAGCCGCGGCTACGTGCCTTCGACCGCTGGGGCGAGCGCATCGACGACGTCGAGTACGACGAGAGCTACCACCGCATCCTCGGCGCGGCGGTCGCGGCCGGCGCGCACACGTCGGCGTGGGCGGAGCCGCGCCCGGGCGCGAACGTCGCCAGAGCGGCGACGTTCATGCTGTTCGCACAGGTGGAGCCGGGGCACGCCTGCCCCGTGTCGATGTCGCACGCGGCCGTTGCCGCGCTCACGGCGACGCCGGGCCTGGCGGACGAGTGGGTGCCCCGGCTGCTCAGCCGCTCCTATGATCCGTCCCTCGCCGCGGGCAAGGCGTCCGCACTGTTCGGGATGGCGATGACGGAGAAGCAGGGCGGCTCGGACGTGCGCGCCAACACGACGCGCGCCCTCGCCGACGGCGCCGGGCGCTGGCTGCTCACCGGCCACAAGTGGTTCTGCTCGGCGCCGATGTCGGACGCGTTCCTCGTGCTCGCGCAGACCGCAGGGGGCCTGAGCTGCTTCGTCGTCCCGCGGGTGCTGGACGACGGCGCGCGCAACACGTTCCTCATCCAGCGGCTGAAGGACAAGCTCGGCAACCGGTCGAACGCCTCCAGCGAGGTGGAGTTCGACGGGACGGTCGGCTACCTGCTCGGCGAGGAGGGGCGCGGGGTGCGCACCATCCTGGAGATGGTCAACCGCACCCGGCTCGACTGCATCCTGGGCAGCGCGGCCGGGATGCGTCAGGCCGTCGCGGAGGCCGTCTGGCACGCCAGGCATCGCGCTGCGTTCGGACGCCGGCTGGTCGACCAGCCCGCCATGACCGCCGTGCTCGCCGACCTCGCGCTGGAGTCGGAGGCCGCGACCGCCGTGGCGCTGCGGCTGGCGCGGGCGCACGACGACGACGCGTCCGACTCCGATGCCGCCTTCCGCCGGCTGGCGACGGCGGTCACCAAGTACTGGGTCTGCAAGCGCGGGCCCGGGCACGCGTACGAGGCGCTGGAGTGCCTGGGCGGCAACGGCTACACCGAGGCGTTCCCGCTGGCCCGGCGCTACCGCGAGCAGCCGGTGATGGCGATCTGGGAGGGGTCAGGCAACGTGATCGCGCTCGACGCGCTGCGGGCCATCGCCCGGGAGCCGGAGACGGTGGCGGCGTTCGACGCGGAGCTGGCGCTCGCGCGCGGCGCGCATCCCCTCTTCGACGCCCACCACGATGCGCTGCGGTCGCGGCTGGCCGACGCGACGGAGGAGACGGCGCGCCCGGTGGCGGCGGCGCTCGCCGTCGCGCTGCAGGCCGCGCTGCTGCTGCGGCACGCGCCCTCCGCGGTGGGGGAGGCGTTCGTCGCCGCGCGCCTCGGACCTGACCGCGGCTCCCTCTACGGCGAGCTGCCCTCCGGCCTCGACCTCGCCGCGATCGTCGCCCGCGCCTGACCCGCCGGGCGGGCCGTCCCGACGCGGGGGCCGCCGAGCACAGGAAAAGTGCTCGAAATCCGGCCGAAAGCCGACCTTTTTCCTGTGCTCGGCGACCCCGGGCGGGGCGCGCCGGCTACGGGAGCTCGGCGGGGGCGGGGACGGCGCCGATCGCGGCGTAGAACTGGGCGACGGCCTTGCGGTTGTAAGCGGGCCAGTCGAAGTCGGACGCGGGCACCTCACCGGCGAGGAACGCGCGGAGGCCGTCCGCGACGCCCTCCTCGGTCTGCGGCACGACGAGGCCGCTGCCCTCGGGCAGCGCGTTCTTCGCCGACGCGAACTCGACGGTGACGATCGGCAGGCCGAGCACCAGCGCCTCCAGGATGACCATCGGCTGGCCCTCGTAGTCGCTGGAGAGCACGAAGCAGTCCGCCTTCGCCATGATCGCGTGCGGGTTCCGCTGCATCCCGGTGAGGAAGACCGAGCCCTCCAGGCCCAGCGAGACCACCAGCGCCTCCAGGTCGTCCGCGAGCGGGCCGGAGCCGACGATCAGCAGGCGGGTCTTCGGGTTCTCGGCGTGCACGGCGGCGAACGCGCGGATGAGCCGGGTCTGGTTCTTCTCCGGCGACAGGCGGCCGACGTTCACGAAGGTGGTCACGTCGTCCTTCGGGGCGAGCAGCAGCTCCGCCCAGTCCGGGATGCCGCCGGTCTCTTCGTCGAAGGTCAACTCGTGCAGGTCGCCCTTGGCGTTCTCCAGGATGTGCTCGGCGTCCACCGTGTTCAGGGCGGAGCGGAACTTCTCCGCCGGCGCGTACTCGGCCAGCGACGCCCGGTTCACCTCCGACAGGGTCGGGGAGACGGAGACGAGGTGGTCGTACTCGGCGTACAGCGTGAACAGCTGCGTGAGGCTGTGCAGCATCTTCTTCTCGCCGTTCACCTCGCGGTGGGCGTCCGCGGCCAGGTCGTTGTGCATCCAGATCGCGCGCTGGGCGTCGGGGGAGTGCAGCAGCAGGATGGCCCAGAACGGACCGTAGCCGGAGAAGTCGACCACGTAGTCGAAGCGGCTGTCGCCGAAGCAGCGGTACCACTCGTCGTCCCACAGCGCGTTCTGGGCAGGGTCGTCCGCGTGCCGGGCCGTGCGGCCCCTGCGGAAGTCCAGGTGCCGGGCGAGGTGGCGCAGCTTGGCGCCGTTCATCCCGCCGACACGGGGGAACTGGCGCACGGCCGGATTGATCTGCCGCTGCTTGGCGATCGACGCGTTCGACCGGCTCTGCGCGAAGAACGCGGAGACGTCGTAGCGCTCGTGGTCGATGTTGTTGAGCAGGTTCAGCGCGGAGGTCGTGATGCCGTTCGGGCGCATCCCGCCGAGGTACAGCAGGATCTTCTCGCGGCCGTCCTCGGCGAGGTCGGTGCGCAGCCGGTAGCCGTCGCGCTTGCCCCGGAAGACGATGTCCGCGATGCGGGAGGACGCCCGGCCGTCCTCGTACGGGGTGAACCGTGCCCGCATCGTGTCGTAGCGCTCGCGCGCCTCCGGCGGAACGGCGTCGCCGTCCGCGGCGACGCCGGCGATGGCCTCGCCCAGCTCGCGGGCGGAGGCGAACACCGGCCCCGGCCACTCCTCCGGCTCGAAGTAGAGGCCGCGGGTGCCGGCGTAGTCGGCGAGGTCCGGCGTGAAGAACAGGATGGGGCGCCCGGTCTGCAGGAAGTCGAAGAAGATGCTCGAGTAGTCCGAGACGAGGATGTCGGTCGCGCCGAGCACGAGGTTGGTCGGGATCTCGTTGGGGACCAGCATCCGCTTCAGCTCCGGCCGGTCGGCGGCCATCGCGTGCACGGTCTGGTGGGTCTTCAGCAGCACCGCGTAGCGGCTGGTGTCGATGCGCTCCTCCACCTGCGCGATGTGCGCGAGGAGCGCATCCAGGTCGTCCTCCGGGCGCCCGAACGTCTGTCCCTTCCAGGTGGGGGCGTAGAGCACGATCTTGCGGTCGCCGAGGGGGATGCCCGCGTCGGTGAGGCGCGCACGGACCTCGGCGCGGCCGGCCTCGTCGAGGAACTGCCTGTCGATGCGCGGGTAGCCCTCCTCGACGAGCGTTCCGCGGTAGATGCCGGTCAGCTTGTAGCCGGTCTGGTACATCTGCTCGGACATGAACGGGTTCGCCGCGAGCAGGTAGTCGGCCTGCACGAAGTTGCGGACGATGTTCGCCGTGGCGAGGGCGCCGTCCTCGATGTCGTAGCCCATCCGCTTGAGCGGCGTCCCGTGCCAGGTGTTCAGGTACACCTGGCCGGGGCGCTTGGAGAAGTCGAACGGGAACGTGGCGTTGTTGACCAGGTACTGGCTCGTGGCGAGCGCGCGGTAGTAGGCGGCGGAGCCGTAGCGCACGAAGCTGACGCGCGGGTCGTCGGCGAACTCCTCGACGGCGGCGCGGTAGGTGTGCAGGTCGGAGAGCGCCCAGATGTGCGTCAGGTGGGAGAGATCGGGCGCGGCGAGCAGCTCGCGGAAGAGCGCCTCGGGGTTGTCGAGCATCCCGTTGCCGGAGAAGGACTCGTAGAACACGGACCCGAGGACGATCGGCTGCCGGCGCCAGTGCGCGTGGATCTCGAACCGGGCGGCGCGCTTGACCCGAGAGGGCAGTCGTTTCAGTCGGGAGAGTTTCATCGACTGCGAGTTTATGAGAGGGGGATAACGGTCTGCTGGGAGTGCGCGAGGCGGACGCTGTGCGGGCCGCCTCAGGCGCCCGCGTCGAAGCCGAGGCTCAGCTTGCGCAGCAGGCCGGCGAGGCGCTCCTGCTCCACGGCCGAGAGGCCGCCGAGCAGGTCGGCCTCCGCATCCACCAGGCGCGTGATCGCGGCGTCGACGCGGGCGAGGCCCTGCGCCGTCATCTGGACGAGGATGCCGCGGCCGTCGTTCGGGTCGGTGCGGCGCTCGACCAGGCCACGCGCGACCAGGCGGTCGATCCGGTTCGTCATGGTGCCGGAGGAGACGAGCGTCTGCTGGAGGAGCGCCTTCGGGCTCAGCTGGTACGGCGAGCCGGCGCGGCGGAGCGCGGAGAGCACGTCGAACTCCCAGGAGTCGAGGTCGGAGCGATCGAACGCGCTGCGGCGGGCACGGTCGAGGTGACGGGAGAGCCGGTCCACCCGCGAGAGCACCTGCAGCGGGGAGAAGTCGAGGTCGGGCCGCTCGCGCAGCCACGCGCCAACGATGCGGTCCACCTCGTCCCGGGCGGCGCCGGGCCGCGGGCTGCCATCACGCGCGTCCACCATCCCCCCATGCTATTCGGCCGGGGGGTTTCGGACGGACGCGCACGTTCGCTCGCCGGCTCGTCGAGTGGTGACATGATGTCGCCGCTCCGCCGGGATTTCCGCGGGGTCTCACCGTTGGACGACCCGAGCGGGGCGCCCCGCGGTCGGGTACCGGTCTGGCAGACTGGTCCGTGCGCGTTGCGCGGTCCGCCTTGGTGTAATGGCAGCACGACAGCCTTTGGAGCTGTGAGGTCTAGGTTCGAGTCCTGGAGGCGGAGCCGAGCCTCGAACAAACCCGACCCGTCACGGAGAATCATGACCGACCAGAACCTCGCCATCGTCGTCCTCGCGGCCGGCCAGGGCACCCGGATGAAGTCCGCGACGCCCAAGCTGCTGCACCCGCTCGGCGGCATCCCGATCGTCGCGCACGTGCTCGCGACCGCCCAGGCGCTGGACGCCGAGCACGTCGTCGCCGTGGTGCGGCACGAGCGCGACCGCCTCGCCGAGGTCATCGAGGCGGAGCTGCCGCAGGCGGTCATCGTCGACCAGGACGAGGTGCCGGGTACCGGACGCGCGGTGGAGCAGGCGCTCGCCGCCCTCCCGGACGACTTCTCGGGCGACGTGCTCGTCGTCAACGGCGACGTCCCGCTGCTCGACGCCGACACCCTCCGCGGGCTGATCTCCTCGCACCGTTCCGGCGGCGCCGCGGCGACCATCCTCTCCTCCTTCCCGGCGGACGCCACCGGCTACGGCCGCATCGTGCGCACCCCGGAGGGCCACCTCGACCGGATCGTCGAGCACAAGGATGCGACC
Source organism: Leifsonia sp. NPDC080035 (assembly GCF_040050925.1). Taxonomy (NCBI): domain Bacteria; kingdom Bacillati; phylum Actinomycetota; class Actinomycetes; order Micrococcales; family Microbacteriaceae; genus Leifsonia; species Leifsonia sp. NPDC080035. The sequence continues at coordinate 95,698 of NZ_CP157390.1, read as the reverse complement.
GAGGCCGAGCGCGCCATCGGCGAGATCAACGCCGGTATCTACGTGTTCGGGGCGGCGGCGCTCCGCGACAAGCTCGCCGCCGTGACCACCGAGAACGCCCAGGGCGAGAAGTACCTCACCGACGTGATCGGCCTGCTGCGCGAGGCCGGCTTCGACGTGGACGCGCTCCCGGTCTCCGAGTCCTGGCTCGTCGAGGGCATCAACGACCGCGCGCAGCTGAGCGAGGCCGCGGCCAAGCTGAACGCGCTGATCGTGCGCACCTGGCAGCTCGCCGGCGTGACCGTGCAGGACCCGGCGACCACCTGGATCGACGTGAAGGTGAAGCTCGCGCCGGACGTGACCATCCTGCCCGGCACCCAGCTGCGCGGCGCGACCGTTGTCGAGACCGGCGCCGTCATCGGCCCGGACACGACGCTCCTCGACTGCGAGATCGGCGAAGGCGCGACCGTCAAGCGGGCGGATGCGACGCTCTCCGTCATCGGCGCCGGCGCGACCGTCGGCCCGTTCGCCTACCTCCGCCCCGGCACCGTCCTCGGCGCCACCGGCAAGATCGGCACCTTCGTCGAGACCAAGAACGCGGTCATCGGCGACGGCACGAAGCTCGCGCACTTCAACTACGTCGGCGACGCGACCGTCGGCGAGAAGTCGAACCTCGGCGCCGGCGTCATCACCGCCAACTACGACGGTGTGAACAAGCACCGCACCGAGATCGGCTCCCACGTGCGGGCGAGCACGAACACGGTCTTCGTCGCGCCCGTTAGGATGGGTGACGGAGCGTACACCGGGGCCGGAACCGTCGTCCGCAAGGACGTGCCTGCGGGATCCCTTGCCATCACAGTCGCGCCGCAACGGAACATCGAGGGCTGGGTCGCCCAGAAGCGGCCGGGCACGGACGCCGCCCGGGCTGCGGAAGGCAGTGCTGGCCAGAAGAGTGGAGAGTAAGTGTCAGGGATCACCGCCACCGGCCAGAAACGACTTGTTCTGATCTCGGGGCGTGCGCATCCCGAGCTCGCCCAGCAGATCGCCGAGTGCCTCGGCAGCGAGCTGGTCCCCACCGACGCCCGCACCTTCGCCAACGGCGAGATCTACGCCCGGTTCGACGAGAGCGTCCGCGGCTCCGACGCGTTCGTGATCCAGTCGCACACCTCGCCGATCAACGAGTGGCTCATGGAGCAGCTGATCATGGTGGATGCGCTGAAGCGCGCCTCCGCCAAGCGGATCACCGTCGTTGCGCCGTTCTATCCGTACGCCCGCCAGGACAAGAAGGGCCGCGGCCGCGAGCCGATCTCGGCCCGCCTCGTCGCCGACCTGTTCAAGGCGGCCGGCGCCGACCGCATCATGTCGGTCGACCTGCACGCGGCGCAGATCCAGGGCTTCTTCGACGGACCCGTCGACCACCTCTTCGCGATGCCGGTGCTGCTAGAGCACATGCGTCGCGAGCTCGACCCCAAGACGCTCACGGTGGTGTCGCCCGACATGGGCCGCGTGCGCGTCGCCGACATCTGGAGCGACAAGCTGGATGCGCCGCTCGCGATCATCCACAAGCGCCGCGACCCGCTCGTCCCGAACCAGGTGTCGGTGCACGAGATCGTCGGCGACGTGAAGGGCCGCGTCTGCCTGCTCGTCGACGACCTCATCGACACCGGCCGCACGATCGTGAAGGCCGCCGAGGCGCTGAAGGCGGCAGGCGCGACCGGTGTCGTGGTCGCCGCGACGCACGCGGTGTTCAGCGACCCGGCCGTGGAGCTTCTGCAGTCCGACGTCATCGACTCGGTCGTCGTCACGGACACGCTGCCGCTTCCGGAGCACAAGCGCTGGGACAAGCTCACGGTGCTGCCGATCGCCCCGCTGCTCGCGGACGCGATCGAGCAGGTCTTCACCGACGGCTCCGTCACCTCGATGTTCGACGGGGCCGCGTAACCCGCACCTCGTTCACCGAAGGGCACGTCGTTGTCGCTTTTCACACCGAAAAGCGGCAACGACGTGCCCTTCGGTGTTCGGCGCGTCAGCGGAGCGCGTGCGGTGCGGAGGGGATGAGGCCCAGCGGCGCGACGAAGCTCGCGTCGCCCTCCGTGTTCAGCGCGTAGCACTGCCAGCCGGGCCCGGCCGGCGCGAACAGCTCGAAGCGCGCGGAGGAGTCCACCGCGTCCGGCTCGTAGTGCCGGGTGTAGACGCCGCAGGTGTACGACGCCGTCTCGGTCTGGATGCTGATCGTGAGCAGGATGCCGGGCAGCAGCAGCGCGGAGACGGCGACGATGACGAACACGCGCGTCGCGATCGTCCGGCGGCGACCGCGCAGCGGACGCTCCTGCGGGTCGTACTCCGCCAGCTCCGGGTGCTCCTCGAACGTCACGCCTTCGAGTGTGAGCGCCGCCGACGGCGATTGCAAGCGACCGTCATACGGGGGAGCAGAGCAGGGACGCCAGGCTACGCTTGACCCAAACACGCTCAACGAAGGAGTCCTCCGTGCCCGAGAACCACGCAACGGCCAACATCGGAGTCGTCGGACTGGCTGTGATGGGGTCGAACCTGGCCCGCAACCTCGCCTCGCGCGAGGGCAACACGGTCGCCGTCTACAACCGCACGTACGCGCGCACCGAGGAGCTCATCACAGAGCATCCCGAGGCAGGATTCGTCGCCTCCGAGAGCATCGACGACTTCGTCGCGTCGCTCGCGAAGCCGCGCACCGCGATCATCATGGTCCAGGCCGGCAAGGGCACCGACGCGGTCATCGATCAGCTGACCGAGCGGTTCGAGCCGGGCGACATCATCGTCGACGGCGGCAACGCCAACTTCCTGGACACGATCGAGCGCGAGAAGCGGGTGTCGGCCACCGGCATCCACTTCGTCGGCACCGGCATCTCGGGCGGCGAGGAGGGCGCGCTGAAGGGCCCGTCGATCATGCCGGGCGGCTCGGAGGAGTCGTACAAGACCCTCGGACCGATCCTCGCCTCCATCGCCGCGGTCGCCGAGGGCGAGCCCTGTGTCACGCACGTCGGCACCGACGGCGCCGGCCACTTCGTGAAGATGATCCACAACGGCATCGAGTACGCCGACATGCAGCTGATCGCCGAGGCCTACGACCTGCTCCGCACCGTCGGGGGCCTGGAGCCGGCGCAGATCGCGGACGTGTTCTCCGAGTGGAACAACGGCTACCTGGAGTCCTACCTGATCGAGATCACCGCCGAGGTGCTGCGCCAGGTGGACGCGGAGACCGGCAAGCCGTTCGTGGACATCGTCCTCGACCAGGCCGGCTCGAAGGGCACCGGAGTCTGGACGGTACAGAACGCGCTCGACCTGGGCATCCCGGTCGGCGGCATCGCGGAGGCGGTGTTCGCCCGCGCGGTGTCCTCCAAGCCGGCGCAGCGCGCCGCGGTGCAGGCGACCATCCAGTCGCGGCCCGAGGTGCAGAAGGCGTCCGACGTGGAGGCGTTCGCCGACGACGTGTCGAAGGCGCTGTACGCGTCCAAGGTCGTCGCGTACGCGCAGGGGTTCGATGCGATCATCGCCGGCGCCGAGAAGTACGGCTGGAACATCAACAAGGACAAGATCGCGAAGATCTGGCGCGGCGGCTGCATCATCCGCGCGCAGTTCCTGAACCGCATCGCCGACGCGTACGACGAGAACCCCGACATCGCCACCCTGCTGGAGGCGCCGTACTTCGCCGACGCCGTCCGCGAGGGCGAGGCCGCCTGGCGCCGGGTCGTGGCGACCGCCGCGCTCTCCGGCGTCCCGATCCCGGGCTTCGGCGCCGCGCTGTCGTACTACGACTCGCTCGCCCAGCACCGCCTGCCCGCCGCGCTCGTGCAGGGTCAGCGCGACTTCTTCGGCGCGCACACCTACAAGCGCGTCGACAAGGACGGCACCTTCCACACCCTCTGGTCCGGCGACCGCACCGAGATCGAGACCGAGGGCTCCTCCCACTAGCCCGACCCGCCCGCGCCCCGACCGGCCGCCCGCGGCCGCCGAGCACAGGAAAAACGCTCCGATTCCCGGCGAATCGGAGCGTTTTTCCTGTGCTCGGCGGCACGCGAGGGGGAGGATGTGGGGCGTGAGCGATGCGACGTGGACGCTGTCGGGTTTCGGCGACGAGATCGATCCCGACCCGGGCGTCCAGGCCGCGGTGCTGCAGGCGCTCGGCGCGAGCAGCATCGAGGTGCGGAGCGCCTGGCGCACGAACGTCGTCGAGCTGGACGACGACGGGCTCGACCGACTGGCGACCGTGCTCGAGCGCCGCGGGATGCGCGTCTCGGCCATCGCGTCCCCGATCGGCAAGGTCGACGTCTCGCTCCCGGTCGAGCACGAGCTCGGCAGACTCGACCGCGCGATCGCCGCGGCGCGCCGGCTGGACGCCCGCTACATCCGGGTCTTCTCCTTCTACCGCCCGGATGGGGTTCCGGCCGGCGACGTGCGCGACGACGTGCTGTTCCGGATGCGGGCGCTCGCATCGGCCGCCGAGGCCGCCGGCGTCGTCCTGCTCCACGAGAACGAGAAGGAGATTTACGGCGACACCCCGGAACGCTGCCTCGACATCGTGGAGTCCGTCGGCTCCCCGGCGCTCCGCCTCGCCTGGGACAGCGCCAACTTCGTCCAGGTCGGCGTCGCGCGGCCGTTCGACGACGGCTACGGGATGCTGCGGCCGCACCTCGAGTACCTCCAGGTGAAGGACGCGCTGGCGGCGACGGGCGAGGTGACCCCGGCGGGCGAGGGCGACGGACAGCTGCTGGAGACGCTCACAGCCCTCCGCGACGACGGCTACCGCGGGTACGCCTCCCTCGAACCGCACCTCACGGATGTGGATGCGCTGGGCGGCTCCTCCGGCCCCGCCGCGTTCGGCGTCGCCGCCCGCGCCTTCCGTCGCCTGACCGACCGGATCGGGGTCGCGCTCGCATGATCGCCCGCGCCCGCGCCGCCCGCACCCTGAACGTCGCCATCGTCGGCTGCGGCGTCATCGGGCTGAACCACGCCCTTGCGGTGCTCCGGCACCCCCGGCTCGCGGTCTCCGCTCTCGTCGACCCGGACCCGGAGGCAGCGCGGGCGCTCGCCGCCCGGATCGGAGCGGAGGCGCCGGGTGCGGCCGCGCCGGCGACGTTCACGACGCTGGCCGAGGCGCTGACGGGGGCGGAGGCCGACCTCGTCGTCATCTGCACGCCGAGCGGCCTGCACGTCCCGCTCGCCGAGGCCGCACTCGCGGCAGGGAGGCACGTTGTCATCGAGAAGCCCCTCGACGTGTCGCTGCCGCGCGCACGCAGGCTGCTGGAGCTCTCTCGCCGCGCGGAGAGCGACGGGCTCCTCGTCTCCGTCATCAGCCAGCACCGGTTCGACCCGGCGTCGCGCGTCGTGGCGGACGCCGCGCACGGCGGTGCGTTCGGCCGGCTGACCAGCGCGGTCGCCTCCGTCGCGTGGTGGCGGACCCAGGACTACTACGACTCCGGCCGGTGGCGCGGCACCTGGGAGCTGGACGGCGGCGGAGCGGTGATGAACCAGGGCGTGCACACCGTCGACCTGCTGCTCTGGTTCCTCGGCCGCCCGGTCGAGATCGACGCGCGCACCGCCCTGCTCGCGCACGAGCGCGTCGAGGTGGAGGACGTCGCCGTCGCGACCCTGCGCTTCGAGAGCGGCGCGCTCGCGGTGCTGCACGCCACGACGGCCGCGTACCCGGGACTGTCGGTGCGCATCCAGGTGCACGGCGACCGCGGCTCCGCCATCATCGACGACGACCAGCTGGAGTACTTCGGCACGGTGGATGCGCCGGGCGACAGGGCGCACGAGCTCGTGCCGGCGGAGGAGCTGCGCGGCGGCGACCGCGGACCGGACGCGTTCGTCGTCGGCCACCTGCGGCAGTACGAGGACATCGAGTGCGCCATCCGCGAGGGCCGCACGCCGGGAGTGACCGTCGAGGACGCCGTCCTCTCGCTCGCCGTCGTGCGCGCCGTCTACCTGTCTGCGACGCTCGGGCGGCCGGTGCTGCTGCGGGAGGTGCTGGACGGCTCCCTCGACGGCGTGACGGTCGCGACGGGCGTCCGCCCGTGAGCGAGACGGCATACTGGGCTGAGGGTCGTCGAGTCGGCGGCCCGGCGACCCAGACGAGCAGAGGGAGGCACCGGTGACACGTCCGCTCCTGGTGGTGATGGGCGTGTCCGGCTCCGGCAAGAGCACGGTCGGCCGGCTCACGGCGGATGCGCTCGGAGCACCGTTCGTCGACGGCGACGACCTGCACCCGCCCGCGAACGTCGCCAAGATGGCGGCGGGCGTCCCGCTGACCGACGAGGACCGCGGACCCTGGCTGATGGAGGTGGGCAGGCGGCTCGCCGCCGCGGGCCCCCAGGGGATCGTGGTCGCCTGCTCGGCGCTCAAGCGCGCCTACCGGGACATGATCCGGGCGGAGGCGCCCGGCGCGGTCTTCGCCGAGCTCGACGGCAGCCGCGACCTGCTCGCCGGGCGCGTCGCGGAGCGTCCCGGCCATTTCATGCCCGCCGCCCTGCTCGACTCCCAGCTCGCCACCCTGGAGCCCCTGCAGGCGGACGAGGCGGGGATGCGGCTGGATGTCGCCCTGCCGCCCGCCGAGCTCGCCCGGCGCATCGCGAACGAGAGCACCTCCGCGGTCGGGTAGACTGTCCAACTGAACTTCGGCGAGGGATGCGCTTCGGTGCATCCGTGATCGACGCGGTGGAGCAGGCTTCGCAGTCTTTCCTCGCGCACCTCGATGCGCTCGAGTCGACAATCCAACACTGCGAGCACGAACTGCTCGCCCGACAGCCGGCATCCGCCGGCAAGGAGGCAGCCATGGCTGACGAGTCCAACAAGGTCGTCGCGGAGACGCGCGACAGCTTCGGCAAGGGCGCGGCGCGCAAGATCCGCGCCGCCGGCAAGATCCCCGCGGTCATCTACGGCCACGGCACCGACCCGGTGCACGTCACCGTCCCGGCGCACCAGGTCGGCCTGCTGCTGCGCAAGGCGAACGCGGTCCTCGACCTCGACATCGCCGGCAAGAGCCAGCTCGTGCTCGTCAAGGACGTGCAGAAGGACCCGGTGCTCCAGATCATCGAGCACCTCGACCTCATCGTGATCCGCCGCGGCGAGAAGGTCCAGGTCGAGGTGCCCGTGCACGTCGAGGGCGAGCCGTTCTCCGGCACCATCGCGGTGCTCGACGTCCCGACCATCAAGCTCGAGGTCGAGGCCACCCACATCCCGGAGCGCATCGTCATCGACGTCACCGACGCCGAGGAGGGCACCCAGTACCACGCGAAGGACTTCGCGCTGCCGACCGGCGCCGTCCTCGCCGAGGACGAGGACCTCCTCATCCTGAACATCGTCGTCCCGGCCGCCGCGCGCGCCGAGGACGAGGAGACCGCCGAGGGCGCCGAGGAGGCCACCGAGGCCGCCGGCGAGCAGGCCGCGGAGTAACACCTCTCCATGGACGATCTCTGGCTCGTGGTCGGGCTCGGCAACCCCGGGCCCGGCTACGCGGCCACCCGTCACAACGTAGGTCAGATGGTGCTGGACGAGCTCGCCTCGCGCGGCGGTCTCACCTTCAAGACCCACAAGACGAACGCGAGGGTCGCCGAGGGGCGGCTCGCCCCCGGCGGCCCCCGCTTCGTCCTGGCCAAGCCCAACACGTACATGAACGTGTCGGGCGGCCCGGTGTCGCAGCTGCTGCGGTTCTACTCGCTCGATGCCTCGCACCTGATCGTGGTGCAGGACGAGCTGGACATCCCGTTCGACACCATCAAGCTCAAGTTCGGCGGCGGGCACGGCGGGCACAACGGTGTCCGCGACGTGATCGCCGCGACCGGCACGGGCGACTTCACCCGGGTGCGGGTGGGCGTCGGCCGGCCGCCCGGATCGCAGGCGGCGGCGGATCACGTGCTCAAGGGCTTCAGCAGCACCGAGCGCACGAACCTGCCCATCCTCGTCGCGGACGCGGCGGATGCGGTGGAGCAGATCGCGGCCGAGGGCCTGACGTCCGCGCAGAACCGGTTCCACACCCGCTGATCGCGCCGCCCGCCCTGCCGATTCGTCACGAATGCTCGCCATTCGTCACGAGCGGCGATCATTCGTGACGAATCCGGCGCAGGCGGGATGCCGGGCGAGGTCACGGGCAACGTTCAGCGGAACCCAGGGCGGCGCCCGGCATCTCGCCAGCGGGGACGCGTACCGTTCGGGGCATGAAGCTGTTCACGCGCGAGTGGGGCGAGGGCGACCGCCACGCGGTCCTCGTCCACGGTGTCATGTCGGACTCGCGCAACTGGCGTCGCGTCGGGCCGGTGCTGGCCGAGCGCGGCTACCACGTCGTCGCCGTCGACCTGCGCGGCCACGGGCACAGCCCGCGCGCGTCCGAGTACACCGCGGAGCTCATGGCGGAGGACATCGTGGACACCGTGCCCGACGCCCCCGAGCTCGTCATGGGCCACTCGCTCGGCGGCCTGACCGTGAGTCTCGCCGTGGACCGGTTGCGCCCCGAGCGCGTCGTCTACGTCGATCCGGCGTTCTCGTGCCCCGCCGCCAACTGGTTCCAGCGGGCGCTCGCACCGGCCTTCCTGCGGACGCTCGCCCGGCAGTCCGCGGCCCGCATCGCCAAGCGCAACCCGCGCTGGGATCCCGCCGACGTGGCGATCGAGGTCGAGACGTTCGAGGCGTTCGACCGCGCGGCCATCCCCGCGGTGCTCGCGCCCAGCGTGATGCGCGCGCCCACCACGATGGCGGTGCCGTCGCTCGTGATGCTGGCCGACAACTCCTACCTGGTGAAGCCGGAGGCGGCGGAGCGGCTGCGCGGATCCGGCTTCGACGTGCGGGTGGTGGCGGGCTCCGGCCACGTCATCAACCGCGACGACCACGACGGCTTCATGCGTGCCCTCGACGGCTGGATCTGACCCCGCACCGGATGGGGCAGGCCGTGGCAGGCGCCCGGCCCCGGCGGGCTGTCGGACGCGCCGCGTAGACTCTCACGAGTGATACTGCAGGGCTTGATCACGGCGCTTCAGCGCGCCTCCACGTTCGCCGACGCCGTGGCGTACGCTGCGCGCGACGCCGACTTCTCGCTGACCGACGGCCTGCGCGCGCCGTTGCTGGCGGGGCTGGTGCGCAGGCGCGCCGAGAGCGGAGCGTCCCAGGCCGTGCTGGTGATCACCGCGACCGGGCGCGAGTCCGAGTCCGTCCGGGCCGCGCTTCCGTGTGTGTTCCCGGAGGCGGAGATCGTGGAGTTCCCTGCCTGGGAGACCCTGCCGCACGAGCGCCTCAGCCCGAGCGCCGAGATCGTGGGGAAGCGCCTGACCGCGCTCCGGCGACTGGCGGACTGGGCCGAGGGGGACCGGCGCACGCCGTTCATCCTGGTCGCCTCCGTGCGGGCAGCGCTGCAGCCGCTCGCCGACAACCTGACCGAGTACGGCACGGTCGAGCTGGCCGCTGGCGGTCGCGGCTTCGACCTGGGCGGCCTCGCCTCCCAGCTGGTCGATCTCGCCTACGCGCGGGTGGACATGGTCACCCGCCGCGGCGAGTTCGCGGTGCGCGGCGGCATCCTCGACGTCTTCCCTCCGACCGCCGACCACCCCTACCGGGTCGACTTCTTCGGCGACGAGGTGGAGCAGATCCGCGCGTTCGCCGTCGCCGACCAGCGCTCGCTGCCCGAGCCCATCCCCGCGGTCAGCCTGCCGCCGAGCCGCGAGCTGCTGCTCAGCGAGTCTGTCCGTCAGCGCGCCCGCGAGATGGAGCACGAGTTCCCGAGCCTGTCGTCGATGCTCGCGAAGATCGGCGAAGGCATCCCCGTCGAGGGGATGGAGTCGCTGGCTCCCGCTCTCGTCGACCGGCTGGTGCCGCTCACCCACTACCTTCCCGACGGCGCGGCCGTGGCCGTCCTCTCGCCCGAGCGCGTCGCCTCCCGCGCCGTCAGCCTCGCCGAGACGAACCGCGAGTTCCTCTCCGCCGCGTGGAGCGCCGCCACGGTGGGCGCCGCTGCTCCGATCGATCTCGCCGCCGGCGACTTCCTCACCCTGCAGCGGCTGCACGACTCCGTGAAGTTCAGCAAGCCGGGACAGCCCGCGCCCGACCACCCGTGGTGGACGTTCTCGGGGTTCCAGGCCGACGAGGTCCTCCCCGAGGAGCGCGAGCTGGAGGAGCACCTCCAGGTGCGCGTCGCCGCCGAGGCCGTCCCGAGCTTCCAGGGCAATGTCACCGGAGCCGTCGAGCACGTCGCCGCGCGGCTGCGCGAGGGCTGGCAGGTCGCGATCGTCGCGGAGGGCGCCGGACTCGTCGAGCGCGCCGCCCAGGTGCTCGCCGACGCCGAGCTGCCCGCACGTCCGGTGGACGAGTTCCCCGCCGACCCGGAGCCGGGCGTCGCCTACCTGCTGCGCGCCACGGTCGAGCACGGCTTCGAGGTGCCGGAGACGAAGCTCGCCCTGATCGGGGAGAGCGAGTTCTACGGTCGCACCGTCGGCTACGAGTCCCGCCAGGTGAAGAAGCTCGCGACGCGCCGCAAGAACGTCGTCGACCCGATGCAGCTGAAGCCGGGCGACTTCGTCGTCCACGAGACGCACGGCATCGGCAAGTTCGTGGAACTGACCCAGCGCGAGGTCTCCTCCGGCGGACGCAACGCCGTCAAGTCCAAGCGCGAGTACCTGGTGCTGGAGTACGCGCCGTCCAAGCGCGGCTACCCGGGCGACAAGCTGTACGTTCCCACCGACCAGCTCGACCTGCTGACCCGCTACGTGGGCGGCGAGGCGCCGCAACTGTCCAAGATGGGCGGCAGCGACTGGGCGGCCGCCAAGGGACGTGCGCGCCGGGCGGTGCGCGACATCGCGGTCGAGCTCGTGAAGCTGTACTCGGCGCGGATGGCGAGCAAGGGCCACGCATTCGGGCCGGACACCCCGTGGCAGCGCGAGCTGGAGGAGGCGTTCCCGTTCGCGGAGACGCCAGACCAGCTGCAGACCATCGACGAGGTGAAGGCCGACATGGAGCGGCCCATCCCGATGGACCGCCTGATCTCTGGCGACGTCGGCTTCGGCAAGACCGAGATCGCCGTCCGGGCCGCGTTCAAGGCCATCCAGGACGGCAAGCAGGTGGCCATCCTGGTGCCGACCACGCTGCTGGTGAAGCAGCACGCGGAGACGTTCATGGAGCGCTTCGCCGGCTTCCCCGTGCACCTGCGGCAGCTCAGCCGGTTCCAGACCGACAAGGAGGCGCGCGAGACGCTGCGGGGGATGGAGGACGGCACGGTCGACATCGTCATCGGCACGCACCGCATCCTCGCCGACGGGGTCACGTTCAAGGACCTCGGCCTGGTCATCATCGACGAGGAGCAGCGCTTCGGCGTCGAGCACAAGGATGCGCTGAAGAAGCTGAAGACCAACGTCGACATCCTGGCGATGAGCGCGACGCCCATCCCGCGCACGCTGGAGATGGCGGTCACCGGCATCCGCGAGATGTCGACCCTGGCCACGCCGCCGGAGGACCGGCACCCGATCCTGACGTTCGTCGGCCCGTACTCGGACAAGCAGGTCGCGGCGGCCATCCGGCGCGAGCTGCTCCGCGAGGGCCAGGTGTTCTTCGTGCACAACCGGGTCGGCTCGATCTCGGCGACCGCCGCCAAGCTCGCCGAGCTGGTACCGGAGGCGCGGATCGCCGTCGCGCACGGCCGGATGAACGAGCACGCGCTGGAGCAGGTGGTGGTGGACTTCTGGGAGCGGAAGTTCGACGTCCTCGTCTCCACGACGATCATCGAGACCGGCCTCGACATCTCGAACGCCAACACGATCATCATCGACAGGGCCGACAAGTACGGCCTCAGCCAGCTGCACCAGCTGCGCGGCCGTGTCGGCCGTGGCCGCGAGCGCGCGTACGCGTACTTCCTGTGGGACGAGAACAAGCCGCTCAGCGAGACCGCGCACGATCGGCTCTCCACGATCGCGGCCAACAACGACCTGGGCAGCGGCATGCAGGTCGCGCTGAAGGACCTGGAGATCCGCGGCGCGGGCAACCTGCTCGGCGGCGAGCAGTCCGGCCACATCGCGGGCGTGGGCTTCGACCTGTACCTGCGGATGATCGGCGAGGCCGTCTCCACCTTCCGCGGCGAGGTCGCCGAGGGGCAGACCGAGCTGCGGCTGGAGCTGCCGGTGGATGCGCACATCCCGGAGGAGTACGTCGACAGCGAGCGGCTGCGGCTGGAGGCGTACCAGAAGCTGTCGACGGCGAGCTCGCCCGCCGCGAAGGACGGCCAGATCGACCTGGTGCTGGAGGAGCTCACCGACCGCTACGGCGAGCCGCCGCAGCCGGTGGTGAACCTGGTCGCGGTCTCGCGGCTGCGCCGCGCCGCGCAGAAGGCGGGGCTCGGCGAGGTCGTCGCGATGGGCTCGAACCTGCGGCTGGCGCCGGCGATCCTGCCGGACTCGCTCCAGGTGCGGCTGCAGCGGATGTACCCGGGGTCGAAGTACCACGCGGCCCCGAAGGTCGCGACGGTGCCGATGCCGCGCCCGAACGGCGAGCCGCTCGACGACGCCGACCTGATCGAGTGGGTCGCGACGCTGCTCGGCGCCCTGTTCCCGGTGCCGGAGGCCGCCCCCGAGCCCGCCGCCTGACCCGCCGCTCCCGCCGCCAGTTCCGGAGATTCCGCCCGTTCAGGTCGTGATTTCCGGAGTTCCGGGGGTTTCGGCGGCGCGTCGTGCGAGCTGTCCGGATCGACGAACGGTCGCACGGCTCAGGGATGCGGGTGCAGCCTCCGGTACCGGCGGGCCAGCAGCGACACCAGCACCGCGGAGACCACGATCGCGACCGCCGAGCCGAGCAGCACCGCCAGCGTCCCCTCCGACCGCGCGAGCGCATCCCCGCTGAACGCCAGCTCGTTCATCAGCAGCGACACCGTGAAGCCGATGCCGCCGAGCGCCCCGATCGTGATGAGGCCGGTCAGCGGGATGCGTGCCCGCGCGGGCCCGCGCGTGAACGAGCCGAGCCAGCCGCCGAGCGTGATGCCGATCAGCTTGCCGACCGGCAGGGCGACAACGATGCCCCAGAACGACGGCCGCAGTTCCGCGGGGGAGACCCCGGGGATGACCACCAGTGCGGCCGAGAACGCGAACAGCGGCAGGATGAGCCCGTTCGACCACGGTTCCAGCACGTGCACGACCCGGCCGGCCGGGCGGCGCGCCATCACCAGCCCGAGGGCGACACCGGCGATGGTGGCGTGCACGCCGGAGTCGAGCACCAGCCACCAGGCGAGCAGCGCGAGCAGCACCATGAGCACGCCGATGGGCACGCGCATCCTGCCGCGCAGCAGCCGGCTCAGCAGGCCGAACGCGGTGACGGCGACGGCGGCGAGCAGCAGCTCGACGAGGTTCGGGTCCTCGGTGAAGAACACGGCGATGATCACGATGGCGATCAGGTCGTCCAGCACCGCCAGGGCGAGCAGGAACACCCGCAGCCGGTTCGGCAGGCCGCGGCCGAAGACGGCGAGGACGCCGAGGGCGAAGGCGATGTCCGTCGCGGTGGGGATGGGCCAGCCGACGGCGTATCGGGTGCCGGCCGTGAAGCCGAGGTAGATCAGTGCGGGCACGGCGACGCCCGCGACGGCGGCGATGGCCGGGTGGATGGCCTTCTGGAGGCTGTTCAGCTCGCCGGCGACGAGTTCATGTTTGAGCTCGACGGCGACGATGAAGAAGAAGACGGCGAGCAGCCCGTCGCTGATCCAGTGCCCGACGCTCAGCTCGAGGAACCCGCCGCCCAGGTGCGCGTGCTGCAGGTCGAGCAGCGCGGGACCGACCGGCGTGTTGGCCAGCAGGAGGCCGAGCGCCGCAGCGCCGAGGAGGAGTCCGGCGGCGGTGCGCTCGGATCGGATGATGCTCATGGTGGCAGCCATTCCCGCGCCGGAGCGCGATCGGAGACGACGCCGACCAGACTTCCCGGCACACCAGGCAGCCAGTCTATCGGTCCCGGTCCGGCGGCAGGGAGCGGTGCGGGCGGCGGTGAGAGGATGGGGGCATCCAGCGGGAGGAGCATCCGATGACCGACACCGTCCCCACCACGCCGGCCCCGACCCGGCTCGACGAGCTCGTCGCGGTGATGGCGCGCCTGCGCGCACCGGGCGGCTGCCCGTGGGATGCCGACCAGACCCACGAGTCGCTCGTGCAGTACCTCGTCGAGGAGTCGTACGAGCTGATCGACGCGATCGAGACCGGCGACAGGGACGCGATGCTGGAGGAGCTCGGCGACGTGCTCTACCAGGTGCTCTTCCACGCGGACATCGCCGCGCACACGCCGGGGGAGGACTTCGACATCCAGGACGTCGCCGAGCACATGACCCGGAAGATGGTCGGGCGCCATCCGCACGTTTTCGGCGGCGACCGCACCGCCGAGACCGCGGACGACGTCGTTGGCTTCTGGGACGAGCTGAAGAAGCAGGAGAAGCCGGGACGCACGAGCGTGCTGGACGGCATCCCGCAGGGGATGCCGTCGCTGGCGCTCGCCGACAAGCTGCTCGGCCGTGCCGAGAAGGTGGGACTGCTCGACCTCGGTGAGGCGGGTGGCGTCCGGGTGGACAGCGAGGACGAGCTGGGCCCGCTGCTGCTGGCGATCGTGGCGTCGGCGAAAGCCCAGGGACTGGATGCGGAGCGCGCGCTGCGTTCGACTCTCAGGGAACTTCAGGGCGAGATCCGTGCGCAGGAGGCCGGGGCTTAGGTTAGGCTTGCCTAATGTGCCAGCGTCGGCACAGTCCCCCATCGCATCCGGCCCCGCAAGGAGAGTCATGCCCGTTTCCGCACGCCCCGGCAGCCGCCGGCCGCGCCGCCTCGCCCTGATCGCGTCCGCCGTCGCCGCCGCGACCGCGCTCGTCCTCACCGGCTGCAGCGCCGGATCCTCCGGGGAGCAGAGCACGTCCACGTCCGACGCGGGCGCGTTCCCGGTGACCGTCGACAGCGCGCTCGGCTCGACGAAGATCGACGCCAAGCCGGAGCGCGTGGCGACCTGGGGCTGGGGGGCGCAGGACATCGTGCTCGCGCTTGGGATCGTCCCGGTCGCGATGCCGAAGTTCACGTACGGCGGCGACAAGAACGGCGTCCTGCCGTGGGATGCGGAGAAGATCACGGAGCTGGGCGGGAAGACCCCGCAGCTGCTGAACGCCGACAGTGGCGAGGTGCCGTTCGAGGAGTTCGTGAAGGCCAAGCCCGACGTCATCCTCGCGCCGTACTCCGGGCTCACGCAGGCGGAGTTCGACACGCTCAGCAAGATCGCCCCGGTCGTCGCCTACCCGGAGAAGCCGTGGGCGACCAGCTGGCGCGACCAGACCGCGATCGTCGGGAAGGCGCTCGGCCTGTCCTCGGAGGCGAAGGCCCTCGTGTCGAAGACGGAGGACACAGTGAGCACGCTCGCTGGCAAGTACCCGGTGCTGAAGGACAAGACCTTCTACTACGCCGCCGCCAACCAGCCAGGCGTGCTGAACGTCTACCGCGCAGAGGACCCGCGCGTGCAGCTCCTGAACGACCTCGGACTGAAGAACTCGCCCTCCATCGCGGCGCTCGACAGCAGCAAGGGCGACGGCAGCTTCTTCTACCAGCTCAGCTACGAGAACCTGTCCAAGATCGACACCGACCTGCTGGTGATGTACTTCGACAAGCAGTCCTCCGTCGACGCCTTCACCTCCGACCCGCTGGTGGCCGCGATGCCGACCATCACGGAGGGCCGCTTCGCGCCGATCGTCGGCGAGTCGTTCGTGGCCGCGACGAGTGCGCCCAGCGTCCTGTCCATCCCGTGGATGCTCGACCGCTACGTGCCGCAGCTCGCGGCGGCCGCCGACAAGGTCAAGTAACACCGCCGATGCCCGCGAGTGCCATCGCGCCGTACGCCGGCCGCGCCGGGGAGAAGTCCCCGCTCGGCCGGCGTCGTCGCCGCACGGTCGTGGGCTTCGCCGTCGCTGCGGTGGTGCTCGTCGCCGCGGTCGTGCTCAGCCTGATGGTCGGGGCGCGCACCATCCCGCCAGCCGACGTGCTGGATGCGCTCCTTCATCCCACCCGCACCGACCCGGACACCCTGGTCGTCGTCGGCAGCCGGCTGCCGCGCACGCTGCTCGGTCTCGCGGCCGGGCTGGCCCTGGGACTCGCGGGGACCGTCATGCAGGGGCTCTCCCGCAACCCGCTCGCCGACCCCGGCATCCTCGGCGTCAACTTCGGGGCATCGCTCGCGGTGGTCGTGGCGATCGCGTTCTTCGGCATCACGTCCGCCTCCGGCTACGTCTGGTTCGCGTTCGCGGGGGCGGCGCTCGCCGCCGGTCTCGTCTACGCGGTGTCGTCGGTGGGACGCGAGGGCGCCACGCCGGTCAAGCTCGCGCTCGCGGGCGCCGCGGTGTCGGCGGCCCTCGGCTCGCTGATCACCGCGGTCATGCTGGTCAGCCGCGTCTCCCTCGACACGATGCGGTTCTGGCAGGTGGGCTCGCTCGCCGGCCGCGGCTTCGGCGTGCTGTGGCAGGTGCTGCCGACGCTCGCGGTCGGTGCTGTCCTCGCGCTCGCGCTGGGGCGCATCCTGAACGGCCTCGCCCTCGGCGACGATGTCGCCCGCGGGCTCGGTCAGCGCGTCGGCCGCGCGCGTGCCCTCTGCGCGGTGGCGATCGTGCTGCTCTGCGGCTCCGCCACCGCCGCAGTCGGGCCGATCGCCTTCGTCGGCCTGGTCGTCCCGCACGCGGCGCGCTGGGTGGTCGGCGCCGACTACCGGCGCATCCTCGCGTTCTCGGCCGTCTTCGCCCCCACGCTGCTGCTGGTGTGCGACGTGATCGGCCGGGTGATCGCGCCTCCCGGCGAGCTGCAGGTGGGCGTCGTCATGGCGTTCGTTGGGGCGCCGATCTTCATCGCGCTCGTGCGCAGGCGGAAGCTGGTGAGCCTGTGACCGCGGCCGCGCCGGACGGTGCCGGCGCCGTGCGGGAGCGCGCGAGCCGCGCGGTCGCCGACGACCGCCGGCGGCGCGCATCCCGGGCGGTGCGGGTCGCCGTCGTGCTCGGGCTGCTCGTTGTGCTGCTCTCCGGGTTCTCGCTGACCCTCGGCGCGGCGGGTGTGGCGCCGCAGGACGTCCTGGCCGCGCTGATCGGGCGCGCCGACCGCCTCACCTCGTTCGTGATCCTGGAGCTCCGGCTGCCCCGGCTCGTGGCCGCCGCCCTGGTCGGGGCGTGCCTCGGGCTCTCCGGTGCGCTCATCCAGTCGGTCGCGCGCAACCCGCTGGCGAGCCCGGACATCATCGGCATCACCGCCAGCGCGAGCGCGGCGGGCTCGGTCGCGCTGGTCTGGTTCGGCCTGACCGGCCTGGCGCTCTCCGGGGTCGTGCTCGCCGGCACACTGATCGCGGCCGTGCTCATCTACCTGCTCGCGTGGCGGAACGGTGTGAGCGGGTACCGCTTCGTCCTCGTCGGCATCGGCTTCGCGGCCGTCTGCTCCGGGTTCGTCTCGTACGTGCTCACCACCGCCGACCTCACCGACGTGCAGCAGGCGCTCGTCTGGATCACCGGGAGCCTGAACAGCGTGGATCCCGTCGCCCTCCTGGTCCTCGGGGTCGCCGCCGTCGTCCTCGTCCCGTGCGCACTCGGGCTCGGCCGCTCGCTCGGCGCGCTCGGCCTCGGCGACGACGTCGCCGCAGGGATCGGCGTGCGGCCGGAGCGCACGCGCATCCTCGTCGTCGGGGTGGCGGTGGCGCTGGCCGCGGTGGCCGTGTCCGTCGGCGGGCCGATCTCGTTCGTGGCGTTCCTGTCCGCGCCGATCGCGCGGCGGCTCGTCGGGCGCGGCTCGCTCGCGCTGGTGTCGTCGGCGCTCGTCGGCGCGCTCGTGCTGGTGGCCTCGGACATCGTCGCGCAGTTCGCCATCCCGGACGTCGTGCTGCCCGTCGGTGTCGTCACCGGCATCGTCGGGGCGCCCTACCTGCTGTGGCTACTCACCAGGACCAACCGAATCGGCCGGGGAGGCTGACATGACTGTTGCGCACGAGCTCGCCGCCCGCGACCTGACCCTCGCCTATGAGGGCAGGGTCGTCGTCGACGGCCTGGATCTCGACCTGCCGCCCGGCCGGGTCACCGCGATCGTCGGGCCGAACGCCTGCGGCAAGTCGACGCTGCTGCGCGGGCTGTCCCGGCTGCTCGCCCCCGCGTCCGGCACGGTCCTGCTGGACGGGACGGACATCCACACGCTTCCGACCAAGCAGGTCGCCACCCGCCTGGGGCTGCTCCCGCAGACGCCCACCGCGCCCGACGGGATCACCGTCGCCGACCTCGTCTCGCGCGGCCGGTATCCGCACCAGGGCTGGTTCCGGCGCTGGACCGCGGACGACGACGCGGCCGTCGCCGAGGCGATGACCGCCACCGGCATCACGGAGCTCGCGGAGCGCGCCATCGACGAACTCTCCGGCGGCCAGCGGCAGCGCGTGTGGATCGCGATGGCGCTAGCGCAGCAGACCGACATCCTGCTTCTGGACGAGCCGACGACGTTCCTCGACATCAGCCATCAGATCGACGTGCTCGACCTGCTCCTCGACCTGAACGCCGCGCGCGGCACCACGGTGGTCATGGTGCTGCACGACCTGAACCTCGCCGCCCGCTACGCCGACCACCTGGTCGCGATGCGCGGCGGGGAGATCGTGGCCGCGGGCGACCCGTCGACGGTCGTGACGGCGGGACTGGTGCGCGACGTGTTCGGCGTCGAGTCCGTGATCGCCGACGACCCGGTCACCGGCACGCCGCTCGTCGTCCCGCTCGGCCGGCACCACACACCCGGCTCCTGAGCGCGCTGCCCCGCCGACATTTGGCGCAAATCTGCCTTCTGCGGTGCCGACACCCGACATTTGGCGCAAATGTGCTTCATGCGGCCGGCAGCCGACATGTGTCTCCTGAACATGGCAGCGCGTCCGCCGTTCGGGTCCGATCTCCCGGGTCCTGGCGGACGCGTTGTCGTGTGTCTGGCAGCGAGCAAACGACGTGGTCGGACGGATGCGCTCATGCCAGGTCCTGGTGGGACACCACCGAGCCGGCAGGGTGACACGGCCTGAGGGTGGCAACACGGGAAGTCTACGTCCGGCGGGCGAGCCACCGCGATCCCCCGGGAGGGTCCTGGCGGGGCGGTGCCGGGCGCCGCTGACATGGAAGAATCGTGGGCATGGCTTCTCCGATCACACCGCCCCGCGGCATGCGCGACTTCCTCCCCGCCGACAAGGCCAGGCGGGAGCATGCGCTCGGTGTCATCCGGCGCAGCTTCGCGGCGCACGGGTTCGACGAGATCGAGACCCCGGTGGTCGAGGACGTCGCCCGCCTGCACTCGGGCCTCGGCGGCGACAACGAGAAGCTCGCCTTCAGTGTGCTCAAGCGCGGCCTCAGCGGCGACGACTTGCGCGCGGCCATCGAGTCGGGGGACACCCTGGCGCTGTGCGACCTCGGGCTGCGCTTCGACCTGACCGTCCCGCTGGCCCGCTTCTACGCCACCCACCGCGCGGAGCTTCCGCCGGTGTTCCGGTCCATCCAGATCGCCCCGGTCTGGCGTGCCGAGCGTCCGCAGAAGGGCCGGTACCGCCAGTTCGTCCAGTGCGACATCGACATCATCGGCGACGGCTCGCAGCTGGCAGAGGTGGAGCTGATCACCGCCACCGCCGCGACGCTGGAGGCGCTGGGTCTCAAGGACTGCACCATCCGCATCAACGACCGCCGCATCCTGAACGGACTGCTCGAGTACTGCGGCTTCGCGGAGGACCGCTGGCCGCAGGTGCTGATCTCCGTCGACAAGCTCGACAAGATCGGCGCCGAGGGGGTCGTCGCCGAGCTGAGCGAGGGCGGGGCTGACTCCGCGGCCGTGCTCGGCGGCGTGCTCGCGGGCCTGGAGCCGCACCTCGCCGACGGCGGCGTCGAGCTGACCGTCGAGGCGATCTCCGGCATCCTGCCCGAGGGGATGGACGGCGACGCGATCGCGGCCCTGGAGGCGCTCGCACACGCGCTCGACACCCTCCCGGAGGGCGTCCGGCTGCGCTTCGACCCGACGCTCGTGCGCGGGATGGGCTACTACACCGGCACGATCTTCGAGATCGCGCACCCCGGCTCCGGCAGCTCGGTCGGCGGCGGCGGGCGCTACGACGGGATGATCGGCCGCTTCCTCGGCACCGACGTCCCGGCGGCGGGCTTCTCCATCGGCTTCGAGCGGGTCGTCGACCTGATCGAGGTCCCGGACGACGCCGCGGCGGACTCCGTCGTGCTCGTCCACGATCCCGCCGTGCCGCTCGACCGGCTGATGGCGATCAAGTCCGAGCTCGTCGCCTCCGGCCGCCGCGTGCGGTTGGACCGCCGCGCCAAGAACCTGAAGGCCGTGCTCGACCGCGCGGCCGCCGCGGGTTACCACTCCTTCGCGTTCGTGAACGCGGACACCGCCGACGCGGCCGCCCTCGAGATCAAGGCGCTGTCGTGACGGCCGCGCGCATCCCGTGGTCCGACGGCCGCTGGACCACGGCTCCGGCCGAGGCGCGGCAGGACGGCGACGCGCTGCTCGTCACCGCCGTCGAGGGCAGTGACGCCTGGCGCACGACCGCCTACGGCTTCGTGCACGACACCGAGCACGCGCTGCTGGCACCTCTCGAGCCCGGCACCGCGATGGAGGTCGTGTTCACCGGCGACTTCTCGGCCGAGTTCGACCAGGCCGGGATGTTCGTCCGCGTGGACGAGGAGAACTGGACCAAGGCGGGCGTGGAGTTCGCCGACGGCGCGCTGCAGCTCGGCGCGGTGGTGACGCACCGCTTCTCGGACTGGTCCGTCGCCCCCGTGCCCGACTGGGCCGGACAGTCCCTGACGGTGCGGATCAGCCGCGACGGCGACGCGATCGTGGTGCGTGCGAGGGCGGGGGAGGAGCCGTTCCGGCTCGTCCGCATCGCCCACCTCGACCCCGCGGCGGCCGCGGAGGCCGGCCCGATGGTGTGCGCGCCGAGCCGCGCGGGCCTCACCGTGTGCTTCGTGTCGTGGACGCGCGGCCCGGCCGACGCCTCCATCCACTAGCCCCCGCCGGGTCCTCGCCAGTCTTCGCAAGCATCCCGCCGCCGGATACGGCCCGTTCACCCGGCTTCACTAGACTTGCCGGTGAAACCCACGAAACCACTGAGGAGACTGTTGTGGCTCAGATCGAAGCTGTAGGCGCTCGCGAGATCCTTGACTCGCGCGGCAACCCGACCGTCGAGGTCGAGGTGCTTCTGGAGGACGGCACCGTCAGCCGTGCCGCCGTCCCGTCCGGCGCGTCCACCGGCGCCTTCGAGGCCTACGAGCTTCGCGACGGCGACAAGGACCGTTACCTGGGCAAGGGCGTCGAGAAGGCCGTCGACGCGGTCCTCGACGAGATCGGCCCGGCCATCGAGGGCTTCGAGGCCAGCGACCAGCGCCTTGTCGACGAGGCGATGATCGAGCTCGACGGCACCGACAACAAGAAGCGCCTCGGCGCCAACGCCATCCTCGGCGTCTCCCTCGCTGTCGCCCGCGCGGCGGCCGACTCCGCCGACCTGCCGCTGTTCCGCTACGTCGGCGGCCCGAACGCACACGTGCTCCCGGTGCCGATGATGAACATCATCAACGGCGGCGCGCACGCCGACACCGGCGTGGACATCCAGGAGTTCATGGTCCTGCCGATCGGTGCGGAGACCTTCTCCGAGGGCCTGCGCTGGGGTGTCGAGACCTACCACTCGCTCAAGTCGCTGCTGAAGTCGAAGGGCCTGAACACCGGCCTCGGCGACGAGGGCGGCTTCGCCCCCGAGCTCGAGCACAACCGCGCCGCTCTGGACCTCATCTCCGAGGCCATCGAGAAGGCCGGCTTCACCGTCGGCTCGCAGATCGCGCTCGGCCTCGACGTCGCCTCCACCGAGTTCTTCGAGAACGGCGTCTACCGCTTCGAGGGCCAGGACCGCAGCGCCGCCGAGATGAGCGCCTACTACCAGGAGCTCGCGGCGAACTACCCGCTCGTCTCCATCGAGGACCCGCTGGCCGAGGACGACTGGGAGGGCTGGGCGCACCTGACCGCCGAGCTCGGCTCCAAGCTGCAGCTCGTCGGCGACGACCTGTTCGTCACCAACCCGAAGCGTCTCGCCCAGGGCATCCAGGCGAAGGCCGCCAACAGCATCCTCGTCAAGGTGAACCAGATCGGCACCCTGACCGAGACGCTGGACGCCGTCTCCCTCGCCCAGCGCAGCGGCATGACCGCCGTGCTCTCGCACCGCTCCGGCGAGACCGAGGACACCACCATCGCCGACCTCGCCGTCGCCACCAACGCCGGCCAGATCAAGACCGGCGCCCCGGCCCGCTCCGAGCGCGTCGCGAAGTACAACCAGGTGCTCCGCATCGAGGAGGAACTGGGCGACGCCGCGGTCTACGCCGGCCGCACCGCGTTCCCGCGCTTCCAGGGCTGAGCCCAGCGCTCTCGTATGACGAGGGGCGAGGCGTTGCGGTCGACACGCCAGTCGTGACCGCGACGCCTCGCCCCTCGCCGTCTCCCGTGCGCCAGGATGGGGGGATGCGAGAGACCGGCGCGCCGCCCCCGGAGCTGCTGCCGCTCGTGCTCTTCCTGGCGCTGGCGGTGCTGTTCGCGGTGTTCGGGCTGTACCTCCTGCGGCGGCCCGAGCGCGCCGCGGCTCTGTTCGCCGACCGGGATGCGCGCCGCGCCTTCCGGCCGAAGGATGCGCGCGCCGTCGGAGCCGTCTTCGTGATCGGGGGAGCGGCGCTGGCCCTGATCGGGATCGTGCGGCTGGCGTTCATCCTGGCACTCGGCTGAGCGCATCCTCGACACCCCGTCCCGGCGGCAGGCGTCCGGTGGGCATCGCCTACGATTGAGGAGGGGCCCACCGGTCCCGCGTGTCCGTCGAACTGCCGGGAGGGGCCCATGCCGAAGCAGCAGACGCGGCGTGTCCCCGCCGCGTTCTCGGAACCGTCCGGCACGGGCCGCTGGCTCCGCGGCATCCACTTCTCGGCGTTCTCGCTCGTGATGATGGGCGTGCTGGTGCTCGCCGTCGTCATCCTCGCGCCCACCGCGCAGTCGTTCTTCGCCCAGCAGCAGCAGATCGCGGACCAGCAGAAGGCGGTCGACCAGCTCGCCGCCCAGGTGGATGCGCTCAAGGAACAGCGCGCCCGCTGGAACGACCCGTCCTACATCCGGGCACAGGCGCGTGACAGGCTCTACTACGTGATGCCGGGCGAGGTGAGCTACCTCGTGATCGACGACCGTCCCCCGGCGGCGAAGGACGCGGACGCCCCGGTCAGCTCCAAGCTGCAGAAGACCAAGACCGACTGGGCCCACACGCTCTTCGGCTCGTTCATGGGCGCAGGGCTCACCGACGCGACGCCGCAGCAGCTGAGCGGCACGCCGGCGCCCACCCCGACCCCCACCTCCACCCCAGGCGGCAAGCGATGACCAGACCACCCTTCGACCCCGTGACCGACGAGGACATCGCGGTCGTCAGCGAGCAGCTCGGCCGGCCGGCGCGGAATGTCGTCGGCATCGCCGCGCGCTGCGTGTGCGGGCGCCCCACCGTCGTGTCCACGGCACCGCGCCTGGACGACGGCACGCCGTTCCCGACGTTCTACTACCTCACCCATCCCGCCGCCACCGCGGCCATGTCGCAGCTGGAGGCGACGCAGGTGATGGGGGAGTACAACGACCTGCTCGCCGCCGACGAGGATGTGCGCGACGCCTACCGCGCCGCCCACGAGCAGTACCTGGCCGACCGCGAGTCCATCGCGGTGGTGGAGGAGCTGTCCGGTGTCTCCGCGGGCGGGATGCCCACCCGGGTGAAGTGCCTGCACGCCCTGGCGGCGCACGCCCTCGCCGCGGGGCCCGGCGTGAACCCGATCGGCGACCTCGCGCTCGCGCGCGGCGGCTGGTCGCCCGAGGTGTGCGAGTGCAAGGTCGACGCCGGCTGAGCCGGGTCCGCAGGGGGATCGCCGCATTCGGAACGGCGCTGGCGCTCGCGCTGGCGCCGGTCACCGTCGCGCACGCAGACCAGGTGCGCGACCTGGAGTACTGGCTGAACGACTACGGCTTCGCCAAGGCGTGGAGCACGACCAAGGGCGCCGGCGTGAAGGTCGCGGTGATCGACACCGGCGTCGACGGCAGCGTGGCTGACCTCAAGGGAGCCGTCGTCGGCGGCACGGACGTCTCGGGCGTCGGCGCCGCGAACGGGCAGAAGCCGCTCGGCGACGGCGACGACGCGGACCACGGCACCTGGGTCGCCTCCCTCCTCGCAGGTCGGGGCACGGGCGCGAACAACGGCGTGCTGGGCGCGGCGCCGGAGGCGAGCATCCTCACGGCGTCGGTCGCGCTGGGCAAGGCGATGGGCCCCATCGGCAGCGACGACCAGATCGCCGACGCGATCCACTGGGCCGTCGACCAGGGCGCGACCGTCATCAACATGTCGCTCACCCGCAACACGCTGGACTGGCCGACCAGCTGGGATGAGGCCTTCCAGTACGCGTTCTCGCACGACGTCGTCGTGGTCGCCGCGGCGGGCAACCGCGGCAGCGGGACCAGCGAGGTCGGCGCTCCGGCGACCATCCCGGGCGTCCTCACCGTGGCGGGGGTGGATCGCGCCGGCAAGGCGAGCTTCGACGCGTCGTCGCAGGGAATCACGATCGGCGTCTCCGCCCCCAGCGAGCAACTGGTCGGAGCAAGTCCCGGCGGGGGCTACGTGCAGTGGGCGGGGACGAGCGGCGCCGCACCACTCGTCTCGGGCGCGGTCGCGCTGGTACGGGCCGCGCACCCCGAGCTCACCGCCCCGGACGTCATCAACCGCATCATCCGCACGGCCCGGCCGGTGGCCGGCACGGTCCCGAGCCCGATATACGGCTATGGACTACTGGATGCGGCGGCCGCGGTCACTGCAGACGTTCCGCACACCACGTCCAATCCGATGGGCGATCTGAGCCAGTGGATCCATATCCACCGCCGCGCGGAGGCCACCCAGGCCCCCGCTCCGGGAGGCGGAGCATCGCAGGCGGCGCCCGCCCCGCGAAAGCTGAGCCCCGAACGGGATGTACGATGGGGAATGTTCTTCTGGCCGCAATGGAGCGTCCTCACGACCCTCTGGCTCCCGCTGGCTCTGTTCTCCGGTTTCGTGGCCCTCGTCGCCCTCGGCGGCGTGGGTGCGTGGCTGCATTTCAGGCGAACGGGGAGCAGGGGGTAGATTAACCCCCATACTTTCGTGTTGAGGAGACGCATTACTGTGCCCAAAATCCTGATCGTCGGAGGCGGATACGCCGGTTTCTATACCGCGTGGAAGCTCGAGAAGCAGCTCCGCAAGGGCGAGGCAGAGGTCACCATGGTGGACCCGCTGCCGTACATGACCTACCAGCCCTTCCTTCCTGAGGTGGCTGCAGGCTCCATCGAGCCCCGTCACGCGGTCGTCGCGCACCGTCGTCACCTGAACAGCACCAACATCGTCACCGCGAACGTGACGTACATCGACCACGCGCGCAAGGTGGCGACCATCCAGCCGCTCGTCGGCGAGGCGTACGAGTTCGCGTACGACATCGTCGTGGTGACCGCGGGGGCCGTCTCGCGCACGTTCCCGATCCCGGGCGTCGCGGACCAGGCCGTCGGCCTGAAGACCATCGAAGAGGCGGTGTACATCCGCGACAAGATGCTGTCGAACTTCGACAAGGCGGCGAGCCTGCCCGCCGGTCCGGAGCGCGACCGTCTGCTCACGGTCGTGGTCGTCGGCGGTGGCTTCGCCGGCATCGAGATCTTCGCCGAGCTGCGCTCGTTCGCCAGCTCGCTGCTGAAGAAGTACCCCGAGCTGTCCTTCGACGACACGCACTTCCACCTGATCGAGGCCATGGGCCGGATCATGCCGGAGGTGTCGCTGCCGACCAGCCACTGGGTCATCAAGAACCTGGCCGAGCGCGGCGCGCAGATCCACCTGGAGACCCAGCTCACCAGCGCGGTCGACGGGCACATCGAACTCTCCACCGGTGAGTCGTTCGACACCGACCTGATCGTCTGGACCGCCGGTGTCATGGCGAACCCGACGGTGGTCCGTCACACCGACCTCCCGATCGAGGAGCGCGGCCGCCTCCGCGTGCGCGCCGACCTCCGCGTCGGCACCGACGAGGAGATCATCGAGGGCGCCTGGGGCGCCGGCGATGTCTCGGCCGTCCCCGACCTCACCGGCGCCGGCGTCGGCGGCTACTGCGTGCCGAACGCGCAGCACGCCGTCCGCCAGGGCAAGCTGCTCGCGAAGAACCTGATCGCCGACCTGCGCGGCGAGCTGCCGCGCCAGTACTACCACAAGAGCCTCGGCGCGGTCGCCGGCCTCGGCGTCGGCATCGGCGTGCTGCAGTCCGGCAAGCTCGCGATCAAGGGGGTCGTCGGCTGGCTCGCGCATCGCGGCTACCACGGCCTCGCGATGCCGAGCTGGGAGCGCAAGTGGCGCGTGATCTGGGGTTGGTGGAACAACTTCTGGCTCGGCCGCGACATCGTGTCGCTCGAGGCCGTCCAGACGCCGCGTGCGGTGTTCGAGGAGTTCGCCTCCCGTCCGAAGCCGGCGGTCGAGGCCGCTCCGGCCGAGGCGCCGAAGAAGGCTCCGGCCCGCAAGAAAGAGACCGCAGAGGTCAAGTAGCGTGCGCCGTCGCGAAGGCCCGGACCCCGTTGGGGCCCGGGCCTTCGTGCATCCGCCGGACGAGCGATGCGTCGGAGGGGACTCGACACGCCGCATCCGCACGCGCCACACGGCATGTCGCGTCCCCGCTGCGACGCGGCTCAGCGCCGGAGCACGGCCCGGCCATGGGTCAGGTCGGCGATGGCGGCGGCGGCGAGGTCGGCCTCCGGCTCCGGGAGCACGAGAGCACGAGGGAGAGGACGACCGTCTCGCTGTAGCCCGCCTCCGGCTCGGCGTAGCCCTGCTCCGCCGCCCAGTGCCGCACGCGCTCCGCGTCGCCGTACGACGCCTCGACCACGACGGTGGCCTCCGTCACCCGCTCGACGGTCTCCGCGTCGGCGAGCGCCGTCGCGATCGCGTCCGTGTACGCGCGGACCAGGCCGCCCGCGCCGAGCTTCACGCCGCCGTAGTAGCGCACGACGACGCCGAGCACGCCGTCCAGCTCGTGGTGCCGCAGCACCTCCAGGATGGGCCGTCCCGCCGTCCCCGACGGCTCGCCGTCGTCCGACATCCCGGAGTGGCCCCGGCCAGTAGACCCCAGCAGACGTGGGTCGCTCCCGGGTGTTCCGCGCGCACCCGCGCGACCTGGGCGAGGGCGGCCTCGCGGTCCGCGACCGGCACCGCGAGCCCGAGGAACCGGCTCTTGCGGACCTCCAGCTCGGAGGCGGCGGGGGAGGCGAGGGTGCGGCTCACCCTTCCACGCTAACGCGTCCCGTTGCGGGGCTCAGTCGGGGCGGCCTCGTCGGATGGGAGGCCCGCGGAACGCCCCGTCGGAACCTTCAGCACGGCGAGGATGCCGAGGTAGACGACGCTCAGGACGATCGCGATGTCGGCGACGTTGCCGATGAACCAGTTCACGTAGTCGATGAAGTCGATCACGTAGCCGCGCAGCAGCCGGTCGCCGAAGTGGCTGATCGCGCCGCCGAGGAGCGCCCCCAGCCCGATCGCCCATGCGACGGAGGTGACCCGCCACGCGTAGACGACGATCGCCGCCGCGACGACGCCGGACACGATCCCGAACACCCAGGTGAACCCGGGGCCCGACGAGAACGCGGCGCCCGTGTTGTATGCGAGCTGGAACCGGATCAGCGACCCGATCACATCCACCGTGCGACCGTCGGCGAGCGCGGACGCCGCCCACAGCTTCGTCAGCTGGTCAACGGCCACCACCGCGACGGCGCAGACGACGGCGATCCAGAAGGCGGCGCGGCCGCCGCGGCGGCGTCCGGGGCTCGAGTCGGTCATCCGTCGATACTCTCACGGTCGCGCTGCGCGGACGCCGCGCGAGCCGCCGCGACGAGGGTCAGGCGCGCCGGAGCTGCTGCGCGGCCGGGCAGTCGAACGGGTCCCGCGCGGCAAGCCCGACGCGGTTCAGGTAGCGGATGACGATCCGGTATGAGTTCACCAGGCCCGTCTCGGTGTACGGGATGTCGTGGGCGGCGCAGTGCTCGCGCACGAGCATCCTGGCCCGGCGCAGGTGCGGGCGCGGCATGCTCGGGAACAGGTGGTGCTCGATCTGGTGGTTCAGGCCGCCCATCAGGGCGCTCATCGTCCAGCCGCCGCGGATGTTGCGCGAGGTGAGCACCTGCTTGTTGAGGAAGTCCACGCGCGCGCCGGCGGGGAGCTGGGGCATGCCCTTGTGGTTCGGGGCGAACGAGGCGCCCATGTAGACGCCGAAGACGGCCAGCTGCACGCCGAGGAACGCGAACGCCATCCCGGTGGGCAGCATCAGGAACACGATGGCCAGGTAGACGGAGAGTCGCAGCCCGATGGCGACCAGCTCGCGGGCGCGGTGGTCGACCGGCGCGGGGGAGAGCAGCGACCGGATCGAGGTCACGTGCAGGTTGACGCCCTCCAGCAGGAGGAGCGGGAAGAACAGGTAGCCCTGGCGGCGGGTGATCGCCGCGAGCAGCCCGGTGCGCTTCGCGGCGTCCTCCTCGGTGAAGGAGATGGTGTCGACGGCGATGTCGGGGTCCTTGCCGATCGTGTTCGGGTTGGCGTGGTGGCGGGTGTGCTTGGTCATCCACCACTGGTAGCTCATGCCGACCAGCCAGGTCGCGATGAGGCGGCCGGCGCGGTCGTTGACCGGTCCGGAGGCGAACACCTGGCGGTGCGACGCCTCGTGGCCGAGGAAGGCGAACTGGGTGAAGATGAGGCCGAGCGCTGCGGCGATGAGCAGCTGGAACCAGGAGTCGCCGAGCAGGATGAAGCCCGTGATCGCCCCGCCGAGGCCCGCGGTGAGCAGGCAGAAGACGGTGATGTAGAAGCCGCGGCGGCGCTCCAGGAGCCCCTCGCCGCGGACCCGGGCGAGCAGCTCGTTGTAGGTGCTCGTGACCGGGGGCCGGCCTTCGGTGCGCGGTTTGGTCCTCCGCACCGGGCCGAGAATGGTTGCGGTCATCGTTCCTCCGCTGTGTCGTACGACTTCCCAGCCGAGGGTGTGGGCGGATCGCCCGAGATGGTGCAAGCGTAGGCGTGCTTGCTGAGTGTTCGTCGGTGCCATGCGGCGCCGCGAACGAGACGGTGCCCGGCCTTGCGACCGGGCACCGAGGCCGTCACAGGGGACGGATGTTCGCTGCCTGCGGACCCTTGGGGCCCTGGGCGAGGTCGTATTCGACCTTCTGGTTCTCGTCGAGGTTGCGGAAACCACCGGTGGAGGCGATCTCGCTGAAGTGGGCGAAGACGTCGGCGCTGCCGTCATCCGGGGCGATGAAGCCGTACCCCTTCTCCGAGTTGAACCATTTGACGGTACCGAGTGCCATCGTTTCTTCCTTCATTCTTCTTCGGGAACCGAGATTTCGGCTCCGGTCGTCGCGCCCGAATCGGCGCGGACGTCTGTGGACACCGCGACGGACGCGGTGGACGGGTGGGGCGAGGCGGAGGAGTTCCTCGGCCGCGGCGATGGTCGGCGCCATGCCGACCGAAAGCGAGCGGCCGTCGAGGACATGGAACCCGCCGTCGGCGAGCTGGGCCATACCGGCGTACTCGCCGGCCGCCGTTGCCACCCAGACGGTGTCGTCGGCCTGGCGCCAGGTGAGCGCGGCCGGTGGATGGTGTGCTGAAATGCTGATTCGTTTCGCCTTCGTGGAGGCTGCAGTGCCGCGGCGGTGTGCTCGCGGACGGAGAAAAGTTCGGGCGGGGTCGCCATGCCGGACGGGACGCCGACATCGGTGTTCGGCGCTCCGGCACGCTGCCCCCGATGGGAGATCGTTCCGGTGACGACCGGGTGCGGTCGATAGCGGAAAACGCGTGTGGACGGTCGAAGAGGACGACGGGACGCCCTCGGGACTTCACCCAGCTTACACGCCCGGGCCGGCCGTGGGTGCGGTGCGTGGTACCCCCAGTGGGACTCGAACCCACACTCGGGCGATTTTAAGTCGCCTGCCTCTGCCAATTGGGCTATGGGGGCCGGCGGTGAATCCGTTACCGGTCGCGGTACGGCGACTTCGCCATCTGGACGACAGCGGCGACCGCCGAGATGCCGCCGACGACGATCACGAGCCAGATGAAACCGATGAGGAAGCCTTCCATGCTTCAACGGTACACGCCCCGCGGCCCCCGCGGCGCCTGTTGCGTGGGCGCCGGGAGCGGCGGATCCTGGGCTGATGATCCGTATCGGTTCCATCGTGTGGGGAGTGCGGGAGCTGCCGCGCGCCATCGCGTTCTGGTCCGCGGCGCTCGGCTACCGGCCGTTGCGCGAGCCGGACGTCGACTGGGCGATCCTCGTCCCGGAGACGGGGGAGGGGCCGCAACTGGCGCTGAAGCTCGTCGGCAGCGAGGCGAACCCGGCGCCGCGGCACCACCTCGACCTCTATGCCGACGTGCAGGCCGACGAGGTCGCGCGGCTGCTCGCGCTCGGCGCGGAGCGGGTGGACTGGGACTACGAGGAGGACGCCGACTACGTCGTCCTCGCCGACCCGGACGGCAACCGCTTCTGCGTCGTCGACGCCGCTTCGTGACGCGCACTGAGAACACCTTCAGAGCACCCGAAGCCACCGCACACCCTCCGCGTGCACACTGGTCTCCGACACCCTTTCTGGTGAGGTGTCCTCCGACCCGGCCGGTGCCCGAGATCCCCCGACGCAGGCACCGGCCGGGTCATCTACACTCGTGCGGTGACCACCCTGCGCTGTCCGTGCCTGAGCGGCGAGACGTACGACGCCTGCTGCGGGCCGCTCCACGCGGGCGCCCCCGCGCCGACCGCCGAACGGTTGATGCGCTCCCGGTTCAGCGCGTTCGCGCTCGGCGACGCGGCCTACCTGCTGCGCAGCTGGCACCCCGGCACGCGCCCCGAGGAGCTGGAGCTGGAGCCGGGACTGCGCTGGTACCGCCTCGACATCGAACGGACCGAGCGCGGGGGTCCGTTCGACACGGATGGAGTGGTGGCCTTCACCGCGTACTACAAGGGCGACGAGCGCGGATCGCTGCACGAGACCTCCCGGTTCGTGCGCGAGGGACGCGACTGGTTCTACGTCGACGCGGTCTGAGTCCGTGGCGTGAGGCCGCGGGAGGCGGCGCGCGTCAGCGGGCGGGCTCCACGTAGCGCTCCCACAGCCACACGCACACGCACATCACCGCGAAGCCGAGCGCGAGCAGCCCGACGACGAGCCCGCCGGCTCCGGTCGTGGCGAGGGACGCGACGGGCAGCAGCAGCGCGAACAGCACCGTGTACACGACCAGGCTGAGCCCCAGCCAGATCGGCCGCGACCACTGGAACACGGCCCGGCCGGCGAGGCCGCCGACCGGCAGCAGGGCGACGGCGGTGGAGCCGATGCCGACAAGCGCCACCGCGTTCGCCAGCTCGACGAAGAAGGCGGAGACCGCACCGCTCGGGGCGGGGAGCACGCCGACGGTCAGCCAGGCGAGCACGCCGAGGGCGGCGACCGCGGAGACCTGGACCGCGGCGACGCGTCCGCGGACGACCCGGTCGGTGCCCTCGGGCAGCATCACGCCCAGGACGATCCCGAACAGCAGCGCCGGTTCGAGCCCGATCAGGCGGGAGCCGAGCGCGGTCGCCGCGACCACGATGAGGAGCACCGGGCGCACCACCGGCCGGGGCGGCGTGATGCCGTTGTGCCTGGCTGTTCCGCGGGCCGCGAGCACCCACACCGCGTTGACGCCGCAGACGGCGATCGCGAGGGCGATCAGCAGGCGCACGTAGGCGCCCGCGTCCTGGACCGAGGTGGAGAGGGTGACGAGCGCCGCTGCGATGACGCCGACCACCGGCGCGAGCCAGACGGGCTGTCCGGCGACGCCTGCCACGGTCCCGCCATCGGCCGGATCCTCGCCGGCGATCCGTCGGCCGAGGAGCGCGTCCGCCTCGCCGAGCTCCGCCCGGGACCGGTTGCGCCCGAACAGGCTGGAGCGCGCGGATGGGCGTGCCGGATCGGCGGAGCGGTCGCGGGTGAGGGCCGCGGCGAGCAGCCGGGCGGGCAGCATCAGCAGCAGCAGCGCGGCGACGGCGAGCGCGATCGAGCGCAGCCATCCCGGGACGGATGCGGCGGTCACCGCGGGAGCGGACGCGACGGTGAACGGCGTGTCCGTCCAGCTCTTCGCGCCCGGACGGGGCGGCCCGGGGCTGGCTGGCGCGCTCGGCGCGGCGGGGGCCGCGTGAGAGGGCGACGGCGTCGGGGTCGGTGCGGGCGTCGGGGTGGCCGGGGGCGCCATGGCCGTCGGCGTCTCCACCGTCACCGCGACGGTGTTGCTGCCGGCGCTCACGTTGCCGGCCGCGTCCCGTTCCAGTGCGGACGCGACGTAACTGCCGGCGTCCAGGGCGCCCTGGCAGGACCACGCCCGTGATGCGGGGACGGTCGCGGTGCAGGCGACCGTCGTCCCGCGCGTGGTGCTCGCGTAGACGGTCACCTGCCCGCCGGGCTCCGCGCTGCCCCCGAAGCCGATGGCGTGTCCGGCGCCGACGCTCGCCCCGGGCGCCGGGGCGGTGATCGTGGGAGCGCCCGGCGCCGTCGTGTCCACCACGACGTGCACCGGGGCGCTGCGGCCGGACCGGGTTCTCGAGAACGGCGCGACCTGTGTCGCGGTCACGGTGTGCCTGCCGTCGCCGATGCCGGGGATCACGCATCCCCAGGCGCCGCTGCCGTCCGCCGGGAAGCTGCACGAGCGGCCGTTCTCCGCGGTGACCGTCACGGTGGCTCCGGGGTAGGCGGTGCCGCGCAGGCCCCCGCCGGTGGAGCCGCCGTCGGTGGTGGTGATCACGGGGGGCGAGAGCACGTCGACACGCCCGGTGTCCGCGAGTCCGGTGGTCCGCGACTCGACGCGGATCGGCACGCCTGGTCCGTCGGGGAGTCTGCGCAGCGAGCAGGACCAGTCACCGCTCGCGTCGGCCGTGACCGAGCAACTGCTGGCGGCGCTGTCGCTGGACCCGCCGGAGACGTCGAGCACCTCGCCCGCGCGCGCGGACCCGCTGACGACGACCGGGAAGGAGGTCACGAGACCGGACGGGAGGTCGCGGAGGCGCGGCGGATCCGGGGTCGGAGTCGGGGTCGGTGTGTCCGACTCGGCCGGACGTTCTGCCGGAGAGGAGGTGCTGGCACTGGTCGGGAGTGCGGTGCTGCTGAGGGACGCTGTGCTGCTGCTGCTGCTGGTGCCTGTGCTGCTGGTGCCGGAGGTGCCTGTGCTGCGGGATGCGCTCGATGCCGGGGGCGACGCGCTCGATGCCGGGGGCGATGCGCCCGTGTCGCCGGGGGATGCCGCCGAGGCCGGTGGGGCGAGCCCCGCGATGGACGCGGCGGCGAGCAGGAGAGCGGCGATGGCACCGACGATCGGTCCGGTCGCCCCCCGCGACCGGACTGGTGGAGACACGTCCGACAGAAATACCCGCATTCCACCCCATTCCAGGGGTCGGCACCGGCCCGTGTCAAACCGATAGGCCGGATTTACGGCATACTGACAACTGGGTCAACTGTCCCACTTCTCGCGCGACGCTGCGCGAGACTCCACGAGGAGCCCCCGATGACGCGCATCCCGCCCGCAGAACGTCGCACCGCCCTCGTCCAGGCCGCCCTCCGCGTGGTCGCCAGGGACGGTGTGGCCGCAGCGACGACGCGCCGGATCTCAGCAGAGGCCGGGATGCCGCTGGCAAGCTTCCACTACGTCTTCGCGTCCAGGGACGAGCTCATGGTCGAGCTGATCGACGCCGCCGTCGCCGGCGAGCAGTCCGACCTCGCGCCGGCGTTCGCGGGCGGGAATCCGCCCGACGGCATCCGCTCGGCGATCCGATCCGGCCTGCAGCACTACTTCGACGGCGTCCGCGCCGACCCGGAGCGCGAGAAGGCGATGTTCGAGCTGACCCAGTGGGCCCTGCGCGAGCCCGGCTTCGAACAGCTCGCGCGCCGTCAGTACGCGCGCTACTACGAGGTTGCCGAGCGCGCGGCCGCCGACGCCGCTGCCATCACCGGGCACGCGTGGACGCGTCCGCCCGGCGAGGTCGCACGCATCCTGGTCGCCCTCACCGACGGCATCACCGTCGCCTGGCTGGTCACCCGCGACGACGCGGCCGCCGCCCGGGCGATGGACTTCGCAGCGGACGCCCTCGCGGCGCTCGCCGTCCCCTCCGTTCCCGAGATCGCAGGTACCCGATGACGAACACATCCACCCCGGCGGTCTTCGCCGAACCCACCCGGCGCGTGCCCGGCCCCTGGATCGCCGCCTTCGCGGTCGCCTGGCTCGGCATCTGGATGGCGCAGCTCGCGCCCATCCAGAAGCTCCTGCCCGACCAGGTGCAGAAGCAGCTGCACACCGACGACTGGGTGCAGAACGTGGTCGCCTTCGGGATCGTGTCGGGGATCTCGGGGGTGTGCGCCATCGTCGCCTACCCGCTCACCGGCGCGCTGTCCGACCGCACGACGAGCCGGTTCGGCCGCAGGCGCCCGTGGATCGCCGGCGGGGCTGTGCTGTTCGCCGTCTCGCTCGTGCTGCTCGGCCTGCAGACGAGCATGGTGGGGATCGGGGTGTTCTGGTCCCTGGCGCTCACCGGCTTCTGCGTGCTCACGGCCGCCCTCACCGCGACCATCTCCGACCAGGTGCCGGTCGGCCAGCGCGGCTACGTCTCCGGCTGGATCAGCGCACCGCAGGCCATCGGCATCATCCTCGGCGTCTCGCTGGTCACCTACGTCTTCGTCGGCGCGCTGATCGGCTACACGGCGATGGCGGTCCTGCTCCTCGTCCTGGTGCTGCCGTTCCTGTTCCTCCCGGACGCGGTGCTGCCGAAGGAGCTGCGCGAGCGGATGACGGCCCGTGGTGTGATCGAGGGGCTCTGGATCAGCCCGCGGCAGCATCCCGACTTCGGCTGGACGCTGCTGAGCCGCGTGCTCGTGAACTTCGGCAACGCGTTCGGCACCTCGCTGCTGCTCTACTTCCTGGAGTTCGGGCTGCACGATCCGCACGCGGACGACGACCTGCTCGTGCTGATCCTCGTCTACATGGTGTTCGTGATCGTCGCGTCCCTGCTGTTCGGGCGGCTCTCCGACCGGCTCGGCCGGCGGAAGGCCTTCGTGTTCGTCTCCTCCGCGCTGCAGGGCGTCGCCGCCCTGCTGCTCGCCTTCGTGCCCGAGTTGTCGGTCGCCATGGTGGCGGCCGGCCTCCTCGGCCTCGGCTACGGCTGCTTCCTCTCCGTCGACCAGGCCCTCGCGACCCAGGTGCTGCCCGACCCGGAGAGCCGCGGCAAGGACCTCGGCATCATGAACATCGCCACGGCCGTTCCGCAGGCGATGGCACCGCTGTTCGGCGCGGGCATCGTCGCCGCGCTCGGCGGGTTCATGGGCCTCTTCGTGCTCTCCGGAGTCTTCGCGTTCGCGGGTGCGCTCGCGGTCGCCCGAGTGAAAGCGGTGCGCTGATGGATCTGACGACGAGGCCGGCCCCGGCCGAGCGGACGTGGACGACCCCCGACGTGTTCTGGCCCGCGCTGAGCGCGGCGACGGCCAGGCTCGACCCGCCGCTGGCGGTCCTGCACCTGCCTGCGCTGCGCCACAACGCGCACGACATGCTCCGGCGCGCCGGCGGGACGACCGCGAAGCCGGGCAAGCCGATCCGGGTCGCGTCCAAGTCGGTGCGCGTGCGCTCGGTGCTGGATGCGGTGCTCGCGCTGCCGGGCTACGCCGGCGTTCTCGCCTACACGCTGCCCGAGGCGCTCTGGCTGGCGGAGGGCGACGCGGAGCATCCCGCGATCGAGGATGTCGTCGTCGGTTACCCGACCGCCGACCGCGCGGCCATCGCCCGCCTGTCCCGCTCACCGGAGCTCGCGGCCCGGGTGACGCTCATGGTCGACTCCGTCGCACACCTCGACCTGATCGACGCGGTCGTCCCGCCGGCGGAGCGCGAGACGATCCGGGTCTGCCTCGAGCTCGACTCCTCGTGGAACGCGCCCGTGCTCGGCCACATCGGCGTGTACCGCTCGCCCGTGCACACGGCGCAGGCCGCCCGGGAGGTCGCCGAGGCGATCGTTCGGCGGCCGGGCTTCGCGCTGGTCGGGATGATGGGCTACGAGGCGCAGATCGCCGGGCAGGGCGACAATCCTCCCGGTCGTCCCGCCTGGGGCGCGACCCTGCGCTGGATGCAGAAGAGCTCGCGCGAGGAGCTGATCGAGCGCCGGGGCGCCGCCGTCGCGGGCGTGCGCTCGCTCGCGGAGCTGGAGTTCGTCAACGGCGGCGGCACCGGCTCGCTCGAGTTCACCGCCTCCGACCCGTCCGTCACCGAGATCGCCGCGGGCAGCGGGCTCTTCGGCGGTCACCTCTTCGACACCTACCGCGGCTTCCGCCCCGCGCCCGCCGCGTCCTTCGCGCTGTCGGTCGTCCGGCGGCCGGACGAGCGCACGGCGACCCTGCTCGGCGGCGGCTGGATCGCGTCCGGCCCGCCC
The DNA here is from genome assembly GCF_040050925.1 of Leifsonia sp. NPDC080035. Taxonomy (NCBI): domain Bacteria; kingdom Bacillati; phylum Actinomycetota; class Actinomycetes; order Micrococcales; family Microbacteriaceae; genus Leifsonia; species Leifsonia sp. NPDC080035. The sequence continues at coordinate 59,220 of NZ_CP157390.1, read as the reverse complement.
GGGCCCGACCGCCTCCCGAGGCTTGCCTGGCCGACCGGCCTGTCGATGGTGGAGCGGGAGATGGCCGGCGAGGTGCAGACGCCGCTCACGGGAGCTGCCGCGGGCATCCTGCGTGTGGGCGACCGGGTCTGGCTGCGGCACACCAAGTCGGGGGAGCTCAGCGAGCACGTGAACGAGTTCCACCTTGTCGACACGGTGGACGGGCGGCCGGCGGTGGTCGGCACGGCGCTCAGCTATCGCGGCGACGGGAAGGTGTTCCTGTGACGGCGAACGGGGGAGTGTGGCGCAATTGGGGCAGGAGCGAGTCCATCCGCCCGCAGCGCGTCGAGCGGCCGTCGTCGGCCGAGGCCGTGCAGCGCGCGGTGGCCGCGGCGGCGAAGCAGGGGATGCGCGTGAAGGCGGTCGGCGCCGGGCACAGCTTCACCGGCATCGCCGCGGCCCCCGGTGTGCAGCTCGATCTGGAGGCGCTGTCCGGCGTGCTGGACGTCGACCTCGAGCGCGGCCGGGTGCGGCTGGCGGCGGGCACGCACCTGCACCAGCTGCCGCGGCTGCTGCGCCCGTACGGACTCGCTCTGGAGAACATGGGCGACATCGACCGGCAGACGATCGCGGGCGCCACCTCCACCGGCACGCACGGCACCGGAGGATCGTTCGGCGGCCTCGCCACCCAGATCGTCGGGGTGACCATCGTCACCGGATCCGGCGAGCTCCTCACGATCGACGAGACGCAGAACGCCGAGCTGCTGCCGGCCGCCCGGCTCGGTCTCGGCGCCCTCGGCGTGATCGTCGACCTGACCATCCAGTGCGTCCCGGCGTACCTGCTCAAGGCGGTGGAGCGTCCCGAGCCGCTGCAGGAGGTGCTGGAGGGCTACCTGGAGCGCTCGGCGGCCGAGGACCACTTCGAGTTCTACTGGTTCCCGCACACCGAGACCGGGCTGACGAAGACGAACACCCGGCTTCCGCTGACGGAGGCGAGGGCGCCGCTCTCGGCGGTCGGGCGCTGGGTGGACGACGAACTGCTCGCGAACGGCGTCTATCGAGGCGTCTGCGCGCTCGGCACGGCCGCGCCGGCGATCGTTCCCCCGTTCAGCAGGCTGGCGCAGAGGCTCACCGGCAACCGGGACTTCACCGACGTCTCGCCCGCGGTCTTCGTGACGAACCGCACGGTGCGCTTCCGCGAGATGGAGTACGCGCTGCCCCGGGCGGCGGTGCCCGCGGCGCTCGCCGAGGTGAAGGCGCTCATCGAGCGGAAGGGCTGGCGGATCTCCTTCCCGGTGGAGGTGCGCTCGGCCGCGGCGGACGACAACTGGATGTCGACGGCGTACGGCCGCGACACCGGCTACATCGCCGTCCACCGCTACTACCGCGAGGACCCGACCGAGTACTTCACCGCGGTGGAGCGGATCATGATGGCGCACGAAGGCCGGCCGCACTGGGGCAAGATGCACTTTCGCGACGCCGCCTCGCTGCAGACGGCGTACCCGCGGTTCGACGACTTCCTCGCGGTGCGCGACCGCCTCGACCCGGACCGCCGCTTAGCCAACGCCTACCTCAACCGCATCCTCGGCGCGTGAGGCGCGGGTGTCGCCGGCGCGGGGATCCCGCTAGGCGGTGCGGCGCTGCAGGGTGAGCGCACCGACGACGACGGCGCCGATCGCGAACGCCGCGATGATGAGCAGCTGGCCACCGACGTAGGCGGCGTCGTGCGCGTTCGTCGACACGGCGTTCAGTGCATCCACCGCGTGCGAGAGCGGGAGCCAGTCGCTGATCTGCCGCAGGCCGTCCGGTAGCTGGTCGCGCGGTAGGAAGATCCCGCCGAGCAGGATCTGCGGGAACACGATCACGGGCATGAACTGCACGACCTGGAACTCGGTGCGGGCGAACGCGCTGGCGAACAGGCCGAGGGTGCTGCCCAGCACGGCGTCTGTCACCGCGACCGCCACCATCAGCCACGGGTCGCCCTTGATCTCCAGCCCGCACACCCAGATCGCGAAGCCGACCGCGACGAGCGACTGCACGACGGCGAGCAGCCCGAACGCGAGCGTGTAGCCGAGGATGAAGTCGCCCTTGCCGAGCGGCATCGACAGCAGCCGCTCGAGGGTCCCGGTGCGGCGCTCCCGCAGCGTCGTGATGCTGGTGACGAGGAACATCACGATGAACGGGAACAGGGCGACGATCGCCGGACCGATGGTGGCGAAGACATCGGTGTCGGTGAAGATCCAGGCCACCAGGCCGATCAGCAGGCTCGGCACCACCACCAGCAGGCCGATCGTGCGCGGGTCGTGGCGGATCTGGGTGAGCACCCGTCCCGCCGTCCCGAACGTGCGCGTGAAGTTCATCGGGCGGCCTCCTCATCCGCTCCCGTGCCCGTGCCCGGTTCCGGGGTCCGTTCCGGCTCGGGATCCGGAAGCGCGTGCCGGGCGTGGTGCCGGCGCAGCAGCGCGATGAACGCACCCTCCGCATCCTCGGCCCCGGTCTCCCGCAGCAGGCCCTCCGGTGTCTGGTCGGCGAGGATCGCGCCCTCGCGCATCAGCAGCAGCCGGTCGCAGCGGGTCGCCTCGTCCATCACGTGGCTCGAGATCAGCAGGCTGGTGCCGGAGTCGGCGAGCCGGTGGAACAGGGTCCACAGCTCCACCCGCAGCAGCGGGTCGAGCCCGACGGTCGGCTCGTCCAGCACGAGCAGGTCGGGCGAGCCGAGCAGCGCCGCGGCGAGGGAGACCCGACTGCGCTGACCGCCGGAGAGCGTGCCGACGAGCTGGCCGGCGAACGCGCCGAGGTCGGTCGCGTCGATCGCGCTCTGGACGTCGTCGGCCCCGGCGCCGAGCACCCGGCGGAAGTACGACAGGTTCTGCCGCACGGTGAGGTCGTCGTAGACGCTCGCCGCTTGCGTCACGTAGCCGACGCGATGCCGCAGCGCCGCCGACCCGGCCGGCTGACCGAGCACCTCCACCCGTCCGCCCGCGATCCGCTGGACTCCGACGATCGCCCGCATCAGCGTCGTCTTGCCGCAACCGCTCGGTCCGAGCAGGCCGACCACCTGACCGCGGGGGATGCGCAGGTCCAGCCCGTCGAGCACGGTCCGCCGGCCGCGCCGCACCCGCAGTCCGTCGATGACGACCGCGGCATCCGGCGAATTCATCATGTGATGAATTATTCGCCCGGCCCCGACCGCCCGTCAAGATCTCCGAACAGGTGCCACTGCAGAACCGGCCCCACCCGGCGCACCAGATCCTCCACGTCGGCGCTCGCGATCGGCTCCAGCCGCAGCGCGTACCTGGTCATCATCAGGCCCACGATCTGGGAGGCGGCGAGGTCGGCCCGCAGCTCGGCGTCCGGGGCGTCCGTCGCCGACGCCAGCCGGGCGAACACCTCGCGGGTGAGGAACTCCCGCACCATCCGCGTCCCGACGGAGTTGCCGAGCACCGTGCGCAGGATGAGCACCATCCTGCCCGCGGCCTTCTCGTCCTCCAGCTGGGTGAAGAGGTAGCGGACGAGGCGCTCCCCGAGCTCGTCGCGCGGAGCGCCCAGCATCACGGCGATGACGCGGTCGGGGCGCAGTGGGGCCTCGAGCGTCGCCGCGAACAGATCCGCCTTGTCCTCGAAGTAGTGGTGGACGAGCGCCGCGTCGACGCCCGCTCGCCGTGCGACGGCCCGCAGCGACGCCGCCTCGTAGCCGCGCTCCGCGAACTCCTCGGCCGCCGCGCGCACGATCGTGCCGCGTGCGGACGCCGCCCCGCGCTCCTTGCGGGGGCGGCCGCGACGGCGACGCTCGGCCAGCTCACTCACGCTGCCATTCTGCACCCGGGACCTGGGCGGCCTGTCGATCCCCGGCGCTCTTGCTTTGAGTGTGATGGGAAGGCAATGGGAGCCGCATCCACCGCCGTTAGGATGATCCTGCGCACGGACTCGTGCCCGCACACCCAAAGGAGTTCCTGCAATGGAATGGCTCATTCCGGTCATCATCGTCGTCGTGATCGTCGCGATCATCGGGATCTACCTCTGGGCGACCTACAACTCGCTCGTCACGCTCAAGGTGCGTGTGGACGAGGCGTGGAGCGACATCACGGTGCAGCTGAAGCGTCGTGCCGACCTCATCCCGAACCTCATCGAGACGGTGAAGGGTTACGCAGCGCACGAGAAGGGCGTCTTCGAGTCCGTCACCAAGGCGCGCGCGGAGACGCTGACCGCGCAGACGCCGGGTGAGGCGTCCGTGGCCGAGGGCCACATGCAGACCGCGCTGAAGAGCATCTTCGCGGTGGCGGAGGCGTACCCGCAGCTGCAGGCGAGCCAGAACTTCCTGCGCCTGCAGGCCGACCTGGTCGACACCGAGGACAAGATCCAGGCGTCGCGCCGGTTCTACAACGGCGGCGTGCGCGAGTTCAACACGAAGATCAAGGTCTTCCCGAACAACCTGTTCGCGCGCCGACTCGGCTTCACCGAGCGCGAGTTCTTCGAGGTCGACAACCTGGCGGCGATCGCCGAGCCGCCGCGCGTCCAGTTCTAGGGCGGCAATGTACAGGGCGATCGCCAGGAACAAGCGCAACACCGTCTTCATCATCCTGCTGTTCCTGGTTCTCATCGGTGCGCTCGGATGGCTGGGCTCCGTCATCTACAACAGCTACGCGATCCTGGGGTGGGTGCTGGTCGGGGCGACCGTCTACGCCGTGTTCCAGTACTTCATGGCGTCGAGTCAGGCGTTGAGCATGTCGGGGGCGGTTCCCATCCAGAAGGCGGACAACCCGCGGCTCTGGAACGTCGTCGAGAACCTCTCGATCACGACCGGCACCCCGATGCCGGCGGTCTACGTCATCAACGACCCGGCCCCGAACGCGTTCGCGACCGGGCGTGACCCGAAGCACGCGTCCGTCGCCGCCACCACCGGGCTGCTCGACATCATGACCGACGCGGAGCTCGAGGGCGTCATGGCGCACGAGCTGGGTCACGTGCGCAACTACGACATCCGGCTCTCGATGATCGTGTTCGGCCTCACCGTGGCGATCGGCCTCATCGCCGACATCTTCCTGCGGATGGCGTTCTTCGGCGGCAACAACCGCAACAACAACGGCGGCAACCCCGTGGTGCTGGTCTTCGGCCTGGTCGCGGCGATCGTCGCTCCGCTCGTCGCCACGCTCGTCCAGCTCGCGGTGTCCCGGCAGCGCGAGTACCTGGCGGACGCGACGGGCGCCATGACCACGCGTCATCCGGACGCGCTGGCGAGCGCGCTGCTCAAACTGGAGCAGTACGGTCGGCCGATGCGCAAGCAGAACACCAGCATGGCGCACCTCTGGATCTCCCAGCCGCTGAAGCCGGGCCTGATGAGCCGGCTGTTCTCGACCCACCCGCCCATCCCGGAGCGGGTCGAGCGCCTGGAGAAGATGGGCGCCGGCTTCTAGGCCGCCACGCCCCGGCCCGCTCACCTGGCTCGCCCAGGTTCGCCATCCGTTCCTGAGTTCTGCACGCCTGCGCCCGGAATGTTGCGCGAAGAACTCCGGAGGCGCTGGTGCAGGGGCGGGCGCGCCGCGGCCTAGCTGTCGGCGTCCACCGGCTCGAGCTCGGCCGTGCCGGTGTAGCGATACCGCACGCGCGTCCCGCGCCGCGGCTCGTCCAGCGGGCGCCACTCGGTCCCGACATTGGCGGTGCCGTCGGTCAAAGAGACGTCACGGATCGGGTCGGCGGGGGAGCCGTCGATGAGCCGCGCGACCACCTCGGCGTAGACGGACGAGTCGGGGTTGAGCAGCACCGCGATGTAGTGGTCCGAGTCGCGCACGTCCTCGGTGCTCACCCACACCCGGCCGTCGAACTGGACGAGCGCCCGGCCGTCGTCGGCGCGTTTCGTCCCGGTCACGATGCCGTCCGTCCAGTGTTCGCCGTCGCGGTACGCGTACAGCTCGCGCATGGGCTGCTCGAAGTCCGCCTCATCGGCGCCGTCGGCGTTCAGGTACTCCAGCGGTGACGTCATGCCCGCACCCTACCCCCGGCGCAGCAGAGGCCGCGAGAGGTGTGGCGGCGTCCCTTCATCCGGAGATATCGGCCCCGAACCGCGCCGTTGCCGGAGTTCCGGTCGGACACGCCGGAACAGCTTCCCGATTCTCCGGAGTTCCGGTCGGCCGGGCCTCAGCCGCCGACGCCCGCGGTGACGAGCAGCGGTGCCAGGTCGCCGCGGGCGCCGGGCGCCACCTCGACGGCGCCGAGACCCTGCCACGCGGCGGTCTCGGCCAGCAGTGGGAGGAGGCGCTCCGCGATCCGGCCGCCGTCGCCGTCCTCGGTCCACGCCGACTGGACGCGCAGCACGCCGGCCTGGCGGTCGCTCTTCAGGTCGATGCGTCCGACCAGAGCGTCGTCGAGCAGGATGGGGAGCGAGTAGTAGCCGTAGACCCGCTGCGGCGCCGGGGTGTAGATCTCGATGCGGTAGTGGAATCCGAACACCCGCAGAGCGCGATCGCGGTACCAGACCACCGGGTCGAACGGGGAGAGCAGCGCGGCCGCCTCGATGCGCCGCGGACGCCGCGCATCCCGGTGCAGCCACGCGGGGATGGGCTTGCCCGCGCTCTCCCATCCAGGCACGCGCACCGGGATGAGCTCGCCGGCGTCCTCCAGGTCGCGGATGGCGGCGAGGGCGGGCGCCCCCTTGATCCGGTAGTAGTCGGCGAAGTCCTTGGCCGTCCCGATGCCGTGCGCCACCGCCGAGCGGCGGATCAGCTCGCGGACGGCGTCCTCGGTCTCGAACGACACGTCGAGCACGCTCGCCGGGAGCACGTCCTCGACCAGCGCGTACCGGCGCTGGAACCGCGTGCGGCCGGCGATCGCCACCTCGCCCATCAGGAACAGCATCTCGAGCGCGCGCTTCACCGCCGACCAGCCCCACCACGGACCGGTGCGCGTGTTGGCGTCGTGCTCGATCTCACTCGCGGCGAGTGGACCGTTGGCGGCGAGCTCGCGCCGCAGCCACTCCACCGTCTCCCGGTTGCTGTCGAACCAGCCGCCCTCCGCGCCGTAGCGGCCCCGGTTGAACCGCATCCGCCACTCGAACAGCGGCCAGTCCTCCTTGCGGATGAAGGCGGCCTCGTGCGCCCAGTACTCGGTGTGCGGTCCACGCGCGTCGAACGTCAGGCGGTCGAGCAGGGTCTTGTCGTAGGCGCCCAGCCGTGCGAACGCCGGCAGGTAATGGCTGCGCTCGAAGACGTTCACCGAATCGATCTGCAGCAGGTTGATGCGGTCGATGAGACCGTTCAGCTGCCGGACGCCGACTGTCGCAGGACGCGGACGCCCGAAGCCCTGCGCGGCAAGAGCGATGCGGCGTGCGAGAGCGGGGGAGACCTGTTCGACCACGCCTCGAGCGTAGCGGTGCCGTCCGACACCCGCCGTTCACCGACTCGTCACCGCCCGCTGGGCGGCCGGTCGCCCGGCCTCCCTAGCGTGAGCGCGAACCGGGTGGAACACCCGGCCACAAACCCGTGCACTGGAGGAAAATCCGTGATCAACAAGCGCGCTCGTGCCGCCGGCCTCGCCGCCGCCGCGACCGTCGTCGCCCTGTCCCTCGCCGCCTGCTCCGGCGGCGCGGACGCCAGCGGCAGCAGCACCGACAGCAGCAAGGTCGCCACCGCCACCGACGTCGCGTCGGCCGGCGGGATGGACGCCCTGGTCGCCGCCGCCAAGAAGGAGGGCAGCCTCAACATCATCGCCACCCCCGGCGACTGGGCGAACTACCAGGAGATCTTCGACGGCTTCACCAAGAAGTACGGCATCACGATCAACCCGAGCCAGGACAGCGCGTCCAGCCAGGAGGAGATCGACGCCGCGAAGAAGCTGAAGGGCCAGGACACCGCGCCGGACACGTTCGACATCGGATCCTCGGTGGCGCTCGCGAACACCGAGTACTTCGCGCCGTACAAGCCGACCGGCTTCGCCGACATCCCCGACGACCAGAAGGAGAAGGACGGCCTCTGGAAGGTCGGCTATTACGGCGTCATGGCGGTCGGCTACGACGCCAACAAGATCAAGACCGCACCGAAGAGCTTCGACGACCTGCTGAAGCCGGAGTTCAAGGGCGCCGTCGCGCTGAACGGCAACCCGACCCAGGCGGCCGCCGCGGCCGGCGCCGTCGCGTACGCCACCCTGCAGAACGGCGGGACGCTGGACGATCTGACCCCCGGCATCGACTGGTTCACCAAGCTCAAGAAGGCCGGCAACTGGAACGCCGCCGACGGCAAGCCGAACACGATCGCCTCCGGTGAGACCCCGGTGCTGCTCGACTGGTCGTTCAACCAGAAGGGCTACACCACCTCCGACACCATCAAGTCGGGCGGGATCGACTGGAAGTACGTCGTCCTCCCCGGCACCGCGTACGTCGGCTACTACAACCAGGCCATCAACAAGGACGCCCCGCACCCGGCTGCCGCGCGCCTCTGGGAGGAGTACCTCTACAGCGACGCCGCCCAGAACGCCTGGCTCAAGGGCGGCGCCTACCCGGCCCGCGTGAACGCCATGGAGAAGGCCGGAACGCTCGACACCGCGGAGTTCCCCGGCAAGCTCGACGAGGTCGCCGTCATGACCGACAAGCAGGCGACGGACGCGGGAACGCTGCTGAACGCCAAGTGGGCCAACGCGGTCGGCTGATGACCGAGACCATCGCCGCGGCTCCCGCGGTCGATGCCGCTGCCGCCGGGGTCGCCTCGCGTGACTCCCGGCGGCAGCCGTCGTCCACGGCGGGCCGCCGACGCCGGCGGGGCGGTGCGGCCGTCTTCGGCCTGACCCCCTTCGCCTTCTACGTCGTCGTCTTCCTCGCCATCCCCACGCTCGTCGCCGTCGGCAGCGGCTTCCTCGACGAGAACGGCCGCTTCACGTGGTCGAACATCACGGGACTCGCCGAGCCGGCCATCGCCGGCTCCTTCTTCGGCGCGTTCTGGCTGTCCGCGGTGACCGCGATCGTCGGCGCGATCGCCGGGGCGGCGCTCTGCTTCGCGATGCTGCAGTCCCGTCCTGGAGGCGTCGCCCGCTCGCTGGTGGACTCCGCCAGCAGCGTGCTCGCCCAGTTCGGCGGCGTCATGCTCGCCTTCGCCTTCATCGCGACGATCGGTGCCCAGGGCCTGGTGACCGTGCTGCTGCGCAACCAGTTCCACATCAACATCTACGAGAACGGCGTGTGGCTCTACACGGTGCCCGGGCTCATCCTGCCCTACCTGTACTTCCAGATCCCGCTCATGGTGATCACCTTCCTGCCTGCGCTGGAGGGCCTTCGCCCGCAGTGGCTGGAGGCGACCGCGACCCTCGGCGGCAGCCGCTGGACGTACTGGACGCGCGTCGGCGGCCCCATCCTGCTGCCGTCGTTCCTCGGCAGCCTCCTCCTGCTGTTCGCGAACGCCTTCTCGTCGTACGCCACCGCGGCGGCGCTCGTCGGTCAGGCGAACAACATCGTCTCGCTGCAGATCCGCCAGGCGCTCATCTCCGAGACGGTGCTCGGCCGCGCGAACCTCGCGGGATCGATGGCGCTCGGGATGCTCGTCGTGATGATCGTCGTCATGCTCGCCTACTCGGCTCTCGTGCGGCGGACGGCGCGGTGGCAGCGATGAGCCGGCGCGCGCAACCGCTGCGGCTCGGCCCCGGCCCGATCGTCCGCACGGTCATCTGGGTGATCCTCGGGGCGTTCTTCCTCATCCCGCTGTTCTCGATGCTGGAGTTCACGCTCCGCACCGCCAAGCCCGGCGTCTACAGCTTCGACCGCTGGGCCACCGTGTTCGGCGGCGAGACCACGCGCTACGACCGCATCTACCAGGGTCTCGGCAACTCGCTCGTGCTCGCGGTGGTGACGGTGGCGATCGTGCTGCTCGTGCTGCTGCCGACCATCGTGCTCGTGGAGCTGCGATTCCCGCAGCTGCGCCGGCTGCTGGAGGGCGTGTGCCTGCTGCCGATCATGATCCCGGCGATCGTGATGGTCGTCGGACTCGCGCCGACGTACGCGGTCGTCACGCAGATCTTCGGCTCCGGCGCCTGGACGCTGGCCTTCGCCTACGGCATCACCGTGCTGCCGTTCGCGTACCGCGCGATCCAGAGCAACGTCGCCGCGGTGGACCTGGTGACGCTCAGCGAGGCCGCCCGCTCCCTCGGCGCGAGCTGGGGGACGGTGTTCTGGCGGGTGCTGGTGCCGAACCTGCGCCGCGGCATCCTCGCTGCGTCCGCACTGTCGGTCGCGGTGGTGCTCGGTGAATTCACCATCGCGTCGCTCCTCAGCCGGGTGAATCTGCAGACCTCGCTGCTGCTGGTCTCGCAGTCCGACCCGTTCGTCGCGGTCATCTTCGCGCTGCTGGCGCTGGTGTTCGCGTTCATCCTCCTCTTCGTCGTCGACCGGGTGGTCAGCGCCCGGCGACGCGCCGCGAAAGGCTAGTCATGTCCGCATTGGAAACCGCACCCCGGGTCGGATCGACCGTCGCCCTCGACGGCCTCGTCCGCGACTTCGGCGGGGGCGCCGGCCTCGCCGGCTTCTCGCTGGAGGCCGAGCCCGGTGAGTTCATCGCCCTGCTCGGCCCGAGCGGCTGCGGCAAGACCACCGCGCTGCGCTCGCTCGCGGGTCTCGAGCGCGTCGACTCCGGCCGCATCCTCATCGACGGCCGGGATGTCACGGACGAGCCGACAAGCCGCCGCGACCTGGGGATGGTGTTCCAGTCGTACTCGCTGTTCCCGCACCTGACCTCGGGTCAGAACGTGGAGTTCGGGCTGCGGATGCGCCGGGTCCCGGCAGCCGAGCGGCGGCGGCGTGCCGCCGAGGCGCTCGCGCTGGTCGGCCTCGACCACCACGCCGACCGGTACGCGCACCAGCTCTCCGGCGGCCAGCAGCAGCGCGTGGCGCTGGCGCGGGCCCTGGTCACCGAGCCGCGCGTCCTGCTCCTCGACGAGCCGCTGTCCGCGCTCGACGCCAAGGTGCGGGTGCAGCTCCGGGAGGAGATCCGCCGCATCCAGACCGAGCTCGGCATCACCACCTTCTTCGTGACGCACGACCAGGAGGAGGCGCTCGCGGTCGCCGACCGCGTCGCCGTGATGCGGGCGGGGGCGATCGAGCAGATCGGCACGCCCGAGGAGCTGTACCACCGGCCGGCGACGGCGTTCGTCGCCGAGTTCGTCGGGCTCACGAACCGCGTCCCCGGCGTGGTCACGGCGGGCCGGCTGGAAGTGCTCGGCCAGACGGTGCCGACGGTCGCGTCGGTCGCCGACGGACCCGTGACCGCCTACCTCCGCCCGGAGGACCTGCTGCTCGCCGCCGACGGACTGCCCGCCGAGGTGCTGACCACGAGCTTCCTCGGCGCGCTGCGCCGCACCCGCGTGCGCTTGTCCGACGGTTCCGAGCTTGCCGTGCAGCACGGCGCGCGCGAGAATCCGGTTCCGGGGGAGCGAGTGCACCTCGCGCTCTCGGGCACCCCTGTCACGGTCGCTCCCGCGTCCTGATCGCCTCCACCCCGCGACATGTGTGCGAAATGTCGCTCGGGGCGCGCTCGAAGCCAGGTTTTGGTCCAAATGTGGGGCGGCGTCGTGCGCCGAACTGGGCGCGCGCTGTGAGTTGCCGTGCGCTCGGTGAGAGCGCCCTGAGGATGCTCGCAGAGCGCACCTAGACTGGCGGGCATGGCAGACAGCGACTCCACCGGCGCCGGTCCGGTCCCGCCGGCACAGCCCGCAACGACACCGGCCCGAGCGCGCTTCCTGCGCCGGCGCCGCGACCTGGAGACGCCGGAGACCGGCCCGATCGACGAATCGCTGCCCCGCGGCGTCCGGCTCGCCGGGGCCTGGTCGTGGCGCCTGCTTGTGATCGGCGCGGTGATCGCGGTCGCGATCTTCCTGATCGTCCAGCTGCGGCTCATCGTCGTCCCCGTGCTGATCGCGGTGCTCCTCGGTGCGCTCCTGGTGCCGTTCAAGGACCTCCTGGTCCGGCACCGCTGGCCGCGGTGGCTGGCCATCGTGGCGACGCTGCTCGCGCTCGTGATCGTGGTCGGGGGCCTCTTCTACGTCGTCATCTGGCAGATCGCGCGCGAAAGCGGGGATCTGCGGGAGCAGTCGATGACGGCCTTCGACCAGTTCCGGGCCTGGCTGACGACGGGTCCGCTCGGCCTGACCGAGGGGCAGATCAACGGCGCGTTCGCCTCCATCTGGAAGACGATCCAGGAGGACAGCGCCGTCTACATCTCGGGCGCCCTCTCGGTCGGCTCCACGCTCGGGCACGTTCTCGCCGGCGCCCTGCTCACCCTCTTCAGCGTGCTGTTCATCCTCATCGACGGACGCGGGATCTGGCACTGGGTCGTCCGCGTCTTCCCCAAGAAGGCGCGCGCGGCCGTCGACGGCGCCGGCCAGGAGGGCTGGCGGACGCTGCGCAACTTCGCGAAGGTCCAGATCCTGGTCGCGTCCATCGACGCGCTCGGCATCGGCCTCGGCGCCTTCTTCCTCGGGCTGCCGCTGGTGCTGCCGATCGCGGTGCTCGTCTTCCTCGGCTCGTTCATCCCGATCGTCGGCGCCGTCGTCACCGGAGCGCTCGCGGTGTTCGTCGCGCTCGTCTTCAAGGGCTGGGTGTTCGCCGTCATCATGCTGGCGGTCGTCCTGCTGGTGCAGCAGATCGAGGGTCACGTGCTGCAGCCGCTGATCATGGGCAGCGCCGTGAAGGTGCACCCGCTCGCCGTGGTGCTGGCGGTGGCGGCGGGATCCCTGCTCGCCGGCATCCCCGGGGCGCTCTTCGCGGTGCCGTTCGTGGCCGTGCTGAACGTGATGGTGCACTACGTCTCGTCGGGTGCGTGGCGCGCCAAGCCGCCGGAGGAGTGGGCGCCACCGGCAGGACCGATCTGGGAGACGGTGCCGCGTCCGCCTCGCCGGCCGCGGGCCGACTGAACCCGGCTCGCGAACGCATACAGTCCGCGGAATATGGCCGCGAGTAGGCTGTGCGAGTGGCTACCGTGACTGATCCCACGCGCACTCCCTTCGCCGGGCCGAGCCTGGACGAGATCGAGGCCGCGCGCGCGATCGTGTCGAGGGTGGCGCAACCGACGCCGATGGAGAGCTCCCGGTACCTCACCGATGTGCTCGGCGCTCCTGTGCTGCTCAAGTGCGAGAACCTGCAGCGCACGGGCTCCTACAAGATCCGCGGCGCCTACAACCGGCTGTCGAAGCTGACCGAGGAGGAGCGCGCCCGCGGTGTCGTCGCCGCCTCGGCGGGCAACCACGCGCAGGGCGTCGCCTTCGCGGCACGCGAGCTCGGCATCCACGCCACGATCTTCATGCCGGTCGGCGTTGCGATCCCCAAGTTTCAGGCGACGCGGGCCTACGGCGCCGACGTCGTGCTGAGCGGCAGCATCGTCGATGAGACGCTGCGCGCCGCGGCCGACTTCGCAACCGAGACCGGGGCCGTCTTCATCCCGCCGTTCGACCATCCCGACGTGGTCGCCGGACAGGGCACGCTCGGGCTCGAGATCCTCGAGGAGGCGCCGGAGGTCACCACGATCGTCGTCCCGATCGGGGGCGGCGGTCTCATCTCCGGCGTCGCCAGCGCGGTCAAGCAGCGCGCCGCCCGCGAGGGCCGCACGGTGCGGGTCATCGGCGTGCAGGCCGCGAACGCGGCCGCCTACCCGCCCTCGCTCGCCGCGGGCGAGCCCGTCGACATCTCCCTCGTCACGACCATCGCCGACGGCATCGCGGTGAGCAGGCCGGGCGCGCTGAACTTCGAGATCATCCGCGAGGCGGTGGACGAGGTCGTCACCGTGTCGGAGGACGATCTCGCCCGCGCGCTGCTGGTGCTGCTGGAGCGCGCGAAGCTGGTCGTGGAGCCCGCGGGGGCTGCGGGGGTCGCCGCGATCCTGTCCGGCGCCGTGACCGCCCCCGAGGACGGGACCCTTGTCGCCATCCTCTCCGGAGGCAACATCGACCCGCTGCTCATGCAGCGCGTGATCGGCGACGGCCTCGCCGCCGCAGATCGCTATCTCAAGCTCTCGATCATGCTCCCCGACCGTCCCGGCCAGCTCGCCCGTATCGCGGAGATCCTGGCCGGAGTCAACGCGAACGTGGTCGAGGTGCTGCACACCCGGCATGGCCGCGGGATGCAGCTGAGCCAGGTGGAGCTGAACGTCTCCGTCGAGACGCGGGGGACCGAGCACCGCCAGCACGTCATCCAGGCGCTGCGCGCCGCGGGGTACGACCCGGTGCTCGAAGACGACTGACGAGCGGCCGCGAGCACGGAAAAACCGCTCGGATCCGGCGTCCGGACGAGCGGTTCTCCTGTGGTCGACTGTCGCCTACTGGCCGGAGTAGGTCTCGACCTTGGTGACCTCGACCTTGATCTGGCGGCCGTTGGGAGCGGTGTACTCCGTCTTCTCGCCCACCTTCAGGCCGAGGATGGCCGCGCCGAGCGGGCTCTGCTCGCTGTAGACGGGCAGGTCGGTGCCCGCGGCGATCTCGCGGTTGCCGATCAGGAACACGCTCTCGTCGCCGGCAATCGTGGCGGTGATGACGGTGCCCGGCTCGACGACGCCGTGGCTCTCCGGCGCCTCGCCGACGGTGGCGCTGCGCAGCAGGTTGGTGAGCTGGACGATGCGGGCCTCGATCTTGCCCTGCTCGTCCTTCGCCGCGTGGTACCCGCCGTTCTCCTTGAGGTCGCCCTCCTCGCGGGCCGCCTCGATGCGCTTCGCGATCTCGTTACGGCCGTTGACGCTGAGCTCCTCGAGTTCCGCCGCGAGACGGTCGTACGCATCCTGGGTCAGAAACGTGACCTGGGACTCCTGGGACATGATGAACTCCTTCGCGCCTGCGGCTGGCGCCGCTTCGGCAGATGGCCGGTGACGAACCGGTGGGTAAAGTCGACGCCCCGGCCTCGGCCGGGGCGTATCCACAGAATGCTAGGTCAGCCAGCAGGTGTTAATCAAACCCGTATTGCTCTGCTGCGTGGTCCTGATCGTCTCGGTGTGCGCGGTCACGCGCTTGTCCGCGCCGGGGAAGCTGACGATGCGCCAGCCGACGATCGCGAAGTCCTCGTTGAGCGCCTGGATGGCGCAGGTGACCGGTGTGCCGGGCGGGGCGTTGATGGTGAAGCTGATGTCCACGTGGTGGGCGTCGGTGATCGTGTACGCCGTGTCCGTCGCCTCGAGGTCGGCCTGGTTGTTGTCCCATCCCGCCCAGAACACCCACACGACCATGACGGCCAGGATGGCGACCGCCCCACCGGTGAGCAGCCAGCGGTCGCGGCGGCGACGGGAGGGGGTGCGGCCGTACCGCGACTCCAGGGTGGTCTCGGTGGCCATCCGCCTACGGTCCGCCTCTCGGTGCTGTCTCAGGCCCGCCGCCGGGCCGACGGTAGGCTGAGACAAGACTAGGAGACGAAGCTGTGAATCGTGCTGCCCCGAGGCGGCTGATGGCCGTGCACGCCCACCCGGACGACGAGTCCAGCAAGGGTGCGGGCACCGCCGCGCGCTACGTGGCCGACGGCGACGAGGTGCTCATCGTCAGCTGCACCGGCGGCGAGCGCGGCGACGTGCTGAACCCGGGACTCGACGCGGATGCGCTGGCGCGCGCGGCACGCGACATGGCGGGCCTCCGCCGCCGCGAGATGGCGGCCGCGCAGGCCGTTCTCGGCGTGCAGCACCGGTGGCTCGGCTACGTCGACTCCGGCATGGCGCGCGAGGACGGGACGCTGCCGCCGGACTCCTTCGCGGCGCTGCCACTCGAGTTCCCGCTCGCCCCGCTGGTCCGCCTCGTCCGCGCGTTCCGGCCGCACGTGCTCGTCACCTACGACGAGAACGGCGGCTATCCGCATCCCGACCACATCCGCGCCCACCAGGTCGGAGTCGCCGCCTACCGCGCGGCCGCCGACCCGGCGCTGTTCCCGGACGCCGGCGAGCCCTGGCAGGTGTCCAAGCTCTACTACGACCGGATGTTCAGCGGCGAGCGTCTCCGTGCCGTCCACGACGCGCTGCTGGCCGCCGACCCGTCCTCGCCGATGCTCGAACGGCTGCGGGAGATGCGATCCTGGACGGACGACGCGCCGTCGCCCGCGACGACCAGGGTCGATGTCGGCGGCTACCTCGAGACCAGGGACGCCGCCCTCCGCTCTCACGCGAGCCAGGTGGCGCCCGACGACACCTTCTTCTTCTGGCCGAACGACGTGCTCCGCGCGGCGTGGCCCACCGAAGACTTCCAGCTCATCGACTCGAAAGTGGAGACCCAGATGCCTGAGACCGACCTGTTCGCCGGAATCGAGGGGCGCGACTGATGGCCGATCTGCTGCTGCGCGGGTCCGCGTGGCTCGCCGCGACCCCGAGCCCGACGCCGACCGGCGGTCCGAACGCGGACGACGTGACGCCCGGCATCGTCGGCTTCGTCGTCACCTTCCTGCTGGCGGTCGTCGTGGTGCTCCTCGTCATCGACATGGTGCGCCGCATCCGCCGGGTGCGCTACCGCGCCGAGATCGCCGAGAAGCTGGACGCCGAGCAGGCGGCGGCTGCCGGCGGTCCCGTCGACGGCGCGGCCGGCGACGATGCCCGCACCGACAGCGGTGCGGACGACGACGACGCGCCGCGCCGCTAGCCGCCCGTCGCTCTCTCGAGGGCTGCCACCCATCTATTCGGAAGTCCTTCACGCCTCTGCTCGGCGTGTTGCGTGAACAACTCCGGAAGCGAGGGCAGGAGCGCCGCCCGCCCGCACACTCGGGCGGCCGGCTAGCCGTTGTAGGCGGGGTGCAGCGCGATCAGGAGCGTCGCCGTCCAGTGGCAGAGGAACGCCAGCACGGTCAGCGTGTGGAAGATCTCGTGGAACCCGAAGACGCCGGGCACCGGGTTCGGGCGCTTGAGCCCGTAGATGACGGCGCCCACGGTGTAGAAGACACCGCCGACGAGGACGAGCACCATCATGGCGACGTTCGCGTTCACCAGGTCGACGATGTACATCATCGCCGCCCAGCCGAGCAGCACGTAGATCGGCACGTAGAGCCAGCGCGGCGCGGTGATCCAGAACACCCGGAAGCCGATGCCGAGCAGCGCGCCCGCCCAGACGATGGCGAGCAGCAGGATGCCCTTCGACGGCGGCAGCGCGAGCACCGCGAGCGGGGTGTACGTGCCGGCGATGAGCAGGAAGATGTTCGCGTGGTCGATGCGCTTGAGCACGACCTTCGTGCGCGGCTTCCAGTTGAAGCGGTGGTAGAGCGCCGAGTTGCCGAAGAGCAGCATCGAGGTCAGCATGAACACCGCGGACGCCCACTTCGCGGGCGCGCCCTGGGCCAGACAGATCAGCACGATCCCGGCGGCGATCGTCACCGGGAAGGTGCCCGCGTGGATCCAGCCGCGCCAGGTGGGCTTCAGCTCGGCGGGATTGGCGGGCGATGCATCCAGCAGCGGGATGTTCGGGAGGTCGGGCCCCCGGGTGTCGTCGGCCTTCACGGCCGCGTCGGCGGGCGGGAGGTTCGTGGCCGGCTCCGAAAGGAACTCGGCGACGTCCTCGGGCTCTGGCGTGATTCGCGGCGTCATGGAGCAAGAGTACGGGAGGCGCGTGTCTGGATGCTGTGAGACGTCGCCGTCGCACCGCGCTAACGTAGCTGACGTGAGCAGACGGAGGACGCCCCTGGCAAGCGGGCTGCTCTATGGGCTGTACCAGAAGCGACTGCGCCGCGAGCTCACCGGCCTCGACACCGAGTCGCTGCCGCGCCACGTCGCGATGATCATCGACGGCAACCGGCGCTGGGCGCGCCAGGCAGGCATGACCACGGTCGCGCACGGGCACCGGGCCGGGGCCGCGAAGATGCGCGAGTTCCTCGAGTGGTGCGACGACCTCGGCATCCAGGTCGTCACGCTTTACCTGCTCTCCTCCGACAACCTGACGAACCGGGAGAGCACCGAGCTCTCCGACCTCATCGAGATCATCGCCGAGCTCGCCGACGACCTCTCCCGATACCGGGAGTGGCGCGTCAAGCACGTCGGCTCCACCGCGGGCCTGCCCGCGCCGCTCGTCGCCGCGCTGACCGGCGCGGAGGACCGGACCGCTGCGAACACCGGGATGCACATCAACCTCGCGGTCGGCTACGGCGGCCGCAAGGAGATCACCGACGCGATGCGCAGCATCGTCGCCGCGCACCACGCAGAGGGCGGCAGCCTGGAGACGCTCGCCGACCTGCTCACGCCGGACCTGATCGGCGAGCACCTCTACACCGGCGGCCAGCCGGATCCCGACCTCGTCATCCGCACGTCGGGGGAGCAGCGCCTGAGCGACTTCATGCTCTGGCAGAGCGCGCACAGCGAGTTCTACTTCGTGGAGGCGCTCGGTCCGGACCTGCGCGAGGTCGACTTCCTGCGCGCCGTGCGCGACTACTCCAGGCGCCAGCGTCGTTTCGGCTCCTGAGCCTTCCCGCGTGCGGCAGGATGGTACGGGAGGTTCGGATGACGAATGTCGAGGAGTTCGCGCACGGGTTCGGCGAGGAGCCGGGGTACCTGGACTACGGCCGGGTGGGTCCGGTGTCGCGGGCGGTGCGCGCGGAGCTCGCGGGCCAGTACGACATCCTCGGCAAGGCCCGGTTCGGCACCGTGGAGAGGATGCACGCGGAGGACGCGCGCGTCCGTTCCGCCGTGAGCGCCCTCACCGGCTTCCCCGACGAGCAGATCGCGTTCCAGCCGAACGCCACCTCCGGGCTCATGCACGCCGCCTTCGGCCTGACCGGCGGCGAGATCCTGCTCTCGCTCGCCGAGTTCCCGAGCGTGACCTACGCCGCCGTGCGCGCCGCGCAGGCGATGCACGTCGTCACCCCGACCTGGCTGGACACCGACGGCGGACCGGTGACGCCCGCGCACATCCGCGAGCAGGTCACCGGCAGCACCAGCGCCGTGATGGTCAGCCTGGTCGACTCGCGCACCGGCTACCTGGCCGACATCGACGGCATCCGTCAGGTGATCGGCGACCGGCTGCTCATCGTGGACGCGATCCAGGGCTTCGGTGTCGTCGACGCCCCGTACGAGGTGGCCGACGTCGTCGTCTCCGGCGGCCAGAAGTGGACGCGCGCGGGCTGGGGGACCGGCTTCCTCGCCCTGAGCGAGCGCGCCATCGACCACCTGACGCCGGTCTTCAGCGGCTGGAGCGGCACCGGTGCGGCGACGCAGACCTGGGACGAGGTGATCGAGCCCGCCCACGGCGCGAAGGCGTTCACGGTGTCGAACCCGGACCCGATCGCGCAGGCGCGTCTCGCCGCCGCGCTGGAGGAGGTGGCCGCGGTCGGCGTCGCGGCGATCTCGGACGCGGTCTCCGACCGCGCGGAGCGGGTGATCGACCTCGCGGACGAGTTCGCCATCCCGGTCAGCTCCTCCCGCAACACCGCGGAGCGCGCCGGCATCGTCGTGCTGGAACCGCGGCCGGAGCAGCTGACAGCGCTCAGCGCATCGCTGTTCAACCACGGCGTGACCGCCAGCGTCCGCCCCACGACGGTGCGGGTCAGCGTCCACGCCGGCACGACGGAGGACACGCTGGAGATGCTGCGCGCCGCGTTCGTCTCCTACGCCTCCGCCGTCTGAGCCGGCTGCTCCCAGAACTGGGGGCGATTGTTCACCGAATCGAAACGCGACACGCGGGCTCTGCGCGTGTCGCTGTCGGTGGTGCGGCGTACGTTCGACACATCGGGCACGGCGCCCGATCGAGACGGCCACATAAGTTCGTTTCGGAACCCCATGGCCGGCTCGCCAAAATATCCGCCGGCTCCAGCGGAAGCGGAGCGGCGGGGTGGGAGTGGTCGTGGCTGAATCAGGAACCCGGCAGTTCGAGTCGGCACCCAGTGGCACCCGTCAAACCGAGCGCACGTACGTGCTCGACACCTCGGTGCTGCTGTCCGACCCCAAGGCGATCTTCCGGTTCGCCGAACACGCTGTCGTCATCCCTGTCGTCGTCGTGAGCGAGCTGGAGGGCAAACGGAACGACCCCGAGATCGGGTACTTCGCGCGGCAGGCGCTGCGGAACCTCGACGACCTGCGGGTGCAGCACGAGCGCCTCGACTTCCCGATCCCGGTGGGGGACGGCGGGTCGTTGCGCGTGGAACTGAACCACTCCAATATGTCCGTCCTCCCGAGCGGGATGCAGTTGGGCGACAACGACTCGCGCATCCTCGCTGTTGCGATGAACCTCGCCAACGACGGGCTCGCCGTCACGGTCGTCTCCAAGGACCTGCCGATGCGCGTCAAGGCCGCCTCGATCGGCCTCGCTGCCGAGGAGTACCGGCACGAGCAGGTGGTCGACTCCGGCTGGACCGGGCTCGCGGAGATCACGCTCGGCAGCGACCAGATGAGCGACCTCTACGAGGAGGAGTGGATGCGCACGCCGCTCGTCGACCACCTCCCGGTGAACACGGGCCTCATCGTGCACTCGGACCGCGGTTCCGCGCTTGGCCGCATCGTCGCCCAGGGCGAGGTCAAGCTGGTCCGCGGCGACCGCGACGTGTTCGGCCTGCACGGCCGCAGCGCGGAGCAGCGCCTCGCGATCGACCTGCTCCTCGACCCGGAGGTCGGCATCCTGTCGCTCGGTGGACGTGCCGGGACCGGCAAGTCGGCCCTCGCTCTCTGCGCGGGGCTCGAGGCCGTGCTGGAGCGCCAGCAGCACAAGAAGATCATGGTGTTCCGCCCGCTGTACGCGGTCGGTGGTCAGGAGCTCGGCTACCTGCCCGGTGACCAGGGAGAGAAGATGAACCCGTGGGGCCAGGCGGTCTTCGACACCCTGGGCGCCCTGGTCTCGCAGAACGTGCTCGACGAGGTGCAGGACAGGGGCATCCTGGAGGTGCTCCCGCTCACGCACATCCGCGGCCGGTCGCTGCACGACGCGTTCGTGATCGTGGACGAGGCGCAGTCGCTCGAGCGGAACGTCCTGCTCACGGTGCTCAGCCGCGTCGGCCAGAACTCCCGGGTCGTGCTGACGCACGACGTCGCCCAGCGCGACAACCTGCGGGTCGGCCGTCACGACGGCGTCGCCTCCGTGATCGAGACGCTGAAGGGCCACCCCCTCTTCGCCCACATCACGCTGACGCGGTCGGAGCGCTCGGCGATCGCCGCCCTGGTGACGGAGATGCTCGAAGCCAACGAGCTGGCCTGATCCCCGAGTGGTGACGTGTTGTCGCAATTGGAGCTGAGGGAGCGCAACACGTCACCACTCGTCGGCACGGCCGGCCGGCCGCGCCGGAGCGCGAGGGCTCAGCCCGGGTGGGTCATGCTGAGCACGTCGAGGGACGTGTCCAGCTGCTCCTCGGTGATCTCGCCGCGCTCCACGAAGCCGAGGTCGATGACCGCCTCGCGCACCGTCATGCCCTGGGCGACGGCGTGCTTGGCGACCTTGGCGGCCGCCTCGTAGCCGATGACGCGGTTCAGCGGCGTCACGATCGACGGGCTCGACTCCGCGAACGCGCGGGCGCGGTCGAGGTTGGCCTCGAGGCCCGTGATGGTCTTGTCGGCGAGCACGCGGCTCGCCTGGGTGAGCAGACGGATCGACTCCAGCAGCGCGGTGCCCATGACCGGGATGGCCACGTTCAGCTCGAACAGGCCGGACGCGCCGCTCCACGCGATCGTCGCGTCGTTGCCCACCACGCGCGAGGCAACCATGAGCACGGCCTCCGGGATGACCGGGTTGACCTTGCCCGGCATGATGGACGAGCCCGGCTGCAGGTCCGGGATGTGCAGCTCGCCGAGACCCGTGTTCGGGCCGGAGCCCATCCAGCGCAGGTCGTTGCAGATCTTGGTGAGGCTGACGGCGATCGTGCGCAGCGCACCGGAGGCCTCGACGAGCGCGTCGCGGTTGGCCTGCGCCTCGAAGTGGTTGCGCGCCTCCGTGATCGGCAGCTCGGTCTCCTGCGTGAGCAGCTCGATGACCAGCTGCGGGAAGCCGATCGGCGTGTTGATGCCGGTGCCGACGGCCGTGCCGCCGAGCGGGACCTCGGCGACACGCGTGAGCGCCGCCTGCACTCGCTCGATGCCGTAGCGGATCTGCGCGGCGTAGCCGCCGAACTCCTGGCCGAGGGTGACCGGGGTCGCATCCATCAGGTGGGTGCGCCCGCTCTTGACGGCGGTCGCCCACAGCTCCGCCTTCTCCTCGAGCGCCACCGAGAGGTGGTCGAGCGCGGGGATGAGGTCGTCGATGAGCGCGCCGGTGACGGCGATGTGCACCGAGGTCGGGAACACGTCGTTCGAGGACTGCGACGCGTTCACGTGGTCGTTCGGGTGCACCGGCGTGCCGAGGCGGCGCGACGCCAGCGTGGCGAGCACCTCGTTCATGTTCATGTTGGAGGAGGTGCCGGAACCGGTCTGGTACACGTCGATCGGGAACTCGCCGTTGTGCCGGCCGCTGACCACCTCGTCTGCGGCGGCCGCGATGGCGTCGGCGATCTCGGCGTCCAGCACGCCGAGGCGCGCGTTCGCGAGGGCCGCGGACTTCTTGATGCGGGCGAGGGCGGCGATCTGGGCCGGCTCGAGCACCGACCCCGAGATGGGGAAGTTCTCGACGGCGCGCTGCGTCTGAGCGCTGTAGAGAGCGGCTGCGGGGACCCGCACCTCGCCCATCGTGTCGTGCTCGATGCGGTACTCGGTGTCCGCCTGGGTGTCCACCACGGTGTGTATTCCTTTCTGGGCTCGGAACGCGTCAGCGTCCGTGCGATGGGTCGGCGGCCGGTTCGGCCAGACCGACGACGATGTCGGGGACGACCCGACCTTCTTGGAGACGGTAGTTCGCGCCGACGAGGGCGAGCACATTCGCGGCGACGGCGTCGCTGATGATCTCGGAGCGCGCGAGGATGTCGGAGACCGTGTCGCGCAGGTGCTCGCGTCCGACCTCGCCCGAGTCCACCGACGCGGGGTCGACCGGCTCGCCGTCCGGTACACCGGCGACGCGGTGCACGGCCGGGACGATCGGCGCGATCAGCTGCCGGATGTGCGGCGGCAGCGGCTCGGCGTCTGCGGCCTGGGAGGCGATCGCCGAGGCGACGGCGCCGCAGGAGTCGTGCCCGAGCACCAGGATGAGCGGGACCTTGAGCACCGCGACGGCGTACTCGAGAGATCCGATCGCCGAGTCGGAGGCGACCTGACCGGCGTTGCGGACGACGAACGCGTCTCCGAGGCCCATGTCGAAGATGATCTCCGCCGCCAGCCGGGAGTCGGCGCAGCCGAAGATCGCGGCGACGGGCGCCTGGCCCTCGGCGACGAACTCGCGGCGCTGGACGTCCTGGTGCGGGTGCTCGGGCGTGCCGGAGACGAAGCGCTCGTTGCCTGCGAGCATGGCGTTCCAGATGCGGCCGGGGCGGGTCGTTGGCATCAGTGACCTTTCAGGGTGTCGAGCTGTGCGGACAGGGCGGAGGCGACCGCCTTGAATTCGGAGTCGTCGGCGGTGCCGAAGACCACGACGGAGCTGCGCCCCGCGGTCGTGGTGAGCGCGTACGCGACGTTTCCGGCGTCAGAGCCGGATTTGCGGTTGTCGTAGACGTCCCACGTCACGCCGTCGATGTCACGGGTGCCGGCGATCCTCGCGCGATCCACCTGCTCGGCGACCCAGCTGTCGTTCGCGTCGAAGCCCTGGGTGATGCCGATGAACTGGCCCTTCGGGGTCAGCAGGCCGATGTACCAGGAGTCGACCTTGTCCGCCGTCTTGGTGCGCAGCTCCGCGGAGTTCGACTTCCAGCCGGAGGGCAGCTCGGGCACGAGAAGCCGGTCGGGCTCCGAGCCCTGCGCCTCCTGGGCGATCTTCACGTAGTCCACAGGGGGAGTGGAGGCGGTGGGATTGCCGCGCGGAACCGCGATGACGATGATGATGACGAGCGCGACCGTCGCGAGGAGCGAGAAGACGAGGTTGTTGACCGTCTGCCGGTTGCGGTGGTTCGCGGAGTTCTGCGCCTTGCGGGCGGCGGTCTCCTCCGGCGTCTCCGGGCGGCCGAGCTCGGCGACGACCGCGGGCGGCTTGGTGCGGGGGCTCATTCGGTGTCAGAGGCTCCCGCGGCGCCGGACGTCGCGGCACCGGCGCGCGCCGCGTCGAGGCGCGCCTTGGCGCCGATCAGCCACTCCTCGCAGTGCCGGGCGAGTGCTTCGCCGCGCTCCCAGAGGGCGATCGACTCCTCGAGGGTCGCCTGGCCCTGCTCCAGCTCGGTGACGACGCGGACGAGCTCGTCGCGCGCCTCCTCGTAGCTGAGCGCATTGATCTCGGAGGTGGGCATGGTGTCCATTCTATTTGGCTGCCGGGGAACCTGCTGAGCGCTCCTCGGCCGCGGGATGCGCGGGCGAGGCGACCTCGTCGCCTGCGGTGGCGGCGAACGCGCCTCCCGACACCGTCACCCGGAGGTCGCTGCCTGCCGGCGCCTCCGCCGGCGCGGTCACCACGTGACCGGCCGCGGTCTGCACGATCGCGTAGCCGCGGTCCAGTGTCGCCTGCGGCGAGAGCGCCCGCAGCTGGCCGCGCAGCTCGGCGACGCGGGTGGTCTCCTTCTCGACGCAGCGCTCGACGAGCTCGACCCCGCGCGCGACGTAGCGGGTGAGCTCCTGGGCGCGGGAGTCGACGATCCACGACGAGGAGGCGAGCACCGGGCGGGTGCGCAGGTGGCCGATCCTGTCGATCTCGTGGGCGATCGCGTGCGTGAGGCGCGTGCCGATCCTGGCGCGGGCCTGCTGCACGCGGGCGAGCTCCTCGGCGACGTCGGGCACGACGCGCTTGGCCGCATCCGTCGGGGTGGATGCGCGCAGGTCGGCGACGTCGTCGAGCAGCGGCCGGTCGGCCTCGTGGCCGATCGCGCTGACGATCGGGGTCACGGCGGCGGCCGCGGCGCGCACCAGTGTCTCGTCGCTGAACCCCAGCAGGTTCTGGAAGTCGCCGCCGCCGCGCGCGACGATGATGACCTCGACCTCCGGGTCGGCGTCGAGCGTCCGGATGGCGGCCGTCACCTCGGTGACGGTGCGCTCGCCCTGCACGGCGGCGTGGACGACGCGGAAGCGCACCTGCGGCCAGCGCAGCTGGGCATTGCGGAGAACATCCTTCTCGGCGTCCGAGTCCTTGCCGGTGATCAGCCCGATCGTGTGCGGGAGGAACGGCAGGCGCTTCTTGCGCTCGATCGCGAAGAGCCCCTCCGCCGCGAGCTGGGCGCGCAGCCGCTCGAGCCGCTCCAGCAGGTCGCCGAGGCCCACGTGGCGCATGTCGGAGACCTGCATCGTGAGCGTTCCGCCCTTGACCCAGTAGTTGGGCTTGACCGCGGCGATCACCCGGTCGCCCTGCTTGAGGTCGGCGGGGATGCGGGCCTTCACCGACGACCAGATCGTGAAGCTGATCGTGGCGTCCTCGTGCAGGTCCTTCAGCTTGCCGTAGACATTGCCGCCGGAGACGCCCCACTGGGTGATCTCGCCCTCGACCCAGGCGGTGCCGAGGCGGTCGATCCAGCCTCGGATCTTCGAGGAGAGCAGCGCGACCGGCCACGGGGCGTCGAGGGTCGGGGGACCGGGGACCATCGAGACCGACGACGTCGTGTCCGTTGCCTGGGGCACCCTGGCGGCCCTCCCATCCGTTGTTCAGCGCTTCCCGCGTACGATCTAGGGGTGAGCGACGCGACCATCAGCCTGCCGATGCCCCGGATTCCCGTGAAGAGGGAGCCGGGATCGCGCGGGCGGCTTCAGGATATCCCGGTCCAGGGACAGAAGCGTGTGCTGCTGGCGGCCCCCCGCGGCTACTGCGCCGGTGTCGACCGCGCCGTCGTTGCGGTCGAGAAGGCGCTGGAGCACTACGGAGCGCCGGTCTACGTGCGCAAGCAGATCGTCCACAACGTGCACGTCGTCTCCGAGCTGGAGCAGCAGGGCGCGATCTTCGTCGACGAGGTGGACGAGGTGCCGGAGGGCGCCCACGTCGTCTTCTCGGCGCACGGCGTCTCGCCCGCCGTGGTGAACGCCGCCGCCGAGCGCGGCCTGCGCGCGATCGACGCGACCTGCCCGCTGGTCACGAAGGTGCACCGCGAGGCCGTGCGGTTCTCGCGCGACGACTTCGAGATCCTGCTGATCGGTCATGCCGGCCACGAGGAGGTCGAGGGGACCGCCGGTGAGGCGCCCGACCACGTCACGCTCGTGAACGGGCCGGACGACGTCGACTCGATCACCGTGAAGGACCCGGACAAGGTGGTCTGGCTCTCCCAGACGACGCTGTCCGTCGACGAGACTATGGAGACGGTGCGCCGCCTGCGCGAGCGCTTCCCGAACCTGCAGGACCCGCCGAGCGACGACATCTGCTACGCCACCCAGAACCGCCAGGTCGCGATCAAGAAGGTCGCCGAGCAGGCCGACCTCGTGATCGTCGTCGGCTCGGCCAACTCCTCCAACTCGGTCCGCCTCGTGGAGGTGGCGCTCGAGTACGGAGCGAAGGCCGCGTACCGCGTCGACTACGCCAGCGAGATCCGCCAGGAGTGGCTGGAGGGTGTCGCGACGGTCGGTGTCACCAGCGGCGCCTCCGTGCCCGAGGTGCTCGTGCAGGAGGTGCTCCAGGACCTCTCCGGCGCCGGCTACGCCGAGGTGCAGGAGGTCAAGACGGCGGAGGAGGACCTGATGTTCTCGCTGCCCAAGGAGCTGCGCAAGGACATCACCGGCAAGCAGGACGCGCGCGCCATTGGCGGACGCGGCCGCTAGTCCCCGGTCGGGCTTGCGCGGACGAGCGCACCCGGTGGGCCGCCCCGGCCCTCAGAAGAGCCGGCGCAGGTAGGGGATCCGCCGCGCGCCGAGACTGACGGCGAACGACAGCACGACGAGCCCGGCCCAGAAGGCGACCGCGACCGGGAGGCTGGTGGCCCGGAGCACACCGAGCCCCGGGAAGACCGTGACCGCGAGCACCAGGAAGAAGAAGTGCACCAGGTAGACGCCGAACGCGGCGTCGGAGAGCGCCGTCAGGAAGCGGGACGCGTGCATCCTTGGCTCGCCGCGCCGAGCGAAGACGCCCTGCGCGACGATGAAGACGCCCACCGACGCGGCTGCCGCGGCGGCGCCGTAGTAGCCGCCCGGTGAGACGGCCCTGAGCCAGGCGGGGGCGGAGGTGCTGGCGAACTGCCAGATGAGCTCGGCGAGCAGTCCGGCCGTGACGACGGCGACGACCACGGTCCACGCGGGCCGGAGCACGAGCTTGCGCAGCGCCCAGCCGGCGAGGAAGTAGCCGACGTACGGGATCCACTGCGTGAGCGCGTTCAGCACGATGGGGTGAGGGTCGCCGTAGGCGGTCGCGAGGCCGGACAGCCCCACCACGACGACGGTGAAGACCAGCACCGTGCCGGCGAACGCGTACGCGCGGCGGTCGCCGCCGTTGTTCAGGAACGCCGCGAGCACCGGCGCGACGACGTAGAGGCCGACGATCAGCCAGAGGAAATAGAGGTGCGTGTACGCCTTGGCGTCGAGCACCAGGCCCGCCGTCTGGGTGATGCTCAGGTGCTGGTGCTGCACCAGGACGCGGACCACGACGAGGTAGAAGACCTGCCAGAACACGAAGGCCGGACCGAGTCGCAGCAGCCGCTTGCGATAGAAGGCGGCGGGGCCGGCCGCGTGCTGGCGGGGGGAGAGCAGGAGAGCGCCGCTGACCATCACGAACACCGGGACGACCCACACATTGCCGATGTCGAGGATGGTCGCCGCCCACCACGTCCCCGAGCCCCTGATCGCCCCGTTGGTGACGATCGCCGCGAAGACGTGGATCGCGACGACGCCGAGGATCGCCGTGACCCGCAGCACGTCGAGGGCCACGGAACGGGTGCGGGCGCCGGTCGGCTCGGGAACGGTCGCCGCTGCCACCAGAATGTCGGAACGGCGGTTTGTCACCGGGGGAGAATACCAGCATTGCTGGCATTACCAGCCGGTGGCTGCGGCATCCCGGACTCAGAGGGCGCGGGATGCGGCGGGGTCGGCGGCGGCCGAGCCCCCGAACGCCGGCCGGTACTCCGGCGCCTCCGGCAGCTCCACGACGTCCGCCACCACGACCGAGATGTTGTCCCGCGCCCGGTGCTCCAGCGCCAGTGCGATGAGTGCGTCCGCGGCATCCTGCGGATTCGCGGCGGCGCTCAGCGTCTCCGCGACGAGCGGGATCGGCACGTAGTCGGTGAGCCCGTCGCTGGCGAGCAGCCAGCGGTCGCCGCCACGCGCCTCCTCCGCGGCGACGTGCAGCGCCGCCGCGTCCTCCGCGTCCCCTCCGAGCACGTGGGTCACGACCGACCGCAACGGATGGTCGGGCACGTCCGCCTCGCCGATCACGCCGGAGGCCAGGAGCTCGCGGACGAGGGAGTCGTCCTGCGTGACCTGCTCGAGCGATCCGGCCCGCAGCCGGTAGGCGCGCGAGTCGCCGGTGTGGGCGACGTACACCCGCGTGCCGTCGGAGAAGACGCCGACGAGCGTGGTCGCCATCCCCGCGAGCGCCGGATCGACGCGCACCCGCAGGGCGAGGTCGGCATTGGCGACGGCGATCAGCTCGCGCAGGCGCTCCTCGCCCGGCACGCGCCCCTCCGTCGCATCGAGCATCGAGGCCAGGCGGATGGCCACGGTCGCCGAGGCGACCTCCCCTGCCGCGTGGCCGCCCACGC
Source organism: Leifsonia sp. NPDC080035 (assembly GCF_040050925.1). Lineage (NCBI taxonomy): Bacteria > Bacillati > Actinomycetota > Actinomycetes > Micrococcales > Microbacteriaceae > Leifsonia > Leifsonia sp. NPDC080035. The sequence continues at coordinate 30,689 of NZ_CP157390.1, read as the reverse complement.
CGTCGGCGACGAATGCGGACCAGGCGGAGGTGTACAGCGAGTCCTCGTTGCCCTCGCGGTAGTCGCCGCTGACGGACGCCTGCCCGGTCGCGAAGCCGAGCGGCGCCGGCTCCGCCGGGGGTTCGCCGGAGAGGATGTCGTCGGCGTTGTCCGCGATCCAGCCCATCAGGGGGAGCAGGTGCTCGGTGAGCGCCCGACCGCGGGCGGTCAGGCTGTAGTCGACCCGCGGCGGGATGGTCGGCTGCGGCGAGCGGAGCACGAAGCCGTCCTTCTCCAGCGTGCGCAGCGTCTGGGCGAGCATCTTCTCGCTGATGCCCTGCACGGTGCGCCGCAGCTCGCCCCAGCGCAACTCGCTCTGCGAGAGCGCGACGAGCACCAGCACCCCCCAGGTGCTGGTCACGTGATTCAGTACGATGCGGGACGGGCACTCCGAGGGGAGCACGCCGTCCGTGAATCCGAAGCCGTTCAGGGACGGGAATCTGGTGTCCACGTCAGTAACTTACCAAAAAGTGGGTACCTTCGACCGGGAAGTTTCGCGGCGGGACGCGGGTTGGCGATCGTGACCGACCGAAAGGAAACACACACATGACCATCGTCGTCACCGGAGCCACCGGCCACCTGGGCCGCCTCACCGTCGATGCCCTCCTCGAGCGCGGCGTCCCCGCGGCGGAGATCCGTGCCGCGGGCCGCAGCGCCGAGCGTCTCGCCCCGTTCGCGGCCCGCGGCGTCCAGACCGCCGTCATCGACTTCGAGAAGCCGGAGACGCTGGATGCGGCGTTCGCGGACGCCTCCGCCCTGCTGCTGGTGTCCGGCTCCGAGGTGGGCAAGCGCGTGGAACAGCACCGCAACGCGATCGAGGCCGCCGCCCGTGCCGGTGTCGGCCGGCTCGTCTACACGAGCGCGCCGCGTGCAACCGACACGGACCTCGTGCTGGCGCCCGAGCACGCGGAGACCGAGCGCATCCTCGCCGCCTCCGGCCTACCCGTCACCATCCTGCGTAACAACTGGTACACCGAGAACTACGCCGGCCAGGTGGATACGGCCGCGGCGAGCGGTGAGCTGGTCGGCAGCGCGGGCGAGGGCAGAGTCGCCAGCGCGTCGCGCAAGGACTACGCGGAGGCCGCGGCGGAGGTGCTCGTCGGCGACGGGCACGAGGGAGCCGTCTACGAGCTCTCCGGTGACGTGGCCTGGACGTTCGACGACCTGGCCGCCGCGATCGGCGACCTCCTCGGCCGCGAGGTCTCGTACCGGTCGGTGAGCCCCGAGGAGCACGCGCGCATCCTCACCGCCGCCGGACTCGACGAGGGCACCGCGGGCTTCGTGGTGGCGCTCGACGGCAACATCCGCGAAGGTGCGCTCGCCGAGGCGACGCCGACGCTCTCCGAGCTGATCGGCCGCCCGACGACTCCGCTGGCGCAGGGGCTCGCCGAGGCGCGGGAGCGGGACGCCGCGGCCTGACACGGCACCCCGGCGCCGCGGACCCCGGCTGTCATCGGTTCCGGAGTTGTTCACGGTGCGGCACGGCGTGTCGCGTGAACAACTCCGGAACCGATGGCGGGGGGACCGGGCGTCAGGTCGTGGTGGCCGGTGGCGTGCTGGGGGCGGTCGGCACCGGGGTCGCCGGGCCGACGCCGCTGTAGAAGTCGAGCAGCACCGGGTCGGTGGCGAGCACGATCCCCACGATCACGAACAGGGTGATCAGTGCGACCACGCCGGCGATCAGCGGGACGTAGAACGAGAGCCGCTTCTGCACGAGCAGCCAGATCGTCACGCCGAGCGAGACGGCCCAGATCGCCGCCATCGCGATCGACCCGCCGGTGATCAGCGACCCGACGGACGGGTCGGCGGTGAACGGGACGAGGTGCTGCGTGCTGTGCAGCAGCTCCATCGCGGCGGGTAGCGCCTGCAGGGTCCCGATCGAGTACGTCATCCCGAAGAAGCCGCCGACAAGCAGCAGGATGGTGAACGTCAGGTTCCACCGCGGTCCCGCCGCACGCAGCTGCGGCGGGACCGGGCGGTCGTACGGGGGAGGAGGGGCGACCGGTTCCGGCTCGGACGCGGCGGGGCTGTGCCGCGCGGTGTCCAGTCGGTCGGCGTCCTGCGGCGGATGCCAGCTCCAGCCGGGAGGCGCGAGCTCGCCGAACTGCGGGCGCGGGCGTTCGTCCCCCTGCCCGTCCCGGCTCTTGTCGTCCTCCGCCACGCGGCCGCCCCCTCCCGCGCCGCTACTTGCCGGAGTGACCGGCGCTGCCCAGCTGCTGCGTGGCCTCGACCACGCGCGCCGCCATCCCGGACTCGGCGACCTTGCCCCAGGCGCGCGGGTCGTACGCCTTCTTGTTGCCGACCTCGCCGTCCACCTTGAGCACGCCGTCGTAGTTCTCGAACATGTAGCCGGCGACCGAGCGCGTGAATGCGTACTGGGTGTCGGTGTCGATGTTCATCTTGACGACACCGTTGCGGACCGCCTCGGCGATCTCGGCGTCGGTCGAGCCGGAGCCGCCGTGGAAGACCAGGTCGAGCGGCTTCGGGCCGGTGCCGTACTTGGCGGCCAGGCCGTCCTGGATCTCCTTGAGCAGCTCGGGGCGCAGCTTGACGTTGCCCGGCTTGTAGACGCCGTGCACGTTGCCGAAGGTGAGGGCGGCCATGTAGCGGCCGTTCTCGCCGAGGCCGAGCGCCTCGACGGCCTGCTCGACGTCGCCGAGCGTGGTGTAGAGGGCCTCGTTGGAGCCCTCATGGCGCACGCCGTCCTCCTCCCCGCCGACGACGCCGATCTCGACCTCGAGGATGGCGTTGATGGCCTTGGTGCGCTTGATCATGTCCTGCGCGATCTCCAGGTTCTCGGCCAGCGGCACCGCCGAGCCGTCCCACATGTGCGACTGGAAGATCGGGTTGCGTCCGGCGCGCACCTCCTCCTCGGAGGCGGCGATGAGCGGGAGCACGAAGTCATCGAGCGCGCCCTTCGGGCAGTGGTCGGTGTGCAGCGCGACGGTGACGGGATAGTTCTTGGCGACCTCGGTGGCGAAGCGCGCGAACGCGAGCGCGCCGGTTGCGCGCGCCTTGACGGACTGGCCGGCGAAGTAGTCGGCGCCGCCGGTGGTCACCTGGATGATGCCGTCGCTGCCGGCCTCCGTGAGGCCCTGGAGCACGGCGTTGATCGTCTGCGACGACGACACGTTGAACGCCGGATAAGCGAATCCGCCCGCCTTCGCTTTGTCGAGCATCTCTGCGTACTGGTCCGGCGTTGCGATGGGCATTGCAGCTCCTCTAGGAATTCAGGTGTCGAACGGCTCTCATCATACCGAGGCGGGCAGGGGCGGCCGCGGGCGTCGCGGGTGGTGCGTGCCCGGCGACGGGGCGTGGCGTGCCTGCGCGGCGGGTGAGCCGGGAGCGCACAGGGGATGAACGTTCGTGCGCGGCCGGTCCGCGGCGAGGCGCGCGCGGATACACTGGGGGCGCCGCCGACCGGCGGTCGACAACGCCGTTCGATTCGTCCGGGAGGACCCATCATGACCAGCACCGACACCGCATCCCACTTCACGCATCCGGACCGGAACCTGGCCATGGAGCTGGTCCGGGCGACCGAGGCCGCGGCGATCCGGGCGACCCCGTGGATCGGCCGCGGAGACAAGAACGCGGCGGACGGCGCGGCGGTGGACGCGATGCGCAAGTTCCTGGGCACGGTGAACTTCGACGGCGTCATCGTCATCGGCGAGGGCGAGAAGGACAACGCCCCGATGCTGTTCAACGGCGAGCACGTCGGCAACGGCCGGGGGCCCGCGGTGGACATCGCGGTGGACCCGATCGACGGCACCTCGCTGACGGCGGCGGGGCGGCAGAATGCGCTGTCGGTGATCGCCGTCTCCGATCGCGGGACGATGCTGGATGCGTCGAGCGTGTTCTACATGTCCAAGATCGTGACCGGCCCGGAGGGACGCGGGGTCGTGGACCTGTCGCAGTCCATCGGCGACAACATCCGCGAGCTGGCGAAGGCCAAGGGCAAGCCGGTCGGCGAGATCCGCGTGGCGGTGCTGGACCGGCCGCGCCACGAGGGCCTGATCGAGGAGATCCGCTCGGCCGGCGCCGGCACCCGGCTGATGCTCGACGGCGACGTGGCCGGTGGCATCAACGCGGCGCGCTACGAGTCGCGCATCGACATGTGCGTCGGCATCGGCGGCAGCCCGGAGGGGATCACGACCGCGTGCGCCATCAAGGCGCTCGGCGGCTTCATGCAGGGCCGGCTCGCGCCGAAGGACGACGCGGAGCGCGCGCAGGGCGAGGCGGCCGGCCTCGACATGGACCGCATCTACGGTGCGGACGACCTCGTGCAGGGGGACAACACCTTCTTCGTCGCGACCGGTGTGACGGACGGCGGTCTGGTAGAGGGCGTGCGACGCAAGGGCCCGATCATCAAGACCGAGTCGATCGTGCTGCGCTCGAAGTCGGGAACGATCCGGCGCGTGCTGGCGGACCACCTGGCGGAGAAGTGGCTGGAGCCGGACCAGCTCTAGAGCGCGTTCGGTGCTGCACGCACCCCGACTGACGGCCTTCGGTACGTCTGTCCCTGCGCGAGCAGGGCCGTGACGTACCGAACCGGCACAGTCAGCGGGGCCGCGTGCCCTCGGTTCGGTCGGCGTGGGGCGACAACGTGCCCGCGGTGAGCGACGCGGGTTACGCGGCGCCGGACTCGGACTCGGCGTCGCCGTCGTGCGCGTGAGCGCGCTCCTGCTCTTCGAGCGCGAGCTTGTCGATCCCGTGCATGTCGCGCGATTCGAGGTCCCGGGTGTCCCGGTCCAGCTCGCTCACGAGCTCGAACGCCGTCAGCTCGCGCGGCGACTCCTCGATCCCTTCGAGCACGCCGATCACCTTGGACTCGTCCAGCGCATTGAGCTTGCGCGCCGCCGGGAACACCTGGCGCTCGAACGAGCCGACGAAGCCGTTGTAGTCCTTGACGGTGCGCTCCAGCGACCGCCCCAGCTTCTCGATGTGCCCCGCGGTGGTGGAGAGCCTCGTGTACAGGGTGCGGCTGAGGTCGAACAGCTGCTTGGCCTCCTGGGTGAGCACGTCCTGCTGCCAGCTGAACGCCACGGTCTTCAGCACCGACCACAGGGTGACCGGGGACGCCAGGGCGACGCGCTTGCCGAAGGCGAACTCCATGATGGAGGGGTCGGCCTCGAGCGCCGAGGAGACCAGCGACTCGCTCGGGATGAACGCGATCACGAGCTCGGGGGAGGACTCCAGGCCCGTCCAGTACGCCTTGCTTCCGAGGGCCGTGATGTGGTCGCGCACGGCCTTCACGTGCTGCTTCAGCAGCGCCTCGCGCTGTGCGCCCTCGGCGCCGGTCGCGGTCGCAGGGATCTGGCTCGCCTCGAGGTACGCGTTGAACGGCACCTTCGCGTCGAGCGCGATGCTCTTGCCACCGGGCAGGTGCACGATCATGTCCGGGCGTCCCGCGCCGGACTCGGAGTGGATGCTGGACTGCAGGTCGAAGTCCACGCGCTCGATCAGCCCGGCCGCCTCCACGACGCTGCGCAGCTGCGTCTCGCCCCACACGCCGCGCGTGCTGTTGGAGCGGAGCGCCGAGGCCAGCGCCTCGGCCGTGCTGCGCAGGCGCTCCTCGGACTCGGCCGCCGAACGCAGCTGCTGGGTGAGCTGGCCGTGCTGCTGGTGCCGCTGGGTCTCCAGCTCCACCACCTTGCGCTGCATGTCGGTGAGGCTCTCGCGCACCGGGGCAAGGGCCTGCAGCACCTTGCTCTCGGCGCGCTCGCGTTCCGCCTGGGCCTGCGCCTCGGCGCGGTGGCGCTCGATCGTCTCGCGGTGCAGCTCTTGCGCGTCGCGAAGCTGCGCCTGCAGTGCATCCAGGCGCGCGTCGGCCGCGGCGAGGTCGGCACGGATCTCGGCCTGCACGGCGGCCTCGGCCGCGCGCACCTCGGCGAGCTCCGCGGCGTGCCGGGCCGCGACGACCGCGGGGTCGATCACCGGCTCGGCGGGCACCGCATCCATCGCGCGGCCGCGCAGCAGCTTCGCGACGGCGAATCCCGCGCCGGCAGCGCCGACGAGGAGGCCGAGGATGAGACCGATGAGCAGGGCGAGGATGTCCATGCGGTCAGTCTCGCAGGGGCCGCCGACACTGGGCGGAGGAACGCCGGGATCGGCGCAACAGGGCGCCTCAGGCGGCGGCGGGCACGCCGATTCGGCCGACCCGTGCGCCGGTGAGGGCGGCGAGATCGTCCACCGTCGCCGCGCCGTGACGGCGGGCGGCGTGGATGACGATGGCCGCGCACGCCTCGGCGTCGGCGAGCGCGTCGTGGTGGTGGAAGTCCTCGAATCCGGCGGCCATCGCGGCCACCGGCAGCCGGTACGACTCCAGGTGGTAGGTGCGGCGCGCGACCGCCAGGCTGCACAGGTAGCGGTACTCGGGGCAGGCGACGAAGGTCGCGGCGCAGGCGGCGCGGATCACGCCCATGTCGAAGCCGGCGTTGTGCGCGACGAGGTGGTCGTCCTCCGCGAACTCGACGAGGTCGGCGAGCTGGTCGACCCAGCCCGCGGCGCCGACCACATCCTCGGGCTGGATGCCGTGGATGCGCACGTTCCACTCCTGGAAGTGGTCGTGTCCGTACGGCGGCTGGATGAGCCAGCCCGCGCGGTCGACGACCTTGCCGTCCCGCACCTTGATCAGCCCGACGGAACAGGCGGACGCCGCCGAGGAGTTCGCGGTCTCGAAGTCGATGGCGGTGAAATCCAGTGGCACGTCGTCATGCTCGCACGCCCCACCGACGTCCCTTCGCCTGCCACGCCGAGCCGCCTGATCCGCATCGACGGGGCCGCGACCGGGCGGGGCTAGGGTCGGTGGCATGAAGGAGCGACGGGACAAGGAGGAGCACGCGGCGGCGTTCGAACGCGCGGCCGACGTGTACGACGCGGCGCGGCCCGGCTACCCGGCCGAGGCGGTCGCCTGGCTCGCCGAGGGGATCGAGGGCCCGGTGCTCGACCTCGGCGCCGGCACCGGCAAGCTCACCGCGGCGCTCGCCGGCCTCGGACTCGAGACGTTCGCGGTCGACCCGTCGCCGGAGATGCTGCGGGTGCTGGGCGAGCGGCTGCCCGGTGCGGACGCGCGGGTCGGTGCGGCGGAGTCCATCCCGCTCCCGGACGGAAGCGTCGACCTCGTCGTCGCCGCGCAGGCCTGGCACTGGGTGGATGCGCGGCGGGCCATCCCGGAGGTCGCGCGGGTCCTGCGCCCCGGCGGTCGGCTCGGCCTGGTCTGGAACGACAGGGACGAGAGCGTCGACTGGGTGCGCGAACTCGGCGAGCTGATGGGCGCGGGGGAGGCGACGTTCGGCGAGGACGACGAACCGCGGCTCGCTGCCCCGTTCGGACCGCTCGAGAGGCACACCGTGCACTGGGTGCAGTCCCTCACGCTCGACGGCCTGCTCGACCTCGCCCGCTCGCGCAGCTACTTCATCACGAAGGACCCGGACGCACAGGCCGCCGTGATCGCGTCCCTGCGCCGGCTGCACGCCGAGCATCCCGAGCTGGCGGGCGCCGAGCGGATCGAGCTCCCGTACGTCACCCGCTGCTACCGCGCCAGCAGGGAGGACTGACCACGGCCGGTAGAATGGTCGACCGTGGCTCTCACTATCGGTATCGTCGGCCTGCCCAACGTCGGCAAGTCCACCCTTTTCAACGCCCTGACCAAGAACACGGCGCTCGCCGCGAACTACCCGTTCGCGACGATCGAGCCGAACGTCGGCGTGGTGAACCTGCCCGACCCGCGGCTCGACACCCTCGCCGAGCTGTTCGGCAGCGAGCGCATCCTGCCCGCCCCGGTGTCATTCGTCGACATCGCCGGCATCGTGAAGGGTGCGAGCGAGGGCGAGGGCCTCGGCAACAAGTTCCTCGCGAACATCCGCGAGGCGGACGCGATCGCCCAGGTGGTGCGCGGCTTCAGCGACCCGGACGTCGTGCACGTCGCCGGCAAGGTGGACGCAGCCGGCGACATGGAGACGATCAACACCGAGCTCATCCTCGCCGACCTGCAGACCCTCGAGAAGGCCGAGACGCGCTACGAGAAGGAGGTCAAGGGCCGGAAGCTGGAGCCGGTGGTCCTGGAGACCGCCCGCGCCGCGATCGAGTACCTGAACTCGGGCAAGCCGCTGTCGTCCTCCGACATCGACCTGGAGCCCGTGAGGGAGCTCGGCCTGCTGACGGCCAAGCCGTTCATCTACGTGTTCAACGTGGACGAGGACGTGCTGACCGACGAGTCCCGCCGCGCCGAGCTCGCCGCGCTGGTCGCGCCCGCCCAGGCCGTGTTCCTGGACGCGAAGCTGGAGTCCGAGCTGATCGACCTCGACCCCGCCGACGCCGCCGAGCTGCTCGCCTCAACCGGCCAGGAGGAGTCGGGCCTGGACCAGCTGGCCCGCATCGGCTTCGACACCCTCGGCCTGCAGACCTACCTCACCGCGGGGCCGAAGGAGTCGCGCGCCTGGACCATCCACAAGGGCTGGAAGGCCCCGCAGGCGGCCGGCGTGATCCACACCGACTTCGAGAAGGGCTTCATCAAGGCCGAGGTCATCTCCTTCGACGACCTGGTCGACGCGGGCAGCGTCGCCGAGGCCCGCTCCCGCGGCAAGGCCCGCATGGAGGGCAAGGACTACGTCATGCAGGACGGGGACGTGGTGGAGTTCCGCTTCAACGTGTAGCGGGCCTGTTGCTCGCTGGTCGAGAAGGGAGGCGGTCCCGGCTTGAAGTGCCCGGATCTCCTCCCTTCGTCGCGTCTGCCGGCGTAGTGGCGCTGGACGTCCTCCCTTCTCGACTCTGCCGCACCACCCGCCCGCGCGACGCTGTCGGACCCCGGCGCTAGCATCCCTTCATGGGGATCGAGGTGCTGCCCGCGACCGGGCGTTGGGACGACTTCGCGACGTTCATGGTGCCGCGGAAGCCGGGCGGCGGGGGATGCGTGTGCATGTCGTACCGGGACGCGCGGCTCGGGATGCCGGAGCGCATCGCGTACATGCACGACGAGTGCGAGCGGGAGCCAGGACCAGGCGTTCTCGCCTACGTGGACGATCAGGTGGCCGGGTGGTGCTCGGTGGCTCCCAAGTCGACGTACCGGCGGCTGCTCAACTCCCGCACCATCCCGCACCTGGACGAGGATCGCGACCCGTGGTCGATCGTCTGCTTCGTGGTTCGCGCCGGATTCCGGGGCCGGGGGCTCATGCACGAGCTGCTGGACGGTGCGGTCGCGCACGCGCGGGCGGCCGGCGCCGAGCTGGTGGAGGGGTACCCGGTCGACACCGGCGGGGCGAAGGTAGACGTGATCAGCGGCTACGTCGGCACGGTCGCGCTGTTCGAGGCGCACGGCTTCCGGCGGCACGCCAAGACGACGGCGCACTCGGGCGGCGCCGACCGCTGGCTGATGCGCCGCACCCTCCCCTGAGGCGGCCGAGGCAGTACCGTGGAGGCAGCCAATCGGATCGGGAGGGTGCATGTCGTACGTCGTCGACTTCGAGAACGTGTCAACGGTCGGCCTGGAGTCGTCGCCGGTCTCCCCGGCGCTCGCCGGGCTGCGGGCCAACGAGGCCCGCTACTTCCGCAACAAGTACGACCACGTCTTCACGACCGAGCCCGCGGATGCCGCGGGAGCGGAGTCGGTCGAGCGTGTCGCGCGCATCCTGAAGGAGGAGCGCGACATCGAGATCGCCTCCCCGGCGCTCGAGGCGACCGACTTCGAGGTCGAGGGAGTGCGCTGGACGTACGTCTTCTACGAGTCGGGACTGTCGATCAACGTGCTCTACACGCTCGAGCCGGGCGGCAAGCGCGCGGTCGGGTTCAAGCTCTCCGACGGCATGGAGGTGCCGGAGGAGCTGGCGGCCTTCAAGTTCGCGCGCCAGAGGTCGAAACTGGCCGGCACGATCCGCGGCTCGTTCTTCGTGATCAAGGGCGAGCACTGAATCCCGGGTCACGCCCGCCGGGGAACAGCTAGCCGGTCATTCCGGCGAGCGCGGCCTGCTCGGCGAACGCCGGGACGGTGCGCACGAGCTCGTCGAAGCTCCCGCTCGCCACGATCCGCCCGTCCGACATGAAGTAGATGGTGTCGGCGTGCCGGATGGTCGACAGCCGGTGCGCGACCAGGATGACGGTGACCTTGCCGTGCAGCTCCCTGATCGCCTGAGCGACCGCCGCCTCGGTCGCCGTGTCGAGCGCGCTGGTCGCCTCGTCCATCACGAGCACGAACGGGTCGACGTATAGGGCGCGGGCGATGCCCAGGCGCTGGCGCTGGCCGCCGGAGAGGGCGAGACCGCGCTCGCCGATGACGCCGTCGAGGCCGCCCTCGCGGTTCGCGATCACATCCCACAGCTGCGCCTGCTCCAGCGCCGCCTGCGCACGAACCGGGTCGACGTCGTCCGACCACGTCAGGGCGACGTTCTGGCCGACGGTCCCGTCGAACAGCGACACGTCCTGGGGCACGTAGCCGACCCGGGAGTGCCACGCAGAGGCGACGTGCCGCAGCGGCGTCCCGTCGATGGTGATCGAGCCTCCGGTCGGCTCCACCAGCCCGAGGATCAGATCGACCAGCGTCGACTTGCCCGCGCCCGACGAGCCGACGAAGGCGACGGTCGACCCGAACGGGATGGACAGGTCGACCTCGCGCAGCGCCGCAGGCGAATCGGGGGAGTAGGCGAAGGTGACCGCGTCGAGGTCCAGGCTCGTCGGGTGCTCGGGGAGCACGCCGGTGTCGGCACCCGCGCGGGCCTCGGCGTTCTGCTTCTCCATCGCCGTGATGTCGGCGATGACGTTCTGGGCGTGCGGCAGGTTCGCCGTCGTCGTGCCGATCACGGCCTGGAAACGCGTGATCGAGGGGGCCATCCGGAAGCCGGCGAGGCTGAAGACCGACACCGCCGTGATCGCTGCCACGAGGCTGCCGCCGGTGAGGAAGCCGACGGCGCCGACGAGCACGATGCCGCCGATGACCGCGGACTCCAGGATGTACCGCGGCACCAGGTTGAGGAACTGGATGTTCGCACGTGCGCGGGAGGTCTTGATGCGCTCCTGGTGGACCACCTCGGCGACCTCCTGCGACTTGTTCCGGAGCGTCACCTCCTTGAGCGCGCCGATCATCTCGGTGAGCAGGCGCGACACGCGGTACGAGTAGTCGCGGTTGACCCGGCCGGCCACCTGCGACCGGCGGGAGACCCAGAAGTAGAGGGCGATGCCGACCAGGCCGAGGTACACGAGGGCGGTCAGGGCGATCACCGGCTGGCTGATCGCGAGCACGAGGAACACCACGACGAAGGTGGTCGCCTCCCCGACCAGCGAGGCGGCGGGGAGCAGGACCCCGGCGATCGTGTTCGCGATGCCCCAGTCGGCAAGGCGGACCACGTCGGCCGAGTTCCGCTTGAGACGCTCCACCCAGGGCGAGGCGAGGTACGCGCTGAGCAGCCGGTCGCCGATGCTGAGCTCGAAGGCGGCGAACCGGCGGGTCGCGAAGTACTGGATCAGGGACGCGAGCACGCCCTTCAGGATGACCACGACGCAGATGAGCACGAGCAGCCAGATCAGGCCGGTGGTGTCGATCGTCCCGAGGATCGGGACGGTCAGCGAGCTGCCGGAGAGCAGCGGCGAGATGACGATCGCGAGAAGGCCGAGCGAGAACGCGTCGAGGACCGCGAGCAGGCCGACGAACCAGGTGTAGAACTTCAGGTAGCGCTGACCCGCCGCGGGCAGGAGGGGGACGAGGTCGCGCAACGTGCGCCAGAGGGCTTTCACCCGCGTCATCTTACAGACGGGCGCCTGCGTGACCGCCGAGCCGGAGCGGCCGCCATGGCAGAATTGGGGGATGCCCGCCTCCCGCCCACCGCGCGTCACGCACTTCAACGACTGCGCCTTCGTCGGTCAGGCGCTGGTGCGCGCGGCGGGGCGCGCGGGGCTCGAGTGGGGGTACGTCCCGCCGGAGCGGGTGCGGCCCGCGGCCGGCTTCCGCGGCGGGAAGCATCTGCTCGCCGAGCTTCCGTACGTTGCGCGCCACGAGCGGGTCGCGCTGACCAGCGACGTGCTGCACATCCACTACGCGACCTCGGTGCCGCTGATGCGCAAGCCGTACATTCCGCGGCGGCCATATGCGCTGCACCTGCACGGCACGGACATCCGCACCCAGTGGGCGGCGCCGGAGACGCACGCGCTCATCCAGTCGGCGATCGACGGCGCGATCGCCGTCTACTACACGAACGTCGACACCGAGGAGCAGGCGACGACCGCCCGTTCCGACGCGCGCTACATGGCGGGGTTCGTGCAGCTCGAACTGCTGCCGGAGTGGGCGCCGTCGAACGGCGGCGCGCGGACGCTCGCGTTCGCCTCGCGCTGGGACGACAGCAAGAACGTGCAGCGCCAGCTCGAGTTCGTGCGTGCGCTGAAGCCGGCGCTACCCGCCGGAGTGCGGATGGTCGGCCTCGACTGGGGGCCGGAGGCGCGCGACGCTGCGGCGCTCGGCGTCGAGCTGGTGCCGAGGGGCACGCACGAGGAATATCTGCGCTGGCTGGCGACGGCGGATGTCGTGGTCGGCCAGGCGGCCGGCATCCTCGCGGTGAGCGAGCGCGAGGCGATGGCGATCGGTCCCGCCGTCGTGGTGCCGGCCACGCTGATCGGCGACTCGGGGGAGCTGCCCGTGCTGAGCGGCTCCATCGCGGAGGCGGTCCAGCAGACGGTCCACGTCCTCGCCGACCCGCGCGCGGCCTCGTCCGCGCTGAACGCCCGAGCGTACATCGCGGAGCACTTCACGGCGGACCGCTGGATCCCGGAGCTCGACGCGCTGTACCGTAGCGCCGCGCGCTGAGGCCGGCACCGCCGGCACCGCCGGCACCTCCGTTCACGCGCGGGCCGCGATCCGTTCACCGTCGCGCCACTCCCCGGTGGTCTGACCTCAGCAGGGTCAGGAGATGCATTCCTGAACGTCCCCTCAGAGAACGGATCCCCGTGACCCATCGACCCTTCGGCGCCGTCGTCGGCGCCGTCCTGGCCATCGGCACGGCGCTCGGCGCCGTCGCCATCGCCGCGCCCGCCGTCGCCGCCCCCGGCGCCACCGACGTCAAGGACCCGAGCTGTGTCACCGGCGACACCCGCGCGCTCTGCGCGGAGCCGGAGCGGCTGCTCGACGTCCGGATCGGCGACGTCCACCCGACCCAGCCCTCGCTCGGCTACGACGAGGTCTACTACAAGCTCGGCCGCTACTCGACGGCACTCAGCAAGGACGCCGTCAACAAGAAGTTCGACGACTGGTGCGAGGCGAACGGCCAGGGCGCCGCGGCCACGACGAGCGCCGCCTCCACGCTGCGCGACTCCTCCTCGTTCACGTGCACGATCCCGCTCGGATCGGAGACCGCCGACTCCATCGCGCCGATGAAGACCGTCGTGATCGGTCCGCAGGGCGCGCTCTACCTGACCGACGGGCACCACACGCTCACGTCCTTCGCGGAGGACGCACAGGGCGGCATGGACACGCACGTCCGCCTGCGCGTGCTCGGCAACCTGAGCGGCCTGACCGAGTCGGCGTTCTGGGATGCGATGAAGGCCAACAAGTGGACGTGGCTGCGGGACGTCGACGGCGACGCCATCACGCCGGCGCAGCTGCCGAAGACGGTCGGCCTCGCGAGCTTCGAGGACGACCGCTACCGCAGCATCATGTACTTCGCCCGCGACATCGGCTACTCAGCCGACGGCGCCGTTCCGTTCCAGGAGTTCTACTGGGGCACCTGGCTGCGCGGCCACGCCGACATCGACGTGGCGGGCTGGAACCAGGACGACTGGGACGCGTCCCTCGCGCTCGTGAAGCAGATCACGCAGGCCCAGGTCGCGCTCGCTCCCACCGACGTCGTGGATGCCGAGAGCGGCTACACCGCGTCCGACCTCTCCGCGTTCACCGCGTGGAACGACGGCAAGGCAGAGAGCAAGGGCGAGTGGGCGAAGCTCGCCCAGCCGTACTCGTCGGCGAAGCCGGGCAAGCTCGCGTACATGACCGCGTACCGGGCGACGCTTCCGCCCGCCGCGACCGCGCCAGCCGCGCCCGCAGCACCGACGGCGACGGCGAACGGCTCCGACGTCACCGTGAGGTGGGCGGCGCCCGCCGACGGTGGCTCGGCCATCACCGGCTACACGGTCCGGCTCTCGAACGGCCTCACGAAGACCACGGATGCGGCGACCCTCAGCGCGACGTTCACCGGTCTGGCCGCAGGGCAGTACACCGCGACCGTCACCGCTGCCAACGCGGTCGGCGCCTCCGCGCCCTCCGCCGCCTCCGCTCCCGTCACGGTCGAGGCGACGGGAACCGATCCTGGCACGCCGGGCGACCCGGGCACCCCCGACCCCACCACCGTCCACGGCCACATCACGGTGAGTGGCGCTCTCGTCGCGGGCGGCAGCGTCACCGTCGCGGGCACCGGGTTCGCCGCGAACGTCGCCGGCGTGCGGGTCGAGCTGCACTCCGACCCGGTGCTGCTCGGCACGGTGTCGACGGACGCCTCTGGCGCGTTCGCGCTGAGCACGACCATCCCCGCGTCCGTCCCGGCCGGCGCGCACAGCGTGGTGGTCGTCGTGAACGGCGTGCAGGTCGGGACGGCGGCCGTCACGGTCGCCGCGGCCGACTCGGCTGCGGTCGGCGCGCAGGACGGCGACCCGGCGGAGCTCGCGTCGACGGGATCCACCCTGGCCGCGGAGCCGTTCCTCGCGGCGACCGCGCTCGCCGCGCTCCTCGCCGGCGCCGCACTGGTGGCGCTGCGCCGGCGTGCGGGCGCCGGGCCCCGCGCGGGGGAGTAGCAGGAAACGCGCCTTACGCACGCGACGGCCGCCACCCGGAGAGGGTGGCGGCCGTCGTGGTCCCGAGGCGGTGTGTCATCCCGCGGTGATCTTGCGCCGGTAGATGGTGATCGCGAAGACGTAGGCGACGATCAGGATGCCGACGCACCAGGCGAGCGCGATCCAGATGTCGTTGCCCACCGGCTGCTGCGCGAACAGCGCCCGGATGGAGTTGACGATCGAGGTGATCGGCTGGTTCTCCGCGAACCACTGCACCGGACCCGGCATCGTCTCCGTCGGCACGAAGGCCGAGCTGATGAACGGCAGGAAGATGATCGGGTACGAGAAGGCGCTCGCCCCGTCCACCGTCTTGGCCGACAGTCCCGCGATCACCGCGATCCAGGTCAGCGTCAGCGTGAACAGCACCAGGATGCCGGCGACCCCGAGCCAGGCGAGCACGCTCGCACCGGTGCGGAACCCGATCAGCAGCGCGACCAGCACGACCAGCACCACCGAGATCATCGTGGAGACCAGCGAGGTCAGCACGTGCGCCCACAGCACACTGGAGCGGGCGATCGGCATGGACTGGAAGCGCTCGAAGATGCCGCCCTTCAGATCCATGAACAGCCGGTAGGCCGTGTACGAGATGCTCGTGGCGACCGTGATGAGCAGGATGCCGGGGAGCAGGTAGTTCACGTACGAGCCCTCGAAGCTCCCCGTGTTGATCGCCCCGCCGAACACGAACACGAACAGCAGCATGAACGCGATCGGCATGAGCGCGGTGGTGATGATGGTGTCGAGACTGCGTGTGATGTGTCGCATGGACCGCCCGGTGAGGACGGTGGTGTCCGCGACGAACGTTGCTGCGGTCATCGTGCTTCCTCCGTTTCTGTCGAGGCCCGGGGGCCGACGATGGCCAGGAAGACGTCTTCCAGGCTGGGCTGCTTCTCCACGTACTCGACCTCGGCCGGCGGGAGGAGCTTCTTCAGGTCGCCGAGGGTGCCGTTGGCGATGATGCGTCCCTCGTGCAGGATGGCGATGCGGTCGGCGAGCTGCTCCGCCTCGTCCAGGTACTGCGTGGTCAGCAGCACCGTGGTGCCGCGGCTGGCGAGTTCCTTGACGGCCTCCCAGACCTCGATCCGCGCCTGCGGGTCGAGACCGGTGGTCGGCTCGTCGAGGAAGATCACCGGCGGGTTGCCGATCAGGCTCATCGCGATGTCGAGCCGCCGGCGCATGCCTCCCGAGTAGGTCGCCACCTTGCGGGAGCCCGCGTCGGTGAGCGAGAACCGGGCGAGCAGCTCGTCCGCGACGGCGGCCGGCTTCTTCAGATGCCGCAGCTGCGCCACCAGGATCAGGTTCTCACGCCCGGTGAGCACCTCGTCGACCGCGGCGAACTGCCCGGTCAGGCTGATCGAGTCCCGCACGTCCGCCGCCTTCGACGCGACGTCGAAGCCGTTGACGGTGGCGGTCCCGCCGTCCCCCTTCAGCAGGGTGGACAGGATCTTCACCGCCGTGGTCTTGCCTGCGCCGTTGGAGCCGAGCAGCGCGAAGATGCTGCCCCGCTCGACATCGAAGTCGACGCCGCGGAGGACGCTGAGCTTCTTGTAGGACTTCTCGAGTCCTCGGACCCGGATCGCCGGGTCCTGCAACACTGCCGTCATCGGCCCTTCTCCTCTGTCTGTTCTGCCGCCTCGACCGCCGCGGTGAGGCGTGCCTTCTCCTTGTCGATCCAGCGCTTGCCGAGGTACGCCTCGATGAAGGCGTCCGCGAACTCGACCGGGTCGTCGCCGACGATGTCCCGCACCGGGGTGCCGTCTGCTGCGGCGCGCTCCCAGAGCTCGACGAAGTCGCCCATCATCACGATGAGGGTCTCGCCATCGGTGATGCCGCCCCGGTACATGAGGTACCGCTGCACCGCTTTCGCCACCTCGAGGTACGGCTCGGGTAGCGCCTCCAGGCGGCCCCTCAGCTGCCGGTACTGCTTCTTCTGCTCGAGCGATCCGGTGACCATCTCGATCCATTTCGATGCCATGTCAGTTGTCCCCTTCGCGGAGCTGTTCGAGTCGGTCCGAGAGGAAGCTCCACGTCCTCCAGAACTCATCCAGGTACTCCCTGCCCTGCGCGTTCAGGGAGTAGACCTTGCGCGGCGGGCCCTTCTCCGAGGGCACCTTCTCGACGTCCACGAGCCCGCGCTGCTCGATCCGGACCAGGAGGGCGTAGATCGTGCCCTCCGCGATGTCGGTGAATCCCCGGTCGCGGAGCCACGAGGTGATCTCGTAGCCGTACGCGGCGCGGCCGGCGAGGATGGCGAGGACGATGCCCTCGAGTGTTCCCTTGAGCATCTCTGTGGCCTGCTTGCTCATGGAACCCCCCTAACTACTCAGTGTTGTTGACTACCAGTAGATAGTAACGCCGAGTACCGGTAGATAGCAACACTGAATAGCAAACTTTTTCCGGGCGCGCGGAATCGCCCTGAAAGAGGGGAAGAGTGGAGGCGCGCTCAGTCGGCGCGGTAGCCGCTGGTGGCCTGCTCGTAGGTGGTGTGGCGCCGCTTGGGAGTCGACTCCGCGGCCGCGGGCACCTCCGCGTGCGCCAGGGCGCCGAGCACCAGCTGCTCCACTAGTGCGGCGGCAGTGGTGTCCTTGCGCTTGGCGATGCGCGCCAGAGCGGAGAGGTCTGCCTCGCTGAGGCGGATCTTCAGCGGGATGCCGCCGGGGACGTGCCCGGGGCCGAGCGTGGTCGCTCCGGTGATCTCCGATTCGCTCATGGCGGCATTCTGCGTCATCGCATGGTGGCTCGGGCAGTCCCGGTTTTCGAGACGACGCGGTCCGGAAAGCCGGCCGATGGCGTATTGCCGCCGCACCACTCGCGGGTGCATCATTCCGGCGAGGCGGCGGGGGAGGCATCCAGCCCTCTCTCGTTCCACGACTCGCACGGGAGGGTGGGGCGATGGACGGGGCCACGGGGGACGAAGGCACCTTCGTCGCGGTCTTCCTCTTCCCTGACGAGCTTCGGGACAGCTTCAGTCTGCGCCTGCCCATCCGCGGTCCGGCGGCGCCCGCGGCCATCCGCGCCGCCACGACGTTCGCCGGGGCCGCCGCCGTGGATGTGTACCGACTGATCGACGGGAGCTCCTGGCCTGCGTCCGCCGCCTATCTGTACGCGGAGACCGTTCCCGGAACCGTCGGCGACGATTCCGAGGTGCAGCAGGTCGTCACGCCGGACGACTAGCGCGCGCAGGCGTCCGTGGGGGCCTTTCCCGCGGCGTGCGTCCTCAGGGGGCGACCACGTCGCGGATGAAGTGCGTGACGGCGGACGTGACGAGGCCGGCGACGTCGTGCGCATCCAGCGCGGAGGACTTCAGGGTCTTCATGCCGTGGTCGGCGCCAGGGACAGGGACCACCCGGATGTTCGGTCGGTCCGCGGCCTCGGTGGCGACCAGCTCCGCTCCGCCGAACGTGTCGCGGTCGCCCTGCACCACCAGGACAGGCACCGTCGGGGTGAGCAGCTCGTCGCGGCGGGACGACTCCGGGCGTCCGGGTGGATGCAGCGGGAAGGCGAGGCAGACGACGCCGGCCGAGCCGGTGTCCGCCGCGGTGCGGCAGGCGACGCGGGCGCCGGCGCTGCGGCCGCCGGTGAACAGGGGAAGGTCCCCGGCGAGCTCGTGGACTGCGGGCGCGGTCTCGCGCCACGCGGTGTCCAGCTGCTCGGGACGGGAGGCGACCCGCTTGCCCGCCACGCGCCAGGGCTGCTCGTACCGTGCGACCGTGACGCCCTGCCCAGGCAGGCGCGCGGCGATGGCCGCCAGATCCGCGGCGCCGATGCCGCCGCCCGCGCCGTGGCCGAGCCAGAGCACGGCGACCGGCACCTCCGCCTCCGCGACGACGAGGCGGCCGGGGCCGAGGCTGGTCCGAACGGTGATCTCCACGGTGCGACGCTACCGCTTCGGCGTCGCTTCGCGCGGGCTTCCGGCGGGACGACGGGGCTAGGCGCTCGCGGCCGCGGGCGGGTGGACGAGGGTGAACCGGCCGTCCGCGCCCTGCCGGACGCCGGCGGCGAGCGCGAACGCGCGGAACCCGTCGGCCGCGGCGGCGCGCTCCGCGGGATCCATGGCCTCGAGGACCGTGGCGAGTGCCGCACGGCGGTGGTCGATCACCCGGTCGACGAGGGCGGTGCCCTTCCTGGTCAGCGTGAGACGCACGAAGCGCCGATCGGTCGGGTTCTCCGTGCGGGCGAGAAGTCCGGCGCGGACCAGCTTGTCGCACGTTCGGGTCGCGTTCGAAGCGTGCACGCCCAGTTCGGTGGCGATCTCACCGAGGTTCTGCGGACCCCGGGTGGCGACGGTCACGAGCACGCGCAACTGCGGGGAGGTGACGATGTCGTCGACGTCCATGACGGAGCGCGCGGCGACGCCCATCATCACGTCCGCCGCGAGCAGGGCGGCATCCACCTCGTGCAGGTTTTCCGGCGTGGCGTCCATCCCTCAGTTCTACCGCGGATCGCTTGCGGACGGGCAACATTTGCGCAAGATGCGAGCACGCTCGGAATCGCTCCCGACCTGTGTTCGCCGGAACGCTCCCGTGGGATGATTGCGCTATCGCAACTAAGGAGGCGATGGTCATGGTCGAGGCAGAGGGGCGCGACCGCGTCGAGGGCCGCTACACCCAGGCAGAGCCGGAGACGGCCGCGCCGCGCGACGTCCACGGTCGCTACACGGAGTCCGACGGTCACGCGGGGCCCGAGGCGGACATCGTCGGCGCGTACGTCGGCTCGGAGCGCGACGGCGGGGAGCCACTGGTCCGCAGCTCGCACCTGCGCAGCGGCGACTACCCGAAGGCCGAGCACGACCGCCCGTCACACTGATCGGTCGGGCACGCCCTAGGGCCGCGCGGTGGCGGCGGCGACCGACAGCACCCCGTCGATCCCGCCGAGGTCGGCGATGAGGCGGTCGGTCTCCGCCTGCCTGCCGCGCACGTGGACGCTCACCTCGACCCCGTCGTGCGTCCGCCGCAGGTCGTCGATGCGGGTCTTCGCGGCACTCGCGTCGCAGCGCTCGAGCAGGGAGGGGAGCGCCGCCGTGCGCGGGTCGATGCGCACCGTGAGCGCGGCGCCGGTGCGCCGGCGCAGCATCCGCTCGGCGGCCGGCAGCGTGCCGACGGCGATCAGGTGCAGCAGCGCCCCGGCGATCGCGAGCAGCGGCATCCCGGCCCCGCACGCCATCCCGACCGCTGCCGTCACCCAGATGGACGCGGCGGTCGTGAGCCCGACCACGTTGCCGCGGTTGACGAAGATCACCCCGGCGCCGACGAAGCCGATCCCGGTCACCACCTGGGCCGCGATGCGGGACGGGTCCGTCGCGGGCATCCCGAGCGCCGTGAAGCCGTACGCCGAGATCAGCGTGAACATGGCGGCACCGAGCCCGACGAGGATGTGCGTGCGGAGGCCCGCGCTCTTGTACTGCCGCTCCCGCTCCACCCCGATGATCGCCGACAGCACGAAGGCGAGCAGCAGGAGGAGCAGCTGCGTCAGCAGCGCGGGACCGCCCGTCCACACCGGCATGGCCGGAGTCTAGGAGCCCGCCGCCCCGGTGGCACCCCCTCCCTTGCGCCGGTGGCCGGCCGGGCGGACCATGGAGACAGCGGTTTCGGGACGGGGTTGGTTTCTATGGTCGCGGGAACGGGGATCTGCGCCGTGTGCGGCGCGCCATTGGAGCGGGAGAGACGGCTGATGCCGGCCGTCGGTGGCAGCTGGGCCGTGGTGACGGTCGCGATGCGCTGCGTCAACCCGCGGTGCCGCCGAGCGGCGACCGCGGCCGACGGGCCGTCGCGGCGGCATCCGCTCGTCGCCTGACGTCGGTCGCGGACGCGGCGTCGGGATTCAGCGGTCGCTGTAGTCGCCGGACTCGGCCTCCTCCTCGGTCATCACGACCATCCCGCCGGTGCGCTGGCTGGTGTGCAGCAGCGCGTCCATCCAGCGCTCGTTGAGCCGCGGCGGACGGCTGCCGCCGAAGACGAACGCCATCGGGATCTCCCTGCTGACCCAGATGCTCATCCTGCCGCCTCCCTGCTCGAGCGGGATCTGCCAGTTCAGCAGGAAGCTCTCGTGGCGGCGCAGCTTGGTCACCAGGGCGATCTTGACGTGCGCGAGCGTGCGGTCGTCGAACTCGTACTGCTGCCCATTGCCGTAGATGAGGCGTCCCATCCTCGCCGCCTCAGCTCGCCGACCGCTTGCGGCCGCGATAGGTGCCCTCGGGGATCTCCTCGCGGATCTCGGCGCGCAGCTCGTCGTCGAGGTGCAGTCCGCCGTTCCCGTTGGCCTTCTCCGTCATGATGGTCAGCCATTCGCGGTTGAGCTCGGGGAGCACCGGCCGCGCGAACACGAACTGCAGGCTGATCGACGGGTCGAGCCAGATCGAGCGGAGCGTGCCCTGCTCCGAGCTGGTCCGGTCGGTCCAGAGGAGCAGGAACCCCTCCCGCCGGCGAAGCTTCGTGGCGATGACCGCCTGCAGATGAGCGAGCACGCGGTCGTCGAACGTGAAGCCGTCCGCGCCGTCGTAGATCAACGTTCCCATTCTTCCTCCGAGTCACACTTTCGCCGGGAGCCCGCGCGTCGTCAAGTGACACACCAGCTCCGGCGTAAAGTCCGCGACATGGACGCTCTCACGCGAACCATCAAAGCGGCGCTCCTCTACGAGGACGGCCGGACCCTGGACAGCGTCGTGGTCGTGCCCCTGATCGGCGGGTGTCCGCCGGGCGAGATCCGCGTGGCGACGACGTTCGCGGGCGCTCTCGCCTACGACGTGTACGAGCTGGACGACGACGAGGAGTTCTCCTCGATGCCGGCCTACCCGTACCGCTCGACCATCCCGCTCACCACCGACGACCTCCGGGAGTAGCCGGGGCCGCATCCACCGCCGCGGGTAGGGTGGGGGCGTGACAGCAGCCCCGCCCGACCGCACCCGTGCGGGCTGGGCGGTCGCCGCGCTCAGCCTCGGCACGCTGCTCAACCCGCTGAACTCCTCGATGATCGCGGTGGCGCTCGTGCCGCTGCAGCACTCGTTCCGCGTGGACGTCACAACGGTCACCTGGGTCATCACCTCGTTCTATCTGGCCTCGGCGGCCGGGCAGCCCCTGATGGGGCGCCTCGCGGATCGGTTCGGTCCGCGCCGGCTGTTTTTGTTCGGGATGCTCGTGGTCGCGCTCGCGTGCGCGGTCACGCCCTTCGCAGGCTCCTTCGTCGGCGTCTGCATCGGGCGGGTCGCCCTCGCCATCGGCACCGCTACGGCGTTCCCCTCGGCCATCGCCATGCTGCGCACCATCGCCGCGCGCAGCGACGTCGGAACACCGCGGCTGCTCGGCCGCATCCAGATCGCGAACACCTCGGGCGCCGCGGTCGGGCCGGTGCTCGGCGGTGCGCTCGTCACGTTCCTCGGCTGGCCGTCGATCTTCTGGGTCAACGTGCCGCTGTCCGCCCTCGCGTTCGCGGGCGTCTGGATGCTGGCGCCGCGCGACGCCAGCCGCGAGCGCGTGCCGCTGCGCCGCACCATCGCCGAATCGGACGTGCCGGGCATCCTGCTGTTCGTCGCCACCCTGACCGCGCTGCTGGTCTTCCTGCTCGATCTGAACCCGCAACCGCTCTGGTGGCTGCTGCCGGTCGCCGTCGTCGCCGGCGGTCTTTTCGTGCTGCGCGAGCTGCGCACGCGCCACCCGTTCCTCGACCTGCGCCTGCTCGCCGCGAACCGCCGGCTGCTGATGGTCTACCTGTGCTTCGCGATCTTCAACATCGTCTACTACTCGGCGTTCTTCGGCCTGCCGCAGTACCTGCAGGAGCACGGCGGCTATCCGGCGGGCATCGCCGGGCTGCTGATGTTCCCGCTCGCGGCGGTCACCATCGTCATCACGCCGCTCGCCGCCCGCGCCATCGAGGGCATCGGGCTCCGTCCCACCCTGATCACCGGCGCGGTCGCCCTGATCGCCGGCGCCGCGCTGCTCGCCTTCGCCGCCGCCACCACCGCGCCGTGGGTGGTGCTGCTGCTGACCGCGGCACTCGGCGTGCCGTACTGCGTGGTGAGCATCGCGATGAACCAGGCGCTGTACGCGTCGGCGCGCCCCCAGGACGCCGGTGTCGCGGCCGGCATCTTCCAGACGTCCCGGTATGTCGGAGCGATCGTCGCGACCACGATCCTCGGCCTGCTCTTCAGCGCGGGCACCACCGCATCCAGCTGGCTCGCCGCCGTCGCGGTCGCCAGCGGACTCGCGGTGGTGCACCTCGGCCTGCTGGTGTTCGTCCGCCCCCGGGGCAGGCAGGAGCCTGCCACTTCCTAGGGCTCTGAGAGAGTGCGCTGTGAGTCCCTCCGGCATCGGTCACACTGCCGCGGAACCGGCCTACCATCGGAGCATGAACAAGGTGGAGGGCCGGCTCGGCGGGCGCGCCGGGCGAGCAGCGGAGTGGCTTGACGCCAAGCTGCTCCCGGTCCTCGGTCCGCCTCCGCTCGGCCCCTACGGGCCGGAGACGGCGAGGACGGAAGCGGCGACCTGCCCGCTGTGCGGCGCACGGATCGACATGCACGTGACGGAGCGCGACCACGGTCACGCCTTCCTGATCTGCCCGTCGCCCGCGCGCACCCAGCTGCAGGTGGCGTGACCGACCGCTGAAAGAGCGCTCCGGCGGCCTGGCCGGACGCGCGGGGCGTACCTGCGCGTCCGCCCTCTGCGGGGGCGTCGAGCGGTCGCGACGCGCCGCGTCGACGGACGCACGGCGGCGTGTCGCGACCGCTCGGCGACCTGCTGGCCCGGGCAGGGTCAGGGGAGCAGGGCGATCTTGCCGCCGGGGTGGCCCTCGGCGAGGAAGCGGAGCGCCTCCGGAGCCTCGGAGAGCGGGTAGGTCTTCGCCACCGGCACCTGCAGGCGCCCGCTGCCGGCGAGCGCGATCAGGCGGCCCCTGGCGGCGTCCCGGAACGCGGCGCTCTCCGGCTGCGCGCCGGCGACGGCGCGGAAGCCCTCCCGCTCGGCGCGTTGTGCGGCCACGATCGTGACGATCCGGTCGCGATCCGGCACCAGTTCGAGCGAGACGTCCACCGCCTCGTCGGTGCCCACGGTGTCCAGCGCCGCGGCCACCTCGCCCTGCGCCGCCTCCCGCACCCGGTCGGCGAGGCCCGGTCCGTACGCGACGGGAACGCCGCCGAAGCGGCGGACGCGCGCGAAGCTCTGCTCGCTCGCCGTGCCGATCACCCGCACGTCGAGCTCCGCCGCCTGCTGCAGGATGCTGACGCCGACCGCGCCGGACGCGCCGTGCACGAGGATGGTCTCACCGCCGCGGACGCGGGTGACGTCGAGCATCTGCGCGGCCGTCGTGCCGGCCAGGAGCAGGTTCGCCGCCTCCTCGTCGGCGAGCCGGGGCGGCTTGGCGAAGACGTCCTTCGCCGGCACCGTCACCTCGGTGGCGTAGCCGCCCTGGATGCGGAAGGCGAGGACCTCGTCGCCCTCGGCGCCGCCGCCGGAGGCGATCTCGGTGTCCGGTCCGATCGCGGCGATCACCCCGGCGACCTCGTAGCCGATCGGGACGGGGAGCTGGAGTCCGGGTCGCGGCGACGCAACGTGCTTGTAGTCGGCGGGGTTGACGCCGGCGGCTCGCACCCGGATGGTGACCTCACCGGTGCCCGGCTGCCGGGTCTCCGTCTCCGCGAACCGCCACGTTTCCGGCCCGCCCCACTGCTCCGCGATCCACTGTCGTCCCATGGGCGTCAGTCAACGCCCGCTTGCTGGATGCGCGCTCAGGATGCTCGCTCAGGATGATCGCGAGCGGCGGGCGTCGAACCACGCGCGTCCCGGTCCCGCCCACAGCGGAAGCGTGATCGCGACGGCGAGCCCCATCGAGAGGATGCCGGTCAGCGGCTGGCCGCTCAGCGCGGTGAACAGGCCGACGGCGAAGTTGATCAGGCTGACCAGCAGCACGATGACGCGGGCGAGATCGGCACCGCGGAACACGCCGAAGCCGACCGCGATGTAGGCGAGCCCGACCACGATGTAGCCGATGCCGAACGTGAAGGCGCTCGCGGCGGGGGTGTCCGTCATCGCGTTCAGGGACGCAAGCCTCAGGTACAGGATGCCGGTGAGGCCCTCCAGCGTGCCGACCACCCAGCACAGGATCGCGACCGCGGTCACCACGCCCGGCCGGCGCGGCTCCGCCGTGCCGGTCATGACGCCCTCACCGAGTCGGTGGCCTTGCCGCTGTGCCGCGCACGCCGGGACCGGGTCGGCGCGAGGCGCACCATCTGGGCGGTGGAGCTGTCGTCCAGCTCCACCAGATCGCTGCGGGACTTCACGAAGTCGGAGAACGAGCGGTAGCCGAGGGCCTTCTCACTGAAGGACGGGTCCATCCGCTTCATCTGGCCCTTGACGGCCGAGCTGTGCAGCCACTCCGAGTCGTCCTTCTCGTGGCCGAGCTGCAGGGCCCTGGCGAGCAGCCGGGTGGCGATGGCCTGCGAGTCGACCTGCGGCTCGTCCTCCTCCTCAGGCACATCGACCGGGGCGGCGGTGCTCTTGCGCTTGCGGGTGGCGCGTTTCGGCTGCGCGGGCGCCTGCTCGCCGGCGGCGGGGGCATCCTCGGCGGCGGTCGGCTCGGTGACGGGCTCCGCCGCTGCCGTCTCAGCGACCTCGACCTCGGCCACGTCCGGCTCCGCGGCCTCGTCCCTGGCGATGCCGGGCAGGTCGTCGTAGCTGACGAACTCGTCGCACGCGGCGGCGAGCGAGCGCGCGGTGGACCCGGCGACGCCGATCCCGATCACGTACCGGCCGAGCCGCTTGATCCGCTGGGCCAGCGGGATGTAATCCGAGTCGCCTGCGACGATCACCACGTGGGTGAGCTCGGGCAGCCGGAACAGGTCCTCCACCGCGTCCACGGCCAGCCGGATGTCGGCGCCGTTCTTCGCGTACGCGGCGGCGGGGAACAGCTGCACGAGGT
This sequence comes from Leifsonia sp. NPDC080035, assembly GCF_040050925.1. Lineage (NCBI taxonomy): Bacteria > Bacillati > Actinomycetota > Actinomycetes > Micrococcales > Microbacteriaceae > Leifsonia > Leifsonia sp. NPDC080035. The sequence goes on along the minus strand of NZ_CP157390.1, from coordinate 4,949 downwards.
CGACCGCCCGCCCGACGAGCTGGCCGCGGTACTCCGCGTTCACCGCGGCGGACCAGTCTGCGTAGGCGCGGGTCAGCACCAGGGTGCCGAACGACGACGCGAAGTCGATGACCGCACCGAGGTCGACGCGGGCCTCCGCGAGCTTCGCGGCGAAGGCGGGCTTCGGCGCCCCTCCCGACTTCTGCCGGTCGCGCATGAATTGACCACGGCCGTGCACCTGGTCGTAGCGCGAGATGACGATGTTGTCGAAGTCGATATAGACCGCGACGCGGCCGTCCCCGGGTTCGCTCATGCTGCAACGATATCGGGGACGGCCGTGCCGCGGAGGGGTGGGATGCGATTCAGGCGCTCGCGTAGCGGTCGGCGATGGTCAGGGCGTCGTCGATCGCGGCGAGGCCCCGGCGAAGCTCCTCCTCGGTGATCACCAGCGGCGGGGCGATGTGCACGCGGTTGAAGTGCGTGAACGGCCAGACGCCGGCCTTCTTGCACGCGGCGGCCACCTCCGCCATCGGGGCGGCGTCGGCGCCGGACGCGTTGAAAGGGACGAGCGGCTCGCGCGTGTCGCGGTCGCGCACCAGCTCCAGCGCCCAGAACAGCCCGCGGCCGCGCACCTCGCCGAGCGACGCGTGCCTCTCGAGCCAGGACGTGATCTCGGGCTCGACGACGCGGGCGCCGAGGTCGCGGACGCGCTCGAGGATGCCGTCCCGCTCGAACACCTCGAACGTCGCGACGCCGGCCGCGCACGCCAGCGGGTGGCCGGAGTAGGTCAGTCCGCCCTGGAACGACACGTCGTCGAAGAACGACGCGATGGCGTCCGAGATGACCACGCCGCCGAGCGGCACGTACCCCGAGTTCACGCCCTTGGCGAAGGTGATCAGGTCGGGGACGACGTCGAACGCGTCCACGGCGAACCACTCGCCGACGCGGCCGAAGCCCACCATCACCTCGTCGGCGATGTAGACGATGCCGTAGCGGTCGCACAGCTCCCGCACGCCGGCGAGATAGCCGGGCGGGGGGACCAGCACGCCGTTGGTGCCGACGACGGTCTCGATGATGATCGCCGCGACGGTGGCCGCGCCCTCCAGCACGATGACGTTCTCGAGGTGCTCGAGGGCGCGCTGCGTCTCCTCTTCCGGGGTGCTGGAGTGGAACGCGGAACGGTACGGGTACGGACCAAAGAAGTGCGCGACGGACGGGTCGCTCGGTTCGTTCGCCCAGCGCCGCGGGTCACCGGTGAGCGAGATCGCGGTCGAGGTGCCGCCGTGGTACGAGCGGTACATCGAGAGCACCTTGCGGCGCCCGGTGACCCGTCGTGCCATCCGCACCGCGTACTCGTTCGCGTCGGCCCCGCCGTTGGTGAAGAAGACCGTGTTCAGCGTTCCCGGCGCGACGTTCGCGATGCGCCGGGCGAGCTCGCCGCGCACGTCGTTCGCCATCGACGGCTGGATGGTCGCGAGCCGTCCTGCCTGCTGCTGGATGGCGGCCACGAGGTCCGGATGCTGGTGGCCGAGGTTCAGGTTCACCAGCTGGGAGCCGAAGTCGAGGTAGGCGTTGCCCTGGTAGTCCCAGAACGTGGAGCCCTCGGCCGCCGCGATGGGCAGCGGGTCGATGTGCGCCTGAGCGCTCCACGAGTGGAAGACGTGGTTGCGGTCGTCGCTGCGCACCTGGGTCTCGGCGTCGGCGTCGCCGAAGCGGTGCTCCACCCCCGTGCGGTCGGTGAAGCCGGTGCGGGCGGCGCCCGCGCGGGCGGTGGTGTCGATCGTGTCGGTCATGGGATCCTCCGTGTGATCGCTCAGGAGTTGCCGGGGAAGGCGAGCTCGATCGTCGAGTGCTGCGGCTCGGGCCAGCGCGTGGTGACGACCTTGCTGCGCGTGTAGAAGTGGAACGACTCGGGGCCGTAGATGTGCGAGTCCCCGAACAACGAATTCTTCCAGCCGCCGAACGAGTACGCACCGACCGGCACGGGGATGGGGACGTTGACCCCGACCATCCCGACCTCGATCTCGAACTCGAACCGGCGTGCTGCGCCGCCGTCCTGCGTGAAGATCGCGACGCCGTTGCCGTACGGGTTGGCGTTCACCAGCGCGATCGCCTCGTCGAACGTGTCCACCCGGACGACCGAGAGCACCGGCCCGAAGATCTCGTCGTCGTACACCTTCGTGCCCGGCTTCACGTGGTCGATCAGGCTGACGCCGACGAAGAAGCCGTCGCCGTCGAACCCGCGCTCGGTGCCGTCGACGACGACGGTCGCGCCCTCGGCAGCGGCGCCCGCGACGTAGGAGGCGACCTTGTCGCGGTGCTCGCGGGTGATGAGCGGGCCCATCTCGCTGGCCGGGTCGGTGCCGGGGCCGATCGCGAGCGAGCCGAGCCGGCTCTGGATGGCCGGGACCAGCCGGTCGGCGACGTCGCCGACGGCGACCAGGACGCTGACGGCCATGCAGCGCTCGCCGGCGGAGCCGTAGGCGGCGGAGACGGCGGCGTCGGCGGCCGCGTCGATGTCGGCATCCTCCAGCACGACCATGTGGTTCTTGGCGCCGCCGAGGGCCTGGACGCGCTTGCCGTTGGCGCTCGCCCGCTGGTAGATCGAGCGGGCGATCGGGGTGGAGCCGACGAACGAGACGGCGGAGACGTCCGGCGCGTCGAGCAGCGTGTCCACCGCCTCCTTGTCGCCGTGCACGACGTTGAGCACGCCGTCCGGCAGGCCCGCCTCCTGGAACAGTCTCGCCAGGAAGACCGAGGCGGACGGATCCTTCTCGCTGGGCTTCAGCACGACGGTGTTGCCGCAGGCGATGGCGCTGGCGACCATCCACAGCGGAACCATGACCGGGAAGTTGAACGGGGTGATGCAGGCGACGACGCCCACCGGCTGCTTGACGCTGTGCACGTCGATGCCGGTCGAGACCTGCTCGCTGTACTCGCCCTTGAGCTTGTCGATCAGGCCGGAGGCGAACTCCACGTTCTCCAGGCCCCGGCCGATCTCGCCCGCCGCGTCGGAGAGCACCTTGCCGTGCTCGCTGGTGACGATGGCGGCGAGCTCGTCGCGGCGCTCGGTGAGCAGGTGCCGCAGCCGGAACAGCACGTCGGCGCGCTTGGTGAGGCTGGTGGCGCGCCAGGCCGGGAGCGCCGCCTTCGCGGCGGCGACCGCCGCCTCCACGTCGGCGACGGTGCCGAGCACGACCTCGTGCTGCTGGCGGCCCGTCGCGGGGTCGAAGACGGGGCCGAGGCGGACCGGCTCGCCGGTCTCCTCGCCGTTGACGAAGTGGCGGATCAGGGCCACGGGTCCTCCTGAGTGCTCGTTGTCGGACGGAATGCCCGATCGGGGAAGTAGGCTTGCATCCCAATGATCACAGAGTGGAGGTCGGCGCGAGGATGCCAGATCGTCGGAGCTTGAGCGTGGACAATACAGTTCGTCCGGAGCCGCAGCCCGCGCTGCTGCCGACCGTGCGCGAGGTGCTGCGGATGGACGCGGTGGCCGGCGCCCTCCCAGAAGTGGTGGCGGGGGAGGACGGGCTGGATGCGCGCGTCCGGTGGGTGCACGTGGCCGAGATCGTCGGCGCGGCGCGCCTGGTCTCGGGCGGAGAGCTGCTGCTCGCCACCGGTGTGGGCTGGCCCGCGGACTCCGCCGCCCTGCACGGTCTCGGCCGTCAGCTGGTGAACGCGGGCATCGCCGGACTCGTGATCGAGCTGAGCGAGCGGATGCCGTCCGCGCCGGACGCCCTGGTCGCGGAGTTCCGTGCGGCGGGACTGCCGCTCGCCGTGCTGCACCGGGAGGCGCGCTTCGTCGCGATCACCGAGGCCGTGCACGCCAGGATCATCGACGAGCAGATGGTCGCCCTGCGGGCCAGGGACGAGATCCACGCGCTCTTCACCGAGCTCAGCCTGCGCGGCAGCCCCGCCGACTTCATCGTGGCGCAGGCCGCGCGCGTGCTCGGCTGCCCGGTGGTGCTCGAGGACACCGGCCACCAGGTCATCGCCGCCGAGAACCTCCGGGACGGGGACGCGGAGCTCGCCGACTGGGAGCAGCGCTCACGGCTGGCGCACCGCGGCGTCGGCGAGGAGGGCTGGACGATCACGGCCGTCGAGGCGCGCGGGATGCGCTGGGGTCACCTGATCGCGCTGCCGGGGGAGCCGCATCCCGCCGGCCGGTCCACGGTGCTGGAGCAGGCGGCCGTGGCGCTCGCCCTCAGCCGGCTCGCCGACAGGGACGACGACGAGTGGACGCGGCGCAGTCACGATGCCCTGCTCGGTGCGCTGCTCGGGCGCCGGTTCGCCGGCGAGGGCGGCCTGGCGGCGCGGTTCGCCGCCGCGGGGTTCCCGGTCGCCGGGCGGGTGCTGACCGGCGTCGCCGTGCGGCCGCGCGGCGCCGGGGCGGAGAGCGCAGGCGCGGCGGCGGCGCGCGCCGTCGACGCCGCCCGGGCGGCGGGAGCGCAGGCGATCGCGGCGGCGCATCCCTCCGCGCCCGGTCTGCTCGTGGTCGCCGTGTCCTCGCGCGGCGACCGGGAGCCGGGGGATGCGCTGCTCGCGGCCGTCGCCGGCGAGGACGCCTCCGCGATCGGCGTCGGGTCCGTCGCGCACGGCATCCCCGGCCTGCTCTCCTCGATCGAGGAGGCGGTCGCGCTCGCAGGCAGGGCGGCCGCCGGTCGCGGCCGCGCGCCCGTCGTCCAGCGCGCCGAGCGCCGTCCGCTGCTGCGCCTGGTCACCGCGTTCGGCAGCGACCCGCGGATGCTGGAGCACTCCGAGACGATGCTGCGGCCGCTCATCGAGCACGACCTCGCGAACGACGGCGACCTGATCGAGGTGCTCCGGGCGTACCTCGCGCATCCCGGCAACCGCACCAGGGCCGCGGCGGCGAGTCACCTGTCCCGGTCGGTGTTCTACCAGCGGATCGCGCTCATCGAGGAGCTGCTCGGCTTCGACCTGGACGACGGCGAGACGATCGGCGCGCTGCA